>JANPLC010000028.1:0-23363 GCA_031426335.1 Planctomycetota bacterium
GGGCGCGCCGCTTACGGCGGGTTGTGGGGGCCCCCCACGCCCCCCGGGCTTAATTTAAAAGTGTATGCCCCCGGGCCGCCATCCCCCCCCGCTCCCGGGCAGAGCGAAGACCCGGATCACCGACGTTTGACGCTGAACCCCATCAGGTGCGGTTGTTGGCCGGGGACACCGAGCACGAGATCCAGACGTCCGTCGCTGATCGTCACCGGATAGGTCAAGCGATGCCACACACCCATGGCGTCGCCGTCCTGCACGCGCTCCGCCACGACCGTGCCTTCGATGGTGATGGTGAGTGAACGATGCCCAGGGCGATAGTTCTCCATCAGCCACAGGTCGACGTCGTACGCACCGTCCGCCAACGGCATGCTGAGTGGCAGATCTCTATCTACGCGATGGATCGCCGTATTGAGCATCCCCGCCACTGCACGTTCCACCGCCGGTACCGGCGTGACTGCAGTCGCAGTGACTTCCACCAGCTCAGGCAGCACCAGCCCATGCGTGACCGCTTCGGCCTGCGACCACCACCGATTGCCAGCGATGGTCACCGGACCGCCGTTGAGGTTGACGCCGAACACGAAGGGATCCGCCGACGGCGCAGGCGTGTCCGGCTTATCCGCTGCCCGACGATGGACGATGAAGGGAGCTCCATCCGCGACCTCGGCCCAGGCATCGGCCGGCACGTCGAGCGCGGCACCGTCCGCGGAGCGAGTGAAGCGCACCAGGCCTTCGCTTACGTCCAGGCGCGTACGCATGGTGTCTACCGCAACCACGAAACGGGTGCCGACCACCCGCGCTTCAGCCACCGGCGATCTGATGACCAATGCCGTGCCCGCTGCCCGCGGTGCGGCGTCGACCGTCACTATGCCCTGGGCGACCTCGATCCGCGTCGCATTCACCACGGTGACACGTGTACCCGCGGAGAAACCGATCCGGCTGCCGTCGCGCAACACCAGGTGATCACCGATAGTCGGCCGCACTTGGTCACCAGCACGGACCTCCTGTCCACCCGCCGTCGTGATCGTCGACGAGTGCAGGTGTCCGACCAGCGCACCACGTGATTCCCACATGAGCACGCCACCAAGCACCACCAACGCCAGCGCGGCAGCTGCCGCGAACCATCCGGTCGCTCCGGTTGGGCGCCGGCGACGGAACACCCGCTCCCGCCGAGAATTGCGGCGCAGCACTTGCGTCGCGCCGCCAATGGGCGGTTCCGCCGCCGTCGGTTCCACCTCTGCCGGCGAAGCGCCAGGGACGGTCAACAATTCGCTGAGCAGACCGTGTTGCCGCGCGATGCTGGCGAACTGGGCGAGTCGTGCCGGTTCACGTTTCAGCAGCAGCGCAAGTTCCGCCTGCTCCGCCGGGGTGGCCAAACCTTCCAGGTGGCGGAAGGCCAAGCGCGCGAATTGTTCGTCTTCGGCGTGGAGTTCACCCGACATCGGCAGCTCCACGGGCGAGGCGCGCACGTACACAGTCGGCCAGGGCCTTGTGGATACGCGTCAGCGCGACGTAAACGGTGTTCACCGGGCGGCCGATCTCGGCGGCGATCTGCTCACCGGACTGCGAGCGTTCGTATTTCGCCGCGACGAGTTTGCGCGAGGTCGGTGACAGGCGTTCCAAACACGCACGAAGGGCATCCACTGCCGGACGACGTGGTTCTGCTTCTTCACATGCAGCCCATTGCGCATCGAAGGCATCCAGCAGCGCATCATCGAACGGCACATGCGCGTGGCGTTTTCGTAGCGCGGCGAGCGACTCGTAGCGCGCCACCGTCCGGATCCACGCCGGGAATCGCTGGGGATCACCGTGCTCAGCGCCCTTCTTCACCACCACCAGGACGACCTCCTGGAAAACGTCCTCCGCTAGATGCGGATCACCGACGATGGCGCGGATGTACCCCAACAGCGGGGCACGCTCCGCCATCAGCGCCTTGATCGCCTGGTCGTGGGTGGACATGGGTTCCCTTGTCGGGCTACGTCACGAAGCAGCCCAATCTGTACAATGACTTATCGATCATGGCCATCACGGCGAAGGCTCACACCCGGCTTCCCATGCTTCATAAAGATCATGAAAACAGTGGTACGCCTCCATGGTCGAGGTCGTGGTCACCGCGGTCACGAATCCAGATGGTGGGACATACCCATGTGCATCGACATAGTGGAGAATCATGGTTGGAGCCACATAGACGATATTGTTGGGGCCACGAACGAATATCTCACCGTTCCCCTGGTGTAGTGTCTCTCCCGGCGTGTCGTACGTGGTGAATCCGCACATCCGGCAGGTGTGATGACCCCGGTAGAGGTTCACCGGATACTTCAGGTACTCGCCCAGGTGATAGGTCAATGATCGCTTAGGACTGTCTAACAGTGGCACCTCGCAAGAAGGCACCTTGTCTTCGATCCAGCCAACATTCACCAGAATGAACGGGAAACCTGTCGAGAACGCCCACGGAGATTCCGTATATTCAAAGAAGCTGAGATCTGCATAGGCCGTCATCGGGTTGATCCTCCCTCTTACCCGTCCTTCGCGTCGTTGCGGTCCGGCAGCATCAGCGAGACCATCGCCGCGAGCAGGAACAGGCCGCCAGCCCACATCAGCGCGGTGCTGTAGTCCTTGAACCAGATGAAAGACACCGTGCCGGCAGCGGCGGCGATGCGGCCGAAGTTGTAGCAGAAACCCGCGCCGGTGGTGCGCACCAGCACCGGGAACAAGGGCGGCAGGTACATGGTGAAGAGGCCGAAGACCCCTTGGCACAAACCGATGGTCAACAGGAACGGCCACAACCCGGCCATGGTGCGTTCGGCGTGGTAACCCCACAACAACGTCGCGCCATAAATGACGAAGAGGATGACGATCGACTTGCGGTAACCGAGCACCCGGGCGAGGGCGGCAGCGACGAAGTTGCCAGCGATCGACGTGAGCATAACCCAGGTCATCGCCCAGGTCACCACGCGCGTGACCTCCGCCTTGTCGAGGCTGGCGTACTCGGGAAGCGTGCGCAGATGCTGGCCGTACCAGAAGATGAACGCCCAGTGCGCTGAGAGACCGAGCGCACAGACGATCAGTGTCAGGATGGTGGTGCGGCGGATCTCGCCGCGGAAGAGATCGATCACCCCATGGGGTTGGGTCTGGGCCTGCTTCTTCGCTTCATGCCAGGCTGCGGTCTCGGGCACCGCGTGGCGGATCCACAAGGTGAGGAAGGCCGGCAGCACGCCGACCAAGAACACCCAGCGGTGTTCATAACCAGGGATCGTCGACAGCACGAACACTGACAGGCTCGCCAGCAGCACGCCCAGGTTGACGCCGGTCTGGAGGATCGCCGCCATCCACGGACGCCAGCGTTTGGGCCAGGTCTCCGCCAACAGCGATGCGCCCACCGCCCATTCGCCACCAATGCCGAGCGCGGCGAGGAAGCGGCAGATCATCAACTGGTCCCACGTCTGGGCGAAGAACGACAAGCCGGTGAAACCGGCATAGGTGAGAATGGTCAGGATGAGTGCGCGACTGCGTCCGAGCCAATCACCGATGCGCCCGAAGAACGCGCCACCCACCGCCCAGCCGACGAGGAACGCCGCCTGGATGTAGGCGGTCTTCTCTTTCACCGCGGGATCGGCGGTGTCGCTGATCATCATCAGCTGCGCCACGAACGCGACCGCCACCAACGTGTAGAGGTGCATGTCGAGACCGTCGAACATCCAGCCGAGCCACGCGGCGATGCCGGACTTCCATTGGTGCGGCGTGAGGTCGCGCAGGTGTTTGGCGTCGGTGTCGCTCATGGCGGCGGGACGCTAGGTCGTGGTCGGGAGGGCGGCAATCGAAACCAGCGCGTACCGCTGGGCTGCGCGGTCACACCACCTACCCTGTAATGGAAGGTAGGCGTGAGGCATGGCATCGTGGGCATTGGTGGAGATGCTGGGCAGCTAAGTTCCAGGGGCGTCATATGGCAGAGAAACCCACCTTCGCTTCAGTCACCGACATCGCGTGCACATGCGGATTCCTCGCCCGATGCGCCAAGGATCCCACCCTGCCGATCGCCTGGGATGAACGGCTCAACGAGTTCCACATCACGTACAGCAATGCCGAGGGCACTGGCCAGGTGATGGTCTATCATTGCCCGTTCTGTGGTGGTGCGACGCCACCATCGCGACGTGGAGAGTTGTTCCATGAGGTCACACCGACTGAAGACAGACGATTGAAGGCCCTTTTCGCCGGCATCAGGTCCGTACCGGACTGCCTTCAACGGTTCGGTCTTCCTGATGAAGATCTGAGCGATGGCTTTATGACGGAGACCGACGGGAAGCGGGAGACCTTCCGCACGCTGCTTTACCGAGGCCTCAGCACTACTGTCGATGTCCTCGTGGCCGTCCGAGCGAGTGGTAGGATCTGGACGAACTTCCAGGGCAAGCCCAAGAAGCAGTGATCCTCTCCGATCTGCCGGCATCACGGCAACGGATTCGACCCCGTCGCCGCCGTCAGGTCGTGGTAGCTCAAATGCCCATGCACAAATCCCGACGCTTCGATGCCGTTGTGGCGCATCTGGATCAGGAACGTCTTGCCCTGGAGTTTGATGAAATACGGCTTGGCGTGGTCGGTGGTGCCGTACCACGCGAGGTACGCGCCGTCCGCTTCGCTCTGCAGGCGCGCACGCAGATCAGCGACCGCGGCGTCGGGGAACTGGCCGATGTACTCGTCGACCAAACGTTCGTAGGCGTAACGGCCCTCGGGCGAGAGTTTGCCGAGCGGTACGCCGACTGGCGTCGGTTTGCCGGGCACGCGTTCGATGTCCGCGGGGATGCCCTTGTCCGGCGAGGTCTTCACGATGAAGGCTTTGTCCTGTTGGTCCTTGCTCAGCGACTGCAACAGCGCCACCGCACGCAAATTCGCGGTCGGCACCTGCGGCCACGGATTGTAGCCAACCATCACAGGACTGAATTTCACCTGGCCGCCGGAGACTTCCATGCTCAGGCTGAAATGGTGGCCTTCGAGGCGCCAACCCCAATCACCCTCGCCGATGTTTCCGAAGAGTGAGACATGGTACCACTTGATGCCGCCTTTGGGCGTCGACTCAGGCGAACGGTTGAGACCGGTCATGCCGAACTCGGGATTGCTCACGCCTTCAGTGCGCATGATCTGCACGTAACGTTGGTAGCCGTCGATCGACAACGACACGCGCATCAACGTATGCAGACGATCAATCGCCTGCTGACTCATCTTTTCCACCGGCACGCCGAAACGGCCGTACGGTTTGTACGCCGAGCCGACCGCATCCGGATTCGCCACCAGCGGGGTCGGAATATAGTGCCAGTATTTGTGTTCCTTGCCGCCGTAGGTGAAAGACGCGAGCTTGAGCTCCTCGGCTGGCAGAACTTCGGCGAGTGCCTTGGCGGCCGCAGCCATGTCCTTGGCCAGTTCCGCCTGCGTCGTTGCGGGCGGGACGAAACCCTTCTCCGGTGGGACAGCGGCGGGCGCGGTGGCGAGAACGGTGGCGAGCAGTGCGGTGGTGAACATCAGGTCTCCGGAAGCGGCAGTGAGGGAGGTCCTAACGTCTGGCGCAGCGCAGCGTTGACCAGCAAGTCGCAGTGAG
The DNA here is from genome assembly GCA_031426335.1 of Planctomycetota bacterium. Lineage (GTDB taxonomy): Bacteria > Planctomycetota > UBA11346 > UBA11346 > UBA11346 > BOG-1363. The sequence continues at coordinate 5,582 of JANPLC010000028.1, forward strand.
TCGGAGAACCACCGTGTGACCTCGCGTGGAGGTGGTTGGTGTTGTGCCCCGGATCGCCGACCTGACGCGCTACCTTCCAACAAAATGCCGGGCGAAAGCATCATTCACACGCGATCGTCCCAGGTGTCGGACCACCCATTCCCCCCAACGGTCCACTGCTCTACGTTCCGCACCCCTGGAGTTCAGCTCATGTCCCCCTTCTTCCTTCGTCATGTCCGTCTGCCGTTGTTCGCTGGTCTGATCCTGGTCGGAGCTGCCTGCTCCAACTCCGCCCGCAACGCCGCGCCGAGTGCGGCACCGACGATCACCGCGGCCATGCAAACCATGGTCGATCGTCAGGACGTCGCCGGCGTAGTGACGCTGGTGGCCACGCGTGACGGCGTCGCGCACCTTGGCGCGGTGGGCAAGGCCGACCTCGCGACGAACCGTCCGATGAACACCGACGCGCTGTTCTGGATCGCGTCGATGACCAAGCCGATCACCGGCGTGGCGATTTTGATGCTGCAGGATGAAGGCAAGTTGTCGGTCGACGATCCGGTGGCGAAATACATTCCGGAATTGGCCAAGGCCGCGACCGCCGATGGCACGGTGCACGTGCTCACACTCAAACACCTGCTGACGCATTCGTCCGGTCTGGCGGAATCGAGCAACGATGAAAAGAAAGTCGCCAAGTCGCTCGCCGACCTCGTGCCGGGATTCAGCAGTCGCCCACTGCAGTTCGCTCCAGGGACACGCTGGGCCTATTGCCAGTCGGGCATCAACACCCTCGGCCGCATCGTCGAAGTGGTCTCCGGAAAAAGTTTCCCGACCTTCGTGCAGGAACGCTTGTTCACCCCGCTCGGCATGGTCGACACCACGTTCTATCCTGATCCGACGCAGGTCGCGCGTTTGGCCACTACCTACAAACGCGAAGGTGACGCGTTGGTCCCGGCCAAGTTGCCGTGGGATTTTGATCCGACGAACATCGGCCATTACCCAGCGCCGAACGGCGGGCTTTTTTCCACCGCGAGCGATTACGGACGGTTTTGCCGCCTGCTGCTGAACGACGGCACGCTCGATGGCCGCACCTACCTGAGCAAGGCCGCGGTGACGCAGTTGCGCACCGTCGCCAGCGGTGACCTCAAAACCGGTTTCACCGACGGCAACGGCTGGGGCCTGGGTGTGTGCGTGGTGCGCGAGCCGCAGGGCGTCAGCGCGGCACTCAGCGCTGGTAGCTACGGCCACGGCGGCGCGTTCGGCACGCAGGCGTGGATCGATCCGGTGAAGGGCGTCGCCTATGTGCTGATGGTCCAACGCGCCAACTTCCCGAACTCCGACAACAGCGACGTGCGCAATGTTTTCCAAGAAGCCGCCGCTGGCCTGGCTAGTCCGGTGCACTGAGCAAACGTTGGATGGGGTGCGCAGTCTCAGGGGAAGGCTCAACGAACGCGGGCGGGAGCGGTTGTGCTCTACATGCGACTTCCTCTTGGCGTGCTCGCCCTTGCCGTCTGCGTGACGCTCAACGCGGCCGATCCCGCTACCTGCCTACTGGCGCAGGGCGGTAACGCTGCGCTGCCGATCGTCGTGGCGAAAAACGCTTCACCCGCCGTGCGCGCCACGGCGCAAGAACTGGCCACGATGCTAACGCGCCTTGGTGCGGGCGGCATCCGTGTCGAAGACGGTGATGGCAGTCATGGTATCGTGGTCGGCCGTGCGCCGGATTTTACGGCGTTGCCGACGCCGGTCGTGCTCACTGACGATCCGTTCAAACGCGAGGACTACGTCCTGCGCTCACGTGCTGACGGCGTATGGCTGCTCGGCGCCAGCGATCTGGCGGTGTCGCATGCGGTGTGGGATCTGCTGCAGCGCCTCGGCGTGCGGCAATTCTTCCCAGGCGCGACGTGGGAGATCGTCCCCCCTGCCGGTGATGTGCGCATCGCCGTTGACGTGACGGAACACCCGGCATTCGCCGCGCGGCGTATCTGGTACAACTGGGGACTGTGGGGCTACAACGATGAGCCGTATCGTCAGTGGTGTGTGCGCAATCGGATGGCCAATGGTTTCGCGCTGGAGAGTGGCCACAGCTACGAAGCGATCATCGCTGCGAACCGTGCTGCCTTTGACGCGCATCCGGAGTACCTCGCGCTCGTCGGCGGCGAGCGGAAGATGCGTGGTGACGTGAAGTTCTGCATCGCCAACGCCGGCCTGCGTGCGCTGGTGGTCGAGCATGCGCTGCGCGAGTTGCGCGCGCATCCGCAGAAGGACAGCATCTCGCTCGACCCCAGCGACGGCGATCAGTGGTGCGAGTGCGCCGACTGTAAGAAGTTCCCCACCATCGCCGACCGTGTGGTGACGCTGGCCAACGCCGTTGGTGAGGCGATCGACAAATCTGAGCTCGGCGACCGCCGCATCGGCATGTACGCCTACAATCGCCACACCGGTCCGCCAACCATCCGCGTGCATCCCCGCATCATCGCCAGCGCCACCACCGCGTTCATTGGCGGCGGACTGACGCACGATCAGGTGCTCGCTGGTTGGCAGAAGCAGGGCGCGACCATGGGCGTGTACGACTACTTCAGTGTGGTCGACTGGGATTGGAATCTGCCCGGTGGTGGAAAGGGCGGACGCCCAATGCAGATCGCTGGTGATCTGCCGCGCTACCATCAGCTCGGCGCGCGTTTCTACGACGCGGAGTCCGGCGATTGCTGGGGCCCGTGTGGGCTGGGGTATTGGATGACGTCGCGCATGTTGTGGGACCTGAAGGATTGCACGCGCACGAAGGAACTGACCGAGGATTTCCTCACCCGGGCGTTCCCTGGCGCGATCGAGCCGATGCGCGCGTTTTATCAGCTGATCAATTTTGACGGACAACGCCGCTCATCCGATGATCTGCTTGGACGGATGTACCGCCATGTGGATGCGGCACGTCGCGCAACCACCGACGTCGCCGTGCGTCGCCGCATCGATGATCTGGTGCTCTACACCCGCCACGTCGAACTCTACACCGCTGCTGCTGATGGCCGCGGATCGCGTGACGAGGTGGTGCGTCACGACTGGCGCATGCGCACCTCGATGATGGTGCACAGCTACGGCCTGTGGTGCCGGCTGCTCAACCAACAGGCGGCGCTCGATCCGAAACATCCGCTGAAAGACGGCACGCCGTTCAGCGAGACCGAAATCAGCAGCTTCATCACCAACGGCATCACCGCCTACCAACCGGTCGATCCCGGATTCACGCCGGTGACCTTCAGCACCGCGTTGGTGCCAGCAGCGGAAAAGTTGAAGCTCAACAGCGTGCCCGCCGGACATTTCCCCGATGCACCGCAGGATCAACAGCGCTGGTGGCTGTGGTTGCCGCAGGCCGGCGGACTCGACGCGGAAATCACCATCCCAAAACGCTGGGCCAACCGCATCCCGAAACAGAGCCTGTGGGCCGCCGCCTCGGTACATCCGGATCCGGTGGCGGTCGATGAGTCGCAGAAACCTGACGGACAGGCGCGCAAACTCGTCCTGCGTTCACCGCACACCGGCCTGCATCGTCTGGAGACACTCGACGGCGGCGACCACACGTTCATCACTTGGCCGAAGATCCCCATCACCATCGAATCCGGCATCGACACCCCAGGCGTCACCAGCCACATGCGCGGCGGCTGGACGCTGTGCTTCTACGTGCCGAAGGGCACGAAGATGGTCGGCGGCTGGGCCTCACGTATCGCCAACTGGGCACCACCAGTCAGCGGACGGTTGCTCGATGGTGAGGGCAAGGTCGCGCTGGATTTCTCCGGTCGCGGTGACGGTTGGTTCACCGTACCGGTGCCAGCCGGACAGGACGGCAAGTTGTGGACCTTCGCCGATACTCAGGGGCAACGGTTGCTGATGACGGTGCCGCCGTTTTTGGCGCGGAGTGGTGAGGAGTTGTTGTTGCCGGTGGAGGTGGTGACGACGGATGGAAGCGCCAAGACGCCCTAATGAGAATCTGATGGTCCACTTGGCGGCGCAGCATCGGGGCTCGCCGCCACTGACACATCACGAAGCGGAGCGAAGCGCTCAGCGATTGGTGAGCAGTAGGCCAACGTCAGGGCGATTCCCGAGAGAAAGATGGAGGCTTGGAGCAGAGTGCCTTCTATCGGAGACATGATGGACAGTCCGAAAAACAGGGTGAATCCGATACCCATCAAGCTGGTCCACAGGTAGATTGTTAGCGAATACCGCCAACAGAAGAAGAACAGCACCTCATTAACCACGGTCACCAACCCCCACAACATCAAGGCCACCACAAACACCCAACCGGTGGCGGAGAGATCATCCGAATTGTCAGGGATAATCCCACCGTTGCCGTTCCATTCCAGCACGTCTCGCCAGTCCTGCGAAAATCCCGACTCTGCCCATGACGAGTAGATGGCCGCCACCACGCACGTGAGAAATGATCCCGCAACCACGCTGCGGAATACCAATAGACGGCTCATGGATTTTTCTCCGGGAACATTCGCGCTGCCGTTCGAGTGAGGCGGGGACTTAACCCATCTGACATGTTTGTCCAATCCAGGCGCCCTCTGGCGACCAGGGTGAACATCAAACGCGAACTTGTATGTTATCACACGTTACTATAATGCTGCCACTCCGGAGGCCCCATGCGGCACGCGCTCCTCATCCTGATGCTCCCGCTGACCCTGCTGCTCAGCGGCTGTTGTTGGGATGACGACCTCGAACCGGACTACCATGACCTGCGGCTGAACAACCACACCGACCAGCCGATCTCGGTGCGCTACACCGGCGTGACGTCGTGGGGGGACGACCAGACCAGCCACGTCGAGCGGAAAGTCACCATCGATGCCGGTGAGGCGAAGGACATCCAGGTCGCACGTGACTCCAAGGTCAAGCTCAAGGCAGACTACAACCACATCATCCACTGGTTCACCATCGATGCCGACGGCTCCTGTTCCTGCGACTTGACCCTCGACATGCGCGCCGAGGACTTCGTCCCGGCGATGCCAGTGGCGAACGGCTGAGGCCGTCCTGACGCCTGCCTAATGCCCATACTTAATTCAGTCGATCGCCAAAACCCGTGCCGGGAGCGCGGCCGCAATGTCGTTTAGCGAAGCGGCGTCCCACAGGGACGCGGTGGTAATAGCCCGGCACTTCAGTGCCGGGAATCGCGTCCCAAAATGTACTCAGTCCCGGAGGGACGGCTGAACCGTCGGACATTTCAGTCGTCCCTCCGGGACTAACGCTCAATCGGCATCTGTTCCCGGCACTGAAGTGCCGGGCTATTACCAAGCCTCCCCTACGGGGCGGCGACAGCAGCGCTTAACGAAACGAACACCGGCTGCTGGTGGAATCACGCCGACCGGCCGCCAGCATCGCGCGACCATGATGGCTCCGCCTGATACCGGGTTTCCGCAAACGCCACCAGTCTGCGGCTCAGCGTGGCCACTCTGGCGACATCAGGCGGAGGCCATCACTGAGACCATCGCGCGCCTCGGACCGGTGCCGAGCGCGTGCCCGTTGTGCTCCGACCAGCACGTGAGCGAGTTGTTCGCCGTGCGCGATCAACGTTTTTGGCGTTGTGGTGCGTGCCAACTGGTGTTCATCCACACCATCTACCCAGGATACGCCGGAGAATTCCATCCTCCCACGGCGGCCGATTGCAGTGAGCGGATGCTGGCGAATGCGCGGGAACGCGGCCGTCTGCAGAAAAAGGTCGAGCGGTTTCGCCGCTATCGGCAAACCGGACGGTGGCTGGAGGTCGGCCCAGGACAAGGCGACCAACTGACCATCGCCAAGGACGCCGGCTGGCTGGTCCACGCGGTCGAGGTCAACCCGATCGCCATCCCGCGCCTGAAGCACATCGCTGGCGCGCAGGTGTTCTACGGCGATCTGCTCGCGGCAAAATATCCCGACGCGCATTTCGATGTGGTGATCTCCAACGAAGTGGTCGAGCACCTGATCGATCCGTTGGAATTCTTCCGCGAGGTCCACCGCGTCCTGCGTCCAGGCGGCGTGGCGGTGATGAGCACGGGCAACGGCCGCAGCTGGACCGCCCGGCTGCGCGGACGCGCGTGGAAATATTTCGGCGAAGACGGCCTGACCTTTGGCCATATCCGCTTCTTCTCACCCGCCACCGCCCAGGTCGTCGGGCGACTCTGCGGATTTTCCCGCGTGTGGTCCACCTCGCATGGATTCGCCTTTGGTGAGCGCGGTGAACTGGCCAACCGCTGGTACCGACTCCCAGCTAAGATCGTTCAGGGATTGGTGTCGCCGATCGCCCAGTTGGCCAACGCAGGCCAGCGCCTGACCATGTTTCTGGAGCGGTGAGCGTTTCCGCCCGGCGCAACCAACGACTCGCCGATGCCGGTGACAAACAGCTGACCATCGCCCACGGCAGCGACGGCCTGGTGCGTGGGATCTGCGTGTCACCGCCTAAGTGAAGTCACGTTCACTTGTTCCCGGAGCCCACCATGTCCATTCGCCCGCTCATCGCCTCTGTTCTACTGCTGGTCGCGGGTGTGCTCGGTGCCACGGCCGCTGATTTTCCACCGGTGCCGGCGGTGGCGGATCAGGCCAATCTGGGCGTCGGCATCCAGCGCGCGATGACGTTGATGGCGACCAGCACACCAGAGAAACGCAACAAGGTGAAGGTGCTGTTCTATGGCCAGTCGATCACCGAGCAGGCGTGGACCAAGCTGGTCTCTGAGGATCTGAAGAAACGTTTCCCCCATGCTGATCTGGAGATCGCCAACAAGGCCATCGGTGGCTTCGCCTCACAGTGGTTGGTGCAGGTTGCCGAGCACGACTGTTATCCGTGGTATCCGGACCTGGTGATCTTCCACGTCTACGGTGCCAACAACACCTACGAAGAGATCATCAAAAACATCCGCACGCGCACGACCGCCGAGGTGCTGATGCAGAAGGACCACGTCGGCGCCAAGCTGCCACCGGTGGTGAAAAACTGGGACGAGGCCAAGGAACTGGAGAAGCAGGACAAGGGCATGTGGTGGGACTACATGATGAACTACGTGTTCCTGCCCGACATCGCCAAGAAACACGGCTGCGGCCTCGCCGACGTGCGCACACCGTGGGTGAAGTACCTTGCCGACAATAAGCTCGACACGCGCGCGCTGCTGAAAGACGACATCCACCTCAACGATCAGGGCTGCTTCGTCATGGCCGGGATCGTGTCGCAGTACTTGGTGTATCGGCCAGAACTGCCCAAGGATGCGTGGAAGGACCTGGTGCGCGACGTCGAAGCGAAGGCCACCGGCAAGACGTTGACCATCAACGCCGAGGGCAATCGCTTCGATGTGGTGGTGGGAAAACTCGACAAGCCGCTGAGTGCGACCGTCACCATCGATGGCAAGAAACCCTCCGAGTTCCCTGGCTGTTACGCCTTCACCCGCGTCTCGCCGTATCCGTGGTCACCGTTGTTCATCCGTCGCATCGATCACACCGCGCCACTCGTGATCGAAGACTGGACCTTGACGCTGACCTCGATCGCAGCCGACGGCAAGAGTTGGAAGTTCAGCGTGAAGGGCTCGGTCACTGGCGACGACGGCGACGGCGACAGCACGCAGCCGTTCACCTCCAAATCTGGCCGCGTGGTCATTGCGCCGGGCTCGTGGTTCCCAGGCGGGGCGAAGATCGACAACGGTTACCAGATCACGTGGAAGGCCGTGCCGTTGTTCGCCGACAAGATCGAATTGAAGAGTGGGGAAGCGGGGAAGGAGAACCTCGTGACGCTGGGGCAGGGGTTGCCGAATGCAGCGCATACCGTTGTGATCACGGTGGAGCGGGAGATTGGCAAGGCGGTGCAGGCGGTGCGGGTGTACAAGCCGGGGATGAAATGACGGCAATCCCTGGGAGAGGCGAGCCCTAGCTCGCCTCGTTGTTACCGTCCAACTCTCGTGGATCGCGATGACTCAGCAAAACTAGGCGAGCTAGGGCTCGCCTCTCCCAGGGTCACGTCTCCGGCCCGACAATCGGCACGATCAACAACGCCAACGCGATGAGGAACACGATCCACACCGCCAACGAGCGCTGACGGCAGAGCGCGCCCCACCACCATTTGCGGTGACGCCACAGGTGCAGGCCGATGAGGCTGATCATCACGTAGCCCAGAAGGTAGTGCAGCGTCGCCCACGCGGTCCAGTCGAGGCCCCACACGGATGCTGGTCGTGGCTTTTCGTTGAAACGGAATTCCATCAGCAGGCCCGAACCGGCGAGCAACGAGCCGGTCCACAACATCGCCAGGTTCACGGCGCGATCGATCCAGGGGCTCATTTCGGCACCTGTTTCGCCAACGTCCGCAAATGTTCGTAGATGACGATCGAGTTCATGGGCTCCAACAACACCACACCGGGTTTGTAGGTCAGGCCGTAATAGCGCATGGTGTCGCTCAGAGACTTCTGTGCACTCTCGGCCTGTGCGGGTTTCTCGGCGATGGCGACGTCACAGATATGGAGCTTCTTCAAAGCAGGCTCTTGATCGCCCACCAACGGTTCCAGACGGCGGTCGACGAACTGCATGATCGACGCCGGCGGGCGACCATGGCGCACGGGGTAGATCAACACGATGGGACGACCGGTGAGCAAGTCGGCATCCAGCGGTAAGTCATCGAGGCGCAGCGGTTCAGCGATGACGCCGAGTTCTTCCAATGCCAGTGCCACATCGTTGGCCACCGCCTTCGGCCCCAGCGCATGATCCGTCTCGGCGGTGGCGCCTTGGATCTCTTTGAGATTGATCACCTCACGCGTCGGCCAGGTGTCGGCGTAAAGAATCAGCGGGCCCTTCGCTGGTTGACCGTCTTGCGGCGACACGCGTTTCACCTGACGCTTGGGTGGTTCCGCCTGCAGCCACACCACGATGAACGGCACCAACCACACGGTCAGCGCGAATACGACCACCAGGATCCACGGGGCGCGGTTCATGCGGATAAGGTGAGGTGCGGCGTGCGACGTGCGGCGTGCGGCGTTGAACCAACATCGTCTACACTCACGGGGTGGACTCGCGCCAACAGACGTGGATCGGCCAGCAACATGCCGTCGCTGGCGCGCACCCAGGTCGGATGACCTCCGCTGCGTTCGCCGATGGTGTAGGCGGTAACTTCGTCCAGCAGACACAGATCGCTCGCGTGGATGCCGGCCGTCAGACAATCTGCGGCCAGTACGGTGACGGAACGAATGACGCCCGGTGCTGGCTGACCGCTGCGCGCGTCGATCAGGTGCGACACCGCACGACCGGCGAGTTCACGGCGACGCGTGCCGATGCCGCTGGTGGCGATGGCCTCATCGCGCAGCGTCACTGCTACCGCAGCGCCCGGGAGTAACACGAACCAGCCATCACGATCCGGTTGGCGTCCACGCGCGGCACAGTCGCCACCGAGTTCTACGAACACCGCGTGACAGCCACCTGCGACCAGGCGTTCGACCAATCGATCGACACACCATTCCTTGCCGACGCCGCCGAGATCGAGCGCCATGTGTGTCCGCGATAAGCGCACGATCCCATCCCGTTGTTCCACCATCGGCCAGGAAACCAGCGACTGGGCGTCAGTGATCTCGGACGCTGTCGGCCAGATGGTGCGTACGGGATCATGCCACAACCGCCACAGCGGCAGCGCCGTGGCATCGAAGCGGCCTTTGGTCAGGTGATAGGCGCGATCAGCCGCGACGAGCACCGCTGAGAGATCGGCATCAGCGCCCACCGTCTCGCCGGCATTGAGTCGACCGATCACGCTGTAGTCGCGGAAGCGGCTGAGTTTCGCCTCGACGCCGCGCAACCAGCGCACCGCATCCGCAACGGCAGCTTGCGCGGTCACTGCCGTTACATCCGCAATGCGGATATGGCCTGTGCAGCCGAGCGCAAAGAAACGGTAACCGTGGATCATCTCTGCTCACCATCCTGGCGTGAATAACGCCCGACCAAGATCCAACCCCCCGGGGCCGCCGGTTTTCAACCGGCGTGGCGACGCACGGATCACGGAGGACTGACGAATAGGCCAAGGGTCAATGATCCAACTGGTGAAGCTGGTGGCCTGACATCTCTCGCCGGTTGGAAACCGGCGGTCCCGGGGGGTGGCTCGTGAAAATCGGACGACGCATTTCTTGCCGACGTCATCCGCCGGTTGGAAACCGGCCGTCCCGGGGAATTCACGCGTCTTTGTAGCCGACCATTTCGCGCAGTTCCTTGATGTGGTCCTTGCCGATCTCGCGCGGTGCTTTGCTGTACTTCTTGCACAGCACCGCGGCGTAGCCGGTGGCGACACCCATCTGCGCGGTGGTCTTCATCACGCGTGGGCCACCGAGGGCGACGTGGGTGCACGAGAAGTTGCGGCCGGCCATCATCAGGTTGCCGATGTCCTTGGAGTACAGGCTGCGGAACGGCACATAGTAGGTGCCGACCTTCATGAACATTGCTTCGGCGATGTAGTCGACCGGGTAGCCCTTGAGCACCTTCTGGAAGTGCACGTCGACCTCGCGGGTTTCCTCCACCACCGAATCCGGGAAGTTGACCTTGTTCACGATGTCGGAGAGCGTGTAGATGTGGTCGCCCATCAGACGGCGTGATTCGCGTTTTCCGGCGATGAAGCCGACCCACTTGAGCGCGCGTTTGCCGTGTTTGGCCGGATCCTTTTTCTTGGCGTTGGCGAAGCTGCCGTAGATGCCGCGGAACATGTGGTCGCGGATCTCTTCGGCGTCCTGGATCTGATCAAGGTCCGGACGCGCGAACTCCCAGTACCACTCGCCATTGACCGAGATGTAGTCCTTGGCCACCGGCTTGGTCCACGGCACCTCGGGGAAGGTGCAGTCGCTCGCGCGTTCCTCGCTGTTCCACAATACTGACACGCCCATGGTCCACTTGTCGGCTTTTTCCGGCGACCACAGTTCTTTGTGCTTGTCCCAGCCCTCGTTGAACTCGTCCTTCGCCTCGCGGCCATAACGGAACGAGGCACCGGCGCGGAAGCCGACCGTAGCATCACCGGTGCAGTCGATGAACACCGGGGCGCTCACGCGCATCGCTTCGCCGGTGCGGTTGTGGTGTGCGTCGATACTGGTGATGCGTTGCTGGTCGGCATTTTTGGCCACCTGCACGTCGTAGCAGCGCCAGTCGAGGAACTGCGTGATGTTCTTTTCTGCGTCCATGGTCTTGTGGCGCTTCTTGTCGTCTTCGAGCGCCTCGTGCGAGCCATTGGCCCAGTGCTTCGAATCGAGCTCGCCGATCAGCGTCTTATTCTTGCCGGCGATGCCGATGGTGTGCACACGGATCTCGCCGCTGGCGTTGCCACCGAGCACCGGGCGATCGTGCACCAGCGCGACCTTGAGGCCCGAACGCGACGCTGCGACGGCTGCGCCGCAGCCGGCCATGCCGCCGCCGATGACGACGAGGTCGAACGACTCCTTGCGTGCGGGAACTGCCGCGATGCCCATCAGCGCGCGGCGCCACTCCATCATCTTGGCGACCTCAACTGGCGGTTTGAAGTCGGCCTTCTTGGTGAAGAACAACGCGTCGATGCGGCCTTCGAAACCGGTAAGGTCTTCGAGTGCGATCGGCGTGTCGGCGTTGTCGATGGTGACGGTGCCGCCGTTCTCCCAACCCCAGGCCGGCGACTCGGTGCCGAACACTTTCGCCAGTGGTTTACCAGCGACGTGGATCTTATAGCGACCGGGAGCTTCCCACTCACCAGCGCACCAGTTGCGCGTGCGCACCCACAGGTGGTACGTGCCGGTCGCGGGGAACTTCGCCGTGGTGGTGGCGTTCTTCACTGGAATGCCCATGCCGTGCGCGAGCAGGTAGGGCGAGCCCATCACGTCTTCGAACTGCGGATCGAGCACCCAGCCACCGTGATCGCTGAAGGCGCGGGCCTCCAACAGCAGGCAGTCAGCGCCGTGGGTCTTGGAGGGATCTGCGAAGCCCATACAGGCCAGGGATACGCCGGCGACCCCGGCAGCCTTGATGAACTCACGACGGGACAAAGTCATAGGATGCTCCTGAGGGAACGGGGCCGGCGCGTGGGACGGGATACATGGTGCTATATACGCACCATATACACTGGGCAAGCAGGACTGTTGACCACCTGTGACCAGGGTGGGCAAGCATACCCGACGCGCACCACCGCAGGGATTCTATCCGCGGCGTCCCACCGCGGGATCCGGCTGTGCGACTGCGCTGGGCGAGCGGTCGGTGCCACGTGGAGATCAGCGCGTGGCATGACGACGCCCTCGGGAAGGTTCCGCTCAGCACCTACAACGCTGATCCACCACCCTAACCCCTAACCCCTAGCCCCTCGGCTGTGGTTCCCCCACCCTCCATGACCCCCTCACCCCATCTTCACGCGCCTGGGGATTCTGCGGCGATGATGGTATCCCTGCTGGCAGGCACACCCGCCTCCGCTTCGCGCACCACTCTGCCGACACCGCGCGCCACCGCGGTCATCCAAGACGCGCCCGCGGACGATTGGCTGCAGCAGGCACATGACCACGGCGGACGCCACTGGGTCGCCAACGCCGACGTTGCGGTCGAGTCCATCGCCATCGCCGGACAGCAGGTGCCGCTGACGCTGCTACGCGGCACACCGGCGACCAATACCTACGTCGCCAGCCTGCACGCCGCTTGGGTCAGTTACCCGATCGCCGAGGTGGTGACGCGCGCCACCCGCTGGCAACGTTCGCAGGCCGCCGCAGCGCTGGCCCTTGCCGCTCCGCTCACCGGTTTGCTCGCCGCCAGCGGCCTGCACCGCGCGGTGCTGGTGGGCAATCATTTGTTGTCGACCAACCTGCATCCGGTGTGGAACCGCAGCGACATCCGCCAGGCGACGGCGGAACTGATTACGCGCTTCCCCGCTCGGCCGCTGGCGCTGCGCAATGTCTGCCCAGCGGTCGATCCGCTGCTGTGCGAGGCGTTGACCGCGAGCGGTTGGCAGCTGGTGCCGGCGCGGCGGATCTACCTGGTTGATCCGCGCGATCCGGCGGTGTGGAAACACAACCACCTCAAACGCGACCGCAAGTTGCTGCACGGGAAAGATCTCGCACTGGCCGGACCAGCCGACATCCCGGGCAGCGAATTGCCGACGCTGCGCGCGTTGTTTCGCCAGTTGTTCCTCGACAAACACTGTGCGCTCAATCCCGATTTCACGCCGGAATTTTTCGCCCTCTGCCAGCAGCAACGCTTCCTGGATCTGCACGCCCTGCGGCTGGATGGCCGCGCCGTCGGCGTGCTCGGCGTCCACGAACGCGATGGCTGGGTGACCACGCCGCTGATCGGTTACGACACCACGCTGCCGCAGCAGCTCGGCATTTACCGCCGGCTGATGGCGCTGCTGTACGAAGAAGCCCAGCGCCGCGGATGCCGTCTGCACCTGTCGTCCGGTGCCGGCAGTTTCAAAGCCGGACGTGGCGGTGAGCCGCACCTGGAATACACCGCGGTGTTCACCCGCCACCTGAACCTCGCGCGGCGTCTGGCCGGCGATGCCTTCACCGGTTTGCTCCAGCGTTTCGCGCCGCGGGTGTTGGAACGCGCGGGATGAGTGGCTGAGCGCTGTGGGCGTGCGGTCAGCTCTGCGACACACGTCCTTCGCCTTTTCCGCTTCTGCTTCCGCACCGCTGCGCGCACCACATGCTGCGGCGCAGGAGACCGCCATGCTGGTCGTGAACACCGAAACCGTCCCTGGGTACCGCGTCCTCGCCATCAAAGGTCTGGTGCAGGGCAGCACCGTGCGGGCGAAACACCTGGGACGCGACATCGCCGCCGGCTTCAAGAACCTCGTCGGTGGCGAACTGAAGGGCTACACCGAACTGCTGACCGAGGCCCGGCGCGAAGCGATGACGCGGATGCTGGCGCAAGCGCAGGAGCTCGGCGCCAACGCCGTGCTCAACGTGCGCTACTCGACCAGCGCCATCACCCAGGGCGCCTCCGAACTGTTCGCCTACGGCACTGCGGTGACCGTGGTTCAGGACGCCCAGACGTGATCCCCGCCCTGGCGGACACCCTCGCGTCCGCGCTGCTCGCCGGACGCGCGAACGACACCATCACGCTGATCGAACTGGCGTTCAACCTCGGCCTGCCGCTGGTGCTGCTCATCCTCGGCTGGCTGATCGGCGGACGCCGCGAGCGGGCGCACCTGCGCGACCTTGTGCGGCGTGAAGCGCTCAACGCCCACATCCTGTGCACCGACCTGCGGGCTTATGGCCCAGCGGATGCCAGCGCTGGCGCCATGATCGTCACCAGCGAGGTCGTCATCGGCGCCGACTACTGCAAGGTCTTCCTCGCCGGGCTACGCAACCTGCTGGGCGGCAACCTGCGCGCTTACGAGACCCTGGCCAATCGCGCACGACGCGAAGCCTTGCTGCGCCTGATCGAACAGGCCCGTGGCAAACAGTTCAATGCCCTGTGCTGCATACGCGTCGAATCGTCGAACATCGGCAAGGGCGTGATGCCGATGGTCGCCGTGCTGGCCTCCGCCACCGCCTACCGCACCGCAGCAGCGTGACGGGAACGGCATGGGTGGTCACGGCATCGATGATGAGCCGCACCTGCGCGCCGCGTCGCCTTCGCTACCCTCGCCGCCCGGACAGGCGCTGAACGACGAGCCCACCGGCGCGTCCCCGCTGGCACCCGGCCACGGGGTCGGTGACGAGCCCGGTCTGTCGGCACCGGCGGGCGTGACCACCTACCGTGATCACCTGGAGGCCGGACAACGACGCACCTCGGCGACCACCACCTGGCTGGCGACCCTGATCGCGGCGCTCGCCGCCGGACCGTGGGCGATCCTCGCCGCGGTGTTCGGCACCAGCGCCGACACCCACGGTGTGGCGATGGTGGTGGTCGGCCCGTTGTGCGAAGAGGTCGCCAAGGTCGCCATCGCCTTTCTCATCGTCGAACGCTGGCCGTGGCTGTTCCGTTGGCGTTTCCAGGTGCTGCTCGCCGCCATCGCCGGCGGTCTGGTTTTTTCCGTGATTGAGAACCTGCTCTACCTCCACGTCTACATTCCCGACCCGGAACCGTGGATGGTCCAGTGGCGCTGGACGGTGTGCGTCGCCCTCCACACCGGCTGCAGCCTGATCGCCGGCCTCGGTGTCGCCCGCGTGTGGTCACAGTGCTGGCGCTCGCACCACACCCCCGACGGCAACCACGCCATTCCTTTTATCGCCATGGCAGCGCTGATTCATGGCACCTACAATTTTCTCGCGCTGACGGGCAGCATCGCTGCGCGCTGAGCTGAGCTCAGCTGAAAGCCCGCCCTCGCCGCGCGTGGCTGGAGGCCCACTCGCAGCTCGCAACTCTCCTGCGTGATTCACACGGGATAACCTTGGACAACCACGTCCGCCACGCTGGCGAACACGTGTGTTCGTCGTGCCGTGCTACACTGCGGTCGTGATGGCCGGGCTCCCTTCCCAAGTGCAACGATTCGGCGTCGCCACCCTAGCGATCATCGCTGGCGCGTTGCTGCTGGTCGGCAGCCAGTACGCCATCGGCTCGACTCCGCCGGCGGTCGCGGTGTTCCTGCTCGCGATTGGTTTCAGCGCGTGGTACGGCGGTTTTGCGCCTGGTCTGCTGGCGCTGGTGCTGGCGGTGCCGGCCGGCGATCTGCTGACCGTGGCCCTTGATCCCAACGCGAGCCTGCGCACCCGCTCGGTCGACGCGGCAGCACTGGTGGTCGTTGGCATGCTCACCAACGCCATGCTGCTCTACCGCGAAACCCAGGCGCGCATGCAGCTGGAACGTCGCCAGGACGCAGTTGAGCGGCGGCGCACCGCCGACCACCTGACGCACGAACGCCACCGCATGCACACCCTGCTGGCGCACTCCCCCGATCGTATCTACTTCAAGGATCGCGACTGCCGCTTCCTGCTGGTCAGCCCCTCGTTGATGCACGATTTCGGCAAGCCGCGGATGGAAGAAGTGCTCGGCAAGTCCGACTTCGACATGTTCACCAAGGAACACGCGCAGGCAGCGTACGACGACGAGCAGGAGATCATGCGCACCGGTGTCCCGATCGTGAACAAAGAGGAAAAGGAGACCCGCCCCGACGGTCGCGTGACCTGGGCCGAAAGCACCAAGGTCCCCTTCCGCGATCCCGATGGCGTCATCATCGGCACCTTCGGTATCTCGCGTGACATCACCGAACGCAAGCTGGCCGACGAAGCCCTGCGCGAAGCGAAGATCGCCGCCGAGGCAGCGAACCTCGCGAAAAGCCAGTTCCTCGCCAACATGAGCCACGAGATCCGTACACCGCTCAGTGCGGTGTGTGGCATGGCCGAGGTCTTGCTCGACAGCGGGCTAACGCCCGAACAACACGAATTCGCTGAGATCATCCACCGTTCCGGCAACGGTCTGGTGGCGATGCTCAACGACATCCTCGACTTCTCCAAGATCGAGGCCGGCAAGCTCGAACTGGAAGCCATACCCTTCGACCTTGGCTTGGCGGTCGACGACGTGGTGCACCTGCTGGCCGCGAACGCCGAAGCCAAGGGCCTGGAGCTGATCCAACGGGTGGCCCCAGGTGCGCCGGTGCGGCTGATGGGCGACCCCAGCCGCCTGCGTCAGGTGCTTAGCAATTTGATCGGAAATGCCATCAAGTTCACCGAAAGCGGCCACGTCTTCGTCGATGTCAGCGGTGAGTTGGTGGGCGACCGCAGCGCCCGCGTGCTGATCGCGGTCAGCGATACCGGCATCGGCATCCCCAGCGAAAAACTCGGCACCATCTTCGACAAATTCACCCAGGCCGACACCTCGACTACGCGCCGATATGGCGGCACCGGCCTGGGGTTGGCGATCTGCCGGCAGATCGCGGAAAACATGGGTGGTTCGTTGCACGTCGACAGCCAGCCGGATCAAGGCTCGACCTTCACCTTGGCGCTGACGCTGCCGATCGCCCCAGGTTCCGCCGCCAAGCTGCCGATCCAGATCGACCTGTCAGGCACCCACGTGCTGGTGGTCGAGGCCAATGCCATCTTGCGCCGGGTGATCGCGGAACAGCTCGCCGCCTGGGGCTGCGTCCCGCACTGCCACGCACGTGCTGATGGCGCCTTGGCGGAAACTGTCCGCTGCCGTCTGGCGGTGGTCGACGCGCAGCTCGGTGACGCGACTGGCCTCCACCTGGGAAAACAATTACGCCAGGGTGTTCATGGTGCGGAACTCGGACTGATCCTGCTGACCGCGCTCGGACAACGTGGTGAAGCCAAAGTGGCGGAAGATGCCGGCTTCAACGCCTACCTAGTGAAACCGGTGCGCAGCCTCGACCTGCGCGATGCCTTGTCGGAAATAGTCCAGGCGCAGCAGTTCGGTGAACTGCAGGGACTGGTGACACGCCACTCGTTGGCCGAACGCCGTGGGCACAGTTCGTCGGATGTACATCGGCGGAACAAAGGCCGCGTCGGCACTGACCGGCGGCCCAATGCCTGAGCCGCGTCAATACGGTTCGCTGCTGAACCCATGCAGCCGTCCCGCGCGCACCGCGTAGGTGACGTGGATCGGGCTGCAACACACCGAGCAGTCCTGGACCTCGTCCTGATCTGGCCCACTGAGATCGACGGCAATGTCGATGGTCTCGCCACAATGCGGGCAGGTGATCGCATGCTGCTGGGCAGGTTCCTGCGCTGACGCGGCGTCGTCATCGTCGGTGATGGTCTCGGAATCGACCACGTCTGGATTCTCCTCGCTGACGGTGGCGACAAAATCGCGCAGTCCTTGCTTCACCGCATCCGTCAGCCGAAGGCCACGTCGTTTGAGCAAGCGGCGAAGGCGACGGGCCAGGCGCATGATGGGACCTCCTGCACACCACGGTGTCGGACGTGCGTCCGACAGCAAC
>JANPLC010000029.1:0-9052 GCA_031426335.1 Planctomycetota bacterium
CCACTCGCCACTCGCCACTCGCCACTCGCCACTCGCCACTCGCCACTCGCCACTCGCCACTCGCCACTCGCCACTCGCCACTCGCCACCTTGCCCTGCGCCCTGACGTCCACGCGACGTGGTGGGTGGTGAGTTGGTATGGGTGACATCCTTTCATCCTTTCATCCCCCAGCCTCCGGACCGTGCTCGCCGTCAAGGTCCGTGTGGATAGCCTGGGGCCCATGATCATCGCCAATACGAAGCCAACGCTGCTATCTGTCCCCGGTGGATCAGGTATCTGCCCTACCGGACCACTTGTATTCAAAAATGACTATCCCGGCTTGTTCATCCGTGGGGATGCGTGCCTCGAACTCCTTCCGGCCCTGGAAAAATTGAGGGATGACTGTCGGACAGCGAAGGTCCGAATCCCCGGCGATCTAGAGGAAATCATCAAGATGTTGAAGGCGACAATCGTCTCAACCTAAACCACTCGTCATTCGCCACTCGCCACTCGCCACTCGCCGCTCGCCACCTTGCCCTGTGCCCTGACGGACACGTGACGTGGTGAGTTGGTATGGGTGACATCCTTTCATCCCCCAGCCTCCGGACCGTGCTCGCCGTCAAGGCTGCCCTCGCTGCGCTCGGCGCTGCGCGGCCTTGACTGCTGCGCGCGCTCCGGCGTCCGGGTGATGAAAGGACGTCACCCCATGGCCAAATTCACCAATCTCCGGGTCTGGCATCAATCCCGCGAACTCCTCCGCCTCGTCTCCGCCGCCACCGCCGACATGCGCGCGGAGGGGGACCTGAAATCCCAGATGCGCCGCGCCGCCATCTCCGTCGCCTCAAACATCGCCGAAGGCGCCGAACGCCCCGACCGGCAGTTTCGCCAGTTCCTTACCATCGCGCTGGGGTCCAACGCCGAAGTCGAAGCCCAGGCCACCATCGCCGCCGATCTCGGCTGCATCGATCAACCCACCGCCACCCGCATCATCGACTGCACCGACCACATCGGCCGGATGATCAACCGCCTGCAACAAACCCTCAGCGCCCCCGACTGACGTCCGGCCTCGGCGAGCGGCGAGGGGGATTATTGACGTGCCAACCACCTCCAGATGCACGCGCCGGCAGGTCGAACGTTGCCTTCACCCAGGAGGCGATGATTGTGCCGCAATCGAACCAAGGAGTTGTCATGGTGGGTGTCGCGGCAGAATTTCTTCCTTCTCGCAGTGTTGGTCTATCGGATGTCTGCACCATTGAGCATCTGGTTAACAACAAATTGATCCCTGGGGCTCCTGGGGTGATTTTGGCGAACAAGTCGGTGCCTTTCTCGCGGCTGTGGGATTTGACCTGCCTCATTGGTGTTGAAGTCAGTTTGACCCGGGATCTTCATCATGGCGAGTTGGTTTTCCGTTTGCGCAGCGGAACCCGCAGAAGTTCACCGATCACCCGTCCCTCCTTTGGCCTGATCCGCATCATCGCGCATACCCATCCCTCAGGAAGATCGCAGGCGCTCCCGTCGTTCAAGGACATCGAGAACCTCAACCAGTTGTTCCTACACAAAATCAGCAGCCAAGTCGACCATGCCGTGATCCACAGTCGGGTGATCTACGGGCCTGAGGCCAACGACTACACCATCTTCTGGCCGACGGTGCTGCGATGAAGCCGCTGAATGAAGTGACTCGCCAACGTTGCCGTATGAACCTGGAAAATATGAACGTCTTGTTGTCGCAGGTGCGGATTGAGAAAAACGGCAAGAAGATGCGGATCGCCGCTTACTTCAGTCCAGATAATGCGGTCGATTTTGTTTTCGACGACGATCGCGAGCATGAAGAAATGCTGGCTTATCTCATCGAGTCAGGTCTTCAGCCGATAGAAGTATCTAGTTAGCGGCACGGGCATTGGCCACTCGCCACTCGCCACTCGCCACTCGCCACTCGCCACTCGCCACTCGCCACTCGCCACTCGCCTCTCGTCTCTCGCCACTCGCCACTCGCCACTCGCGATTCGCGCAGCGAGCGGCGAATCGCGAATGCCCTCAACCGTCCTGCGCCCGGTAGTCTTGCTTTCGGTCTCGGTCGCCTAAAAAAGCACAGCACCAACAGTATCGGAGTACTCGTGACGGCTTCCTTACGGGTTCTCAGCACGGTCCACATCTGGACGCAGGCTCGCGGGGGGACTGGGCATGCGTCATTAGCCACGCCACGCTCCTACATCAGTTATTGGCCGCGAGGGGGTGCCAACGCCAAGAAGGATTTCAAGAAAGGGGCACAGCATGGGTCCGGTTTCTCGCGCGAGTACCGGATGGATGTTCGGCTAGAGAAGCGCGAGGCCGATGAACGCATCATTATTCCAGGACTGGACATTGAGCGCATCGCCGAAGCGCTTGAGGAGTTGGAGCAGCAGGAGTCACGCTACAATATGGTGAGGCACAACTGCTCGACGGTGGTTGCTGCCATGCTTCAGATCGGCTCTGGTCGGATGCCAACTTTCCAGCCCAAGTTTTTTATCACCCAACCCGGTATTCCGTTCCTGGTCCAGTTGCGACTGCGACTTCAGTACCTGGGCAACAGCATCGCCATGTGGACACCCGAGGCGGTCGGATTGTATGCTCGACAACTGGCTGCATCGATGCGCGCGGACACATGACGCTGTCCATCCACCACTCACCGTTGTGCGACATACGCATCCCCGGCGCACGTTGGTTTCATCCCTTCGATGGCAGGAAGTGGAGCCGTGCCGTGCGCCTGCTGGAGGCAGAGTTCGGCTCCGGGGTGAGGGGCAGGCTTCGTCCGGTATCCGGCCCGTTGTCGGATGCCGATCTGGGGCGCGTACACACCCCGGCATATCTCCATGCCATGCGCAACGATCCGAAGACAGTCGCCCGCGCACTTGAGGTGCGGCCGCTGGCTTGGCTTGGCAATGGCTTCATCCAGCACCGCATCATCACCCCGATGCTGTTCGCGGCTGCCGGTACTTTGGCGGCAGCGCGTCAAGCGCTGGCCGATGGTGGCACCGCCATCTGCCTGGGAGGAGGATTTCACCACGCCCATGCTGATCATGGCGAGGGCTTCTGCCTCATTGCCGACATTCCGATCGCAGTCCGGACGCTGGTGGCCGAAGGCCGGCTCGCCCCGACCGATCGCATCCTGGTCATCGACCTCGACGCGCATCGTGGTAACGGTTTCGAGGCGATCTGCCGGCATGAGCCGGTCGAGTTCTTCGACATCTACAATGCCTTCGCGTACCCCGGATTCGCCGACGAGGATACGCAACGGTTCCCCTACCTCATCCCGACGCGGACGGGCGACGACGATGCCGGTTATCTCGGTACCTTGAACCGCGAATTACCAGAGTTCCTCGACCGCTTCGCCACCGGGGCAAAGTTAGCGTTCTATAATGCCGGGACGGATATCCTGGTCGGCGACCGCCTCGGTGGACTTTCCGTCAGCGCTGAAGGCGTGCGCGAACGCGATCGGCTGGTGTTCGCTGCGCTGCGGGCGTGCCGCATCCCGACGGTGATGGTCACCAGCGGTGGCTACACCGACGCTTCGCACCGCTGCATCGCCACGGCTGTGGCGGATGCGATCCGGGCTGAACAATAAAGGACTGTGCCAGCCGGGATGCCAATAAAGGGGATGAGCCAAGAACGGATGTCACCCGTGCCCACCATTCAGCCACTCGGTTCGGACATCCTTTCAGCGCCCAGTCCTGGCATCTCGTACCTAGTGCGCCTCCTCGCTCCTCGCCCCTGGCCCCTGGCCCCTCGCCACCCTGCCCTGCGCCCTGACGTCCACGTGGCGTGGGCCTGACGCGTAGGTGGCATCTTTCATCCCCAGCCTCCGGACCGTGCTCGCCGTCAAGGCTTCCCTGCGGGCGGCGCTGCGCGGCCTTGACTGCTGCGCGCGCTCCTCCTCATGTTGGCGGAGACCACTTCGTGGGAGCTATGCACCATGCCTGCACTGATCATCATCATGACATTCATTTCCACGCTGGTGATGGGCGTGGTGATGTGCCTCCTGACACGATCGGTAGCGATCGCGGTGGTCGGAGGCGCCTTCATTGGGCTTTCGATTCGTGATGTGTATTTCGCAGAGTCCCTGGATCGCCCGATCTTCTACCAGAATCTCATTCTGTACCTGATGCTGCTCGGCATGAGCCTGATGGTCGCAGGCATCGGGACATTGGTTTTCAAGATGGGGTTGAGGTATCCGGCGGAAGATCAGCACTTCGCCCGAAAATGGGCATGCGTCCTGGTGGCGATCTGCTGTTCGATCCCCACAGGGATTCCGATTTCCCACGGCTCGTACCTGCATGTGGGAGTCGCACCGATCGCAACGATCAGCATCCCCGCCCTGATGGTGCTTTGGGGTGCCTTCGCCTTCGCCGTCATCGGGGTGGTTATCAAGAACCGGATCATCGTCTTGGTCGCCACCCTAGCGGCGGTGGCGGTTTCCGTGTGCGTGCTGTCCTTCGGCGATGAGCGCCGCGGTGGGATCAATCTGACCATTATCCCTGCCGTGATCGCTGTGATCCTATCGATCATCGATCTCAGTGGACATGATGCCGTCACCATCCGGGGCGATACGCTGCGTCATCAACGATGATTGATGAGGAGTTGAGGGGCTAGAAAAAACCTGACATGTTACAAACAACGGCGGTTCGCCACTCGCCACTCGCCCCTCGCCGGTTCAAAAAATCACTCTCCCGAATTTTAGTCAGCCTCGGATAAGGTGGGGTTCCTGAGCGGAAAGAACCAGGCCACCAACATCGACCCGTAGGTGATGCCTTTCGATGCTGCGCCGGGGGGCATGGTGCCGGCACACGGGCAATCGTAGAATTCGGTGAGGGCGACGGTGCGAGGTCCTGACTTCATCACCAGGTTTTCCGCGATCACGCCAAGGAGGGATCATCAATGAAGGCAGGCCAACGTCTCCAGCGGTCTTTGGTGCAAGCACCGGTAGATTCACCACGGTCAGCGGTGCTGGTGCGCCAAGGAGTCGGACTGTGGTGTCTCTTCCACCTGCGCCTGTCCGTCATGGCGGTGGCCGTGCTGATGGGGTCGGGAGTGATTTCGGGCTGGTCGACGGAGCAACCAATCACCGGTTACCTGACCAAAGAGGCACACGGCGTTTTGGCATTAGGGGTATTCACTGGAATGGACGGACGTGACGATCTGCCGCCACAAGGCCCGGTGCGGGCGGTGACGGTCTATACCACTCCCAACACCAATGCGGGAGTGCTGATGACGCTGGCGCAGGTGAGCGACATGGAGGCGCTGGAAACCGACTACGAAATGAAAACGGCCGTGGTCTATGACCAACGGCCAGAATGGTTTCAGATCAAGACCCGCGCTGGCCTCGGCTGGGTGGCGAAAGTGGAATGTGGGAAATTCACGCCGGTCGAGGAACTTTTGCGTGACCGTATGTCCTACCTCATCGTCGATCCGCACGCGAAGTGCGCATTGTACCAGCAGCCAAGCCTGACCGCGGCACAGATCCCGGCCAAGGTACCAGCGGACGATGTGCGTGACGGCCAAGTGCCAGCGAGGTTGTTGGAATGGAAATGGTCACAAGGGCAGGCCTGGATCAAAGTGCGGGTTCATGCCAGATCGTATGGTGATCTAGCTAGGGATGAAAACGTGGGCACCACCGGGTGGTTGCCCGCCTACCAGCGAAACCAGCTCATCATGTGGTTCTACGCCCGCGGCATGTGAGGCCGAGAAAAGTAGACACTCGCCAGCGTTGAGCGGCCAGCGGCCAGCGGCCGCTGGCGCATTCGCCACTCGCCACTCGCCACTCGCCGTTGGCCGTTCGCGCCATTCGCCGATGCACCCACGGCGGCCGCGGAGTGCCTTACTTCTTGGACGGTGTGGGTCCGGTATTTGGAGATGGAATGATGGTGCCACGCAGGGTCAGGTCAGTGCGCCATCCCTCAGCCGCCAATAATCGCGGGTCAGGCGCTTGGACCCAAGCGTTGGCTCATGAGCGCACCATTCGACATGCCGCAGGCGTACACCCGTAAGGGATCGATCGCAAATCGTTCACCCAGCAGTCGGTGCAGATCATCAAAAAACACCACATCGTTCACACCCGCGGAGTCCGCAGGAGTTGTTCCGCGTCCATCGGCCCAGCTTTCGTCAACTCCATCGGGATAAACTACGACCCAGGCCTGGCCATCGGCGAACGTATTGAAGCCATAGGTGGTCTCGGTGTTTGCGCCGGTTCCAAAGCGGCCATGCAGGACATAGACCACGCCAACCGGCGATAACGAATTGTGCCCAGGCGGAATGCGCACGCGGAAGGTGCGTGTGCGCCCGTCAGAGACCAGTGATTGCGAGCTGGTCCCTTCGGGAAGAACCAACGGCGCGGGCTCAGGGTTGTTGGAGGATGATGAACTACCACATCCGGTGAACAGCAACGCCACGCCCAGGATAAGTACCAGTTGGTGGAGAATCATGTCAGCGGATACCGACGGGTTCGCTCAGGTTACCACGCCGAGTTCCCTCGCACGAACGATCCGGCAGTGACCACCTACGCACCAACCCCAGTTCGCCGGCAGTGACCACCTATGCACCAACCCCAGTTCGCCATTCGCCGTTCGCCGTTCCCTGCTGGCTGACCCAGCTCGACACTCCGGTCAGCCATGTCACTGGCCCGGGCCAGTAGCAAAGCACCATGGCTCCATGCGTTCCCTCCTGCTCCTGTTATCCGCGGCATCGCTCGCGGCGGTCTAGTTCACCTACCCGAGTGGATTCTTTGCCACGGATGGCGGTGGAGCCCCGGCGCAGGTGGGTGAGGTCGGCTGCGTGAACGTGAAAGCCTACGGCGCGGTCGGCGATGGCGTGGCCGACGATACCGCGGCGATCAACGCGGCGCTGGTGGGGACGCGCAGCCAGAGCGGGCGGCCGCCGGATTATTATTCGCCACGACCGCGGGTGGTGTTCTTTCCCGCAGGGACTTACCGCGTCAGCGGCATGCTGACGTGGGTGGGCATCAACCTGACGCTGCGTGGAGCCGGGCGCGCCGACACCGTTATCCGGTTGAACGACAACGCCGCGGGATTTGCTGATGCTGCGGCACCGCTGCCGGTGATCCGTTGCTGGCGGACGGCCAATTATGGTTTCGCGCAGAACATCCGTGATCTGACGGTCGATACCGGCAGCGGCAATCCCGGCGCTAACGGCATCGAGTACAACGCCAATAATACCGGTGCGCTGCAGAACGTGCGCGTGGTCGGTTCCGGTGTCGCAGGTATCGACATGACCCAGGCGTGGCCTGGGCCGTGCCTGGTGCGCGACGTGGTGGTCGAGGGCTTCCAGGTCGGTATCGATCTGGGTGGTCCGGAGTACGGTCCGACCTTTGAAGATGTCAGCGTCTCCGGCCAAAGCGTCGCCGGGTTCCGCAACAGCGGCAACGTCTTCGCGCTGCGCGGTTTCACCAGCAGCAACAGCGTGCCTGGGATCCTCACCACCAATGGTCGTAGCCATGCCATCGTGCTCGACGCGACGTTCAGCGGCGGTGCGCCGTCGCGTTCGGCGATCGAACTGGCGGCCGGTTCGACGGCGTACGTGCGCAGCATCAGCGGCAGCGGTTACCAGTCGGCGCTGAAGACCGGCAGCACGGTGGTGGCCGGTGCGTCGCAGAGCGAACGCGTGGTCGGCACGTTGCGCCACCTGGTCGGCACCAGCGTGGAGGCGCAGGCGAAGCTGTCGCTCAAATTGCCGATCAGCGAGACGCCGCGGTTCCACGACAACACCTCAGCCAACTGGGGACGCCTGCAACGCACGGCCAACACCGACATCACCTCGGGCAATCGTACCGCGAATCAGGCGGTATTCGACGACACCAGCAAATCCACCGTGTGGGTCAGCTGCGGCACCGCGCTCGCCGGCGACGCCGACGACGCGACGCTGGCCACCGCCGGTTTCCGCGTGCCAGCGCACATCCGCCGTTTCACCGGCTTCACCACCAACTTCAACAAATACAGCGGTAGCCGCCCGTGGGGTCTGGTGCTGCGGGTGCTCGATGACGGGGCGCAGCCGCTGATCATCGACGACTGTCGCGGCGCAGTAATGGTCTACCACGCGAGCGCTCGCACGGTGGTGCTCAGGAACGGCCAGTTCAGCTACGTCGCCGCCCCAGGCGCCGGGCCGCTCTACCTGGAAGATGTCGGCACCAACAACATCACCACCGTGCCTGGGCAGCGGGTGTGGGCGCGGCAGCTCAACATCGAAGGCGCGCAGCTGCATCTCGACAACAACGGCGGCGATCTGTGGGTGTTCGGCTTGAAGACCGAATTCGGCGGCCAGGTCGCACGCACGCGTAACGGTGGGCGCACCGAGTTCCTCGGCACGCTGCTTTACCCGTTGCAGCCGTCAGGGACCGCGTTCGAGAACCTTGATGCGCACCAGTCGCTCAGCTACGTCACCAGCAATTACAGCGGCGACTATGCCACGCAGGTGAGCGAAACGCGCCTGGGCAGCAGCGCGACCGTCGCCACCGGTTCCGCCGGTCAGCGCTTCGCCATGCCGCTGTTTGTCGGCTGGACCAGTGATCGTGCGGCGGTGGCGGCGACCGGGACGCTGACGGGCAACACCATCACGCTGGGCGCGCGCGCCGACGGTGCCGGTGGCGCGGTGACCTGGACCAGCCAGCCCAGCGGCGTGGTGTTCACCCCCAACGGCAGCAGCGTGGCGGCCACCACCACCGCGACCTTCCCAGGGCCGGGCACCTACCAACTGACCGCGACCTTCGCCGACGGTTCGTCCAGCACGACGGTGGTCACCGTGCCCGCTGCAGATGCCGGCGGCGGATCGAGCGGCGGTTGCGGCGGCGGGATCTTCGGTGCATTCGGCCTGTTGCTGGTGCTGGCCGGCATGCGCTTGCGGCGGCTGTCGATCACGTCCTAGGACAGCGGCGTTCGGGGCTCAAAGAAGTTCTTCGGCGTGATCAGTGGCTAGTGTCCCATCCGAGAAATTCACTGCACCTGCCTTGGCCGCGCCGGCCATCCGCGGCGTTGCGAAAAGTTCGAGCTAGCGCTGCTAGCCCTTCACTTTCCGCGCCTTGCGGCTGACC
>JANPLC010000030.1:0-33204 GCA_031426335.1 Planctomycetota bacterium
GGGTCAGGGGACCTTCGATTTCCCGATCATCGATGAACGCGAGCGGTTCCGGCCAACCAGCGTGGTGTGGGGCTGTGGCGAAGTTGCTGGCGGTCAGGACGGGATGCTCAACCAGATTGTCCGTCGTGAGATCGCCGGTGAAGCGTCCGTGGTCGAACGCACCTGGGCGCAGCCGCGTTGTTATCCCGGTGAACCGGTGTTGGTGCCGCGACCATCAGGCGCTGCGCACGATGGCGTATTGCTGAGCGTGGTGTTGGACGGAGAGCGTGCCCGCTCGTTCCTGCTGGTGCTGGATGCGACGACGATGACGGAACTTGCGCGCGCTGAACTACCGTTGGTAGTGCCGTTCGGTTTCCACGGCAGCTTCGTCCCAGGATGATCACACGTGGCACGGGCGTCTCGCCCGTGGTCTTCATCGCTTGATCACGGGCGAGACGCCAATGCTGGAAAGCTAAGTGTGGTTGTCGCCACCCCGGAGGGGAGGCATGGAAATAGCCCGGCACTTCAGTGCCGGGAACGGGTGCAGAATCTTCATTAGTCCCGGAGGGACGGCTGAAATTATCGAGGCTTCAGCCGTCCCTCCGGGACTACGAACATTTTTTCGTCGTTAGTCCCGGCACTGAAGTGCCGGGCTATTACCACAGCGTCCTTGCGGGACGCGCCTTAGATTTCCAGCGTTGGCGTCTCGCCCGTGGTCTCCATCGCCCGATCACGGGCGAGAGGCCCGTGCCACGTTGCCGCCACATTCACACCGGCGTGATCTGCTTCGCAGCGTTGGCCAATCGTTCCTGGACCTCGGCCACGGTCTTCGCCGGCGCGAGGCAGGTGGTGCCCAGGCAGATGAGCGCCTGTGGTTCGGTGAGATCCTTGCGACCTTCCAGGCATGCCCACGTCTGAGTACGGCAGAGCACCACGGGCACGACGGTCAAACCAGGAATGACGCTGCGACGGCAAGCCGCGAGCAGATCCCGCGTTTGCGCCAATGCCGGATCACCGGCGACCACCGCGGTCAGGTGGCCACGGCTGAGTTGCAGCCACGCCGTTAGCAAGGTCGAACAAGCGGAGGGGGCCTGCGCGACGATGCCGGCGGCGGTGTTGAACACCCCTTCTGCACGCTCCTTCCACTTTGTTGCACCGGTGAGATTCCACAGCCGGACAAAACCGAGTGCGAGCGAGTTCTGTCCTGACGGCCAAGCATTGTCGGTCTGTTCGCGGCCACGTCGCACCAGGTCATCGCGACCAGCGGGCGTGACGTAGAAACCGCCGTCCTCGGCGCGCAGCTTGGTCACCGCTTCGTCGGCAATGCGGATGGCGGCATTGATGAACGCTGGATCGCCGAGTAGATCGAAGGCCGCCGTCAGGCCAGTAAGCGCGGCACCGTAATCGGTGATGAACGCCGGCAGGCGATCGGTGCGCTTGAGCCCATCAGCACCGTGGCGCGCGCTGACAATGGCGGCGAGTTCACGACAGGCGGTGACGAAACGCTCGTTGTCAGTGAAGCGACCGAGTGCAGCGAATGCTTCGAGCGCTAGGCCGTTCTGATCAGTCAGCACCTTATCGTCACGTCCAGGACGTGGGCGCATGGCGCGTGCGGCGAGCAAGGTCGGCAGATGTGGTTCCCACGATGCACGTAGGGCCTGCACGTCGCCATTCGGCGCCAGTGTCTCCATGGTCGTGCCACGCGGGTGCGGGATGTGCGTGACCACCGGTTCGGAGTGCCCGCTCGGACCATGTTCCGCGTGGCCGGCCATGATGTCCCACTGGGTCATCAACGTCTTGCCCGCGACCTCACCGATGGTGGCGGTGAGTTGGCTCGAACTCCAGGCATAGAAGCTGCCTTCGCCACCCGGATCGTCGGCATCTTCAGCGGCGGCGTAGCCGAGGAACTTGCCGTCGACGATGACGCGCATATCGCGCAGCAAGTAATCGCCGGCATTCACCGCTGTGCGGCTGAAATCAGGACGATTGCCCAGCAATCCAGCACGGGCATAGGTCGCAATGAGTTGCGCGTTGTCGTAAAGCATCTTCTCGAAGTGCGGCAGGCGCCACTTGCGATCAACGCTGTAGCGATGAAACCCGCCGCCGACGCGGTCGTGGATGCCGGCGTCCTGCATCGCTTCCAACACGCTCGTTGCCTGCGTGATCCAGGTTGCCCGACCGCTCAGCAGCAACAACGGTAGCAACTGGCTTGCGGGGAATTTGGGCGCCTGCTGCGGGCCGTAGGCATACCCAGGATGGGTGCGATCGAAGGTGCGCTCCAATCCGCGATCGAGCAACGCCCAGGCGTCTTGCGGCATCTTGCCGCCGACGGCTTCTTCGCGCGTCAGGTGCGCGGTGATGTCCTTGGCCGCAGTGGTGATCTTGGGGCGATCGGTGTTCCACAGTTGCGTCAAGTGATCGAGCAGTTGTCGCCAGTTGGGCGTCGGCAGGTAGGTGCAGGCATAAAACGGCCGGCCCTCGTGGTCGGCGAAGGCATTGAGTGGCCAGCCGCCGTGGCCGGTGAGCGCCTGCACCGCGTCCATGTAGATCGCGTCGACTTCCGGGTGTTCCTCGCGGTCGACTTTGATGCACACGTAGTTGGCGTTCATCTGCGAGGCGGTGACGCCGTCTTCGAACGATTCGTGCGCCATCACGTGGCACCAGTGGCAGGTCGAGTAGCCGATCGAGATCAACACCGGCACGTCGCGTTTCTTCGCTTCAGCGAATGCGGCGGGCGACCACGCGACCCAGTTCACCGGGTTGTTGGCGTGCTGCTTGAGGTATGGCGAGGATTCGTTGGCGAGGGCGTTGGGCATGGGTGCCAGAGTCGCGGAAGTCCGGAGGTCCGGAAGTCCGGAAGTCCATCGACCAAACGCGGTGGGTGAGCCCATGCGTGGCACAGAGCTCTCAAGTTCGGGTGAGTGCCAATTCCTACGAGACTTCCGGACCTCCGGACTTCCGGACTTCCGGACCGAGGCAATCACAACTGACTTCCGGACCCCCACATTGGCGAACGCGTCCCGCTCCATACGGTCCGCGCCTGGAGAAGATGAGATGTGCGGAATCGCTGGCTACCTCGGCCCCAAGACGGCTGATTCGGTCCTGATCGTGGCATTGGAACGCCTGAAATATCGCGGCTACGACTCGGCCGGCATGGCGGTGCTCAGCGATGGCGAGATCCACCTGCGCAAAGCGGCGGGCAAGCTCAAGAACCTCGCCGACAAGCTCGAAGCCCAGCCGCTCAGCGGCCACTGCGGCATCGCCCACACGCGGTGGGCCACGCACGGAGCGCCGACAGAAACCAACTGCCATCCGCACCTGAGCAGCGATGGTCGTGTGGCAGTGGTCCATAACGGCATCATCGAAAATCACGAATCACTGCGCCGCGCGCTCAAAGACCAGGGCTGCATCTTCGTCAGTGAAACCGACACCGAAGTCATCCCGCACTTGATCAGCACGATCTATCGCGCTGGTGGCGATCCGCTCGCGGCGGTGCGTTCCGCGGTGTCCCGCCTGCAAGGCAGCTTCGCTTTCGCCGTGGTTTTTGCCGACCAGCCGCGTCGTGTGATCGCGGTGCGGCAAGGCTCACCGCTGATCATCGGCAAGGGCAAGGCCTACGATCCGGCGGAGCCGAAGCGCGACGGCCATACCGAGTCCTTCTCCAAGTCTGGAGTCTCGGCCCCACGCGAATTGATGATCGCCAGCGACGCCCCAGCGCTCTTGCCGCACGCGCAGCAGGTGTGTTTCTTGGAAGATGGGCACATCGCTGACCTGAGCGATGCGGGCGTGGCCATCACCACCTTCGCTGGTGTCGCGGTCGAACCGCACTTCAAACCGATCGAGGTCAGCGCTGAGGCGGTGTCGAAAGGCAACTTCGACAGCTTCATGGCCAAGGAGATCGCTGAACAGCCGACGGTGCTCACCCGCCTGTTGGAAAGCCGTCTGCGGGCGACCGCCACGGGCAGCGAATTGGTCGAGCCGGACCTCGGACTCGACCTCAAAGCGGTGAATCACGTGGTGTTTCTCGCCTGCGGCACGTCGTGGCATGCGGCGATGCTGGGCAAACGCTTCCTCGAACAGCTCGCGCGCATCCATGTCGAGGTCGACATCTCCAGCGAGTACCGCTACCGCAATCCGGTGGCATCCGGTGGCACGCTGGTGGTTGCCATCAGTCAGTCCGGTGAAACCGCGGATACGCTCGCTGGTTTGCGCTTGGCGCGCGCCAAGTTCATCCCGGTCGTGGCGCTGGTGAACGTGGTGACGTCGACCATCGCGCGCGAATCCAATGGCGTGATGCCGCTGCTCGCCGGCCCAGAGATCGGCGTCGCCAGTACCAAGGCCTACACCGCGCAGGCGTTGGCGCTCTATCTTTTCGCACTGCAAGTCGCCAAGGCCAAGGGCTTGCTGACGCCCGAGGCCGAAGCCAAGGCGATCGCCGCGGCGCGCGCGTTGCCAGATCAGGTCGCAGCGACGCTCCGTGATGCGGAAGAGGACGTGCGTGAAGCTGCGGATCTGTTCGCATCAGCACAGGCGACGGTGTTCCTTGGCCGCGGTGGTGAACATGCGACGGCGCTCGAAGGCGCGCTGAAACTCAAGGAGATCGCCTACGTCCACGCCATCGGTTACCCGGCGGGCGAGTTCAAACACGGCCCCATTGCGCTGGTTACCCAGCATTTGCCCGTGGTGTGTATCTGTCCGCAAGACGCGATGTACGAGAAGATGATCAGCAACCTGCAAGAGGTGCGCGCGCGTTCCGGCCGCATTATCACCGTTGGGCGCAAAGACGACCAGCACCTGCGTGATCTCAGCGATCACCTGTTCCCGGTCCATACCGCGGGCGACGAACTGCTGCAGCCGATCTTGTCGATCCTGCCGCTGCAACGCTACGCCTACCACGTCGCCCGCCGGCGTGACTGCGATGTTGATCAACCGCGCAACCTCGCCAAGTCGGTGACGGTGGAGTGAGTCCGGACCGCGATAGAACACAGAGACCCAGAGGACCAGAGGAGCGAGAAGCGCTCTCTGGTGATCTCACCTGTGCGAGGTGGTGAAACCTCGAATCGTACTCTGGTGCTCTGGGTCTCTGTGTTCTGTCACAGAGTTCAGCGAGTTCGGAACTTCACTTCGTTGCGATCGCGTTCCTCGACCGTGAAGCCGGCACTGCGCAGGCGCGTGGCCATCGCCGCACGCTCCTGCGTTCCACCCTGTTGATGGCAACGTAGAATCGAACTGGTGGGTTTGTGGTAGGCGAGCAGTGAGAAGTGGGCGAGTCGCTCAAAGACTACACCCGGTGCATCGCGCACTTGGCCGTACTCTTGCTGCCAAGCGATTACGACGGTGGTGAGGCCACAGGCACGCACCTCGGCGATGAATTCTTCACAATCGGGGTAGTCACGTTCGTCAGGCATGGCGCGCGTTGTCTTGCACGCTGTACGGCTGACTAGTACGAATGTTCGTGATGAGTGCTCGTTTCAATAAAGAGGCCAAGATCCCTGACGCCGCCAAAGCCTTGGCGGGGTGTCGGCGGCTGTTGGTCTTGACCGGTGCGGGATTGTCTGCCGATGCGGGCGTGGCGACATTCCGCGGGGCTGGCGGCCTGTGGAACGAGTACAAGGCCGAGGACCTCGCCTCGCTCGATGGCTTCAAACGCGCGCCGGATCTGGTGTGGGACTGGTACCGTGAACGGCGCATGGCAGTGGCCGAGGCCGAGCCGCATCCGGGCCAGCGCAGCCTAGCCCTGCTACAAAAACATTACCCAGGTGGTCAGGTGCTGGTCGCCACCACCAACGAAGACGACCTGCTGGAGCGCGCCGGCGTTGATCCCGTGGTGCATCTGCATGGCTCGTTGTTCGACACCATCTGTTCCGCCGCCTGCGGCTGGCGAGCGCGTGATCACGAAGACAACGCGCTGAGCATGGTGCCGTGTCCGCGCTGTGGTGCGGCGACGCGACCAGGCTCGGTATGGTATGGCGAGTCGCTGCCA
This sequence comes from Planctomycetota bacterium, assembly GCA_031426335.1. Classification (GTDB taxonomy): domain Bacteria; phylum Planctomycetota; class UBA11346; order UBA11346; family UBA11346; genus BOG-1363. The sequence continues at coordinate 5,963 of JANPLC010000030.1, forward strand.
CCTGGCGTGTTGGAACAGGTCCGCCGTTTTGATCCAGATGGTTGCCTGCTGATCGGGTCATCGTGCATGGTCCAGCCGGTGTCGTCGATCCCAGGCGAACTGGCAGCGCTCCACCCGGTGGTCGAGGTCAACGTCGAAGAGACGCATTTTTCGCCGATGATGGCGTGCAGCCTGCGCGGCACGGCGAAGGAACTGTTGCCTGGGTTGGTCGATCTGCTGACCTCGCATACCGTTCGTGATCAGCAGGGCCGCGCGACGTGACGGAAACAGAGTCCGGAGGTCCGGAGGTCCGGAAGTCCGGAAGTCTTCCCGATCTACGAGACTTCCGGGCTTCCGGCGGGTTCCAGAGTCAGCCGGACTTCCGGACCGCCTTCACTGACCTGCTACCGCCACCCGGTTCGTCGATTGTGGTCGCCGTCAGTGGTGGTGCCGACAGCATGGCATTGTGGGATCTGCTGGTCCGTGCGGCGCTATGGCGGTTGGTGGTGTGGCATCTCGATCACGGTTTGCGCGCGGAGGCACCGCAGGATGCGGCGCTTATCCATGCCCAAGCAGAACGGTATCAGACGCTCGGACTCACTCCTGGGGTGGTGATCGTTGAACACACGCAGGTGGCCGACCTCGCTTGTCGTTGGCGTTCGTCGCTCGAAGCCGCCGGTCGTCGGCACCGTTACGAGCGGTTGGTGAGCGTGGCGCGTGAACACCAGGCAGAGGTCGTGATTACCGCTCATCATCGTGACGATCAGAGTGAAACCGTGCTGGCCAATCTGCTGCGCGGCGCCGGTCCGATCGGGACTGCCGGAATCGCACCGCGCCGGATGTTACCCGGTGGCATCGCGTTGCTCAGACCGTTGCTGAGATTCACCCGGGCGGATCTGCGTGACTACTGCGCGGTGGCTGATGTGCGGTGGCTCGAAGACGCCAGCAATGCTGATCAACGCCATCACCGCAATTACCTCCGTCGCGCGGTGTTGCCGCAGTTGGAAGCCGGAGTTCCTGGGATCGGCGCCGCATTGGCAGACTTGGGGGAACGCAGTCGCACGTCGGCGGCGGCCTTGGAGGAGATTGTCGGCGAAGTGTGGCAACATGCGCTTGGCACCGATGACCTGTTGTTGGACGGCATCATGGTGCTCGATGCGCCACAGCGTCGGCAGGTGTGGCGGCGTTTGGCGCAGTACCTCGGCATCACGCTGGAGCGCCAGCACCTCGTGCGCATCGATCATCTTGCCTCTGGTGCTCCAGGTCGACGTCTGCACCTGGGGCGTTGGCTGCTGCTGCGCCGGCCGCACGCACTGGCGTGGGAAGTGGCGCGCCCACCGCGTGATGAACGGCAGGTCGATATCCCAGGTCCCGGCGATTTTCCGTTCGCTGGCGAAATGATGACCTGTCGGGTGTTGCTGCGACCACCGAGCATCACCTTTGGGCCTGATGATGGCTGGATCGACGCAGCGTGTTGTGTCTGGCCGTTGGTGTGGCGTGCGGCTGGGGTCGATGAAAAATTCATTCCGCTCGGTGCGCCCGGTCGGCAGACGGTGGTGAAGTTCCTCTCGACCCGTGGCGTGCCCAGCCGTCTACGCCCTGGGGCATCGGTGGTGGCGGATGCCCACGGTATCGTGTGGGTGCCCGGGTTCGCCATCGCCGAGCGGGCCAAACTCACCGATGCGACGCGTGAGGTGGTGCACCTGCACTGGGCCTCGACTTGTGGAACGGACGCGCGGCCTACCGTCCCGACGCTTCAGGAAGACACCGATGAACGCAGCTGATTCCGCAAAACACCAAAACGTCACCGCCGTGATCCTTGCCGCTGGCAAGGGCACACGCATGGGCTCGGATAAAGCCAAGGTGCTACACGAACTCGCGGGCAAATCGCTGGTGGCGCACGTGCTCGACACCTGCAAACGCCTGGGTGTCGGGCAGAGTGTGGCGGTCGTCGGCTGGCAACGCGAGGCGGTCGAAGCGCTGGTGAAACCGCTCGGCGCCGAGTGCGTGCTGCAGGACAAACAGCTCGGTACCGGTCACGCGGTACTGTGCGCCGAACCGGCAGTGCGCGGCGACACCGTGATCGTGCTGTGCGGTGATTGTCCGATGACGCCGCCGGAACTGCTCAATGATTTATTGAAGAAGCATGCTGCCGCCAAAGCCGCCTGCACCGGCGTGGCAGCGCGCATGGCGGATCCCAGCGGTTATGGCCGCATGCTGACCGATGCCAAAGGCCGGTTGGTGCGCATCGTTGAACACAAGGACGCCACACCCGAGCAGCGCGCGATCAACCTGATCAACAGCGGCATTTATGCTTTCGATCGCGCACACTTGTTCCGCTGCCTCAAACAGGTGAAGCCGGCAAATGCCCAGGGGGAGTACTACCTCACCGACGTGGTGGCGATGCTGGTGAACGAGGGCCGCCCCGTCGAACTGGTGGTCACTGACGACGTGGCGTCAGTGCTTGGCGTCAACACGCCGGCGGATCTGGCGCAGGCGGACCAGCTCTACGCCAAACGTCAGGCTGCCACACGGTGAGTCCGGTCACCCACGGCCTCCTGAGTTGGGTCATTGCCCAGACGCCGGGGATTACGACGCGGCGCGACCGCGCGTTGATCACCATCGCAGGCTTGGCCCCCGATCTGGACGGCCTTGGCATCGTCGTGCAGTGGGCGACGGCGAACACCGCACATCCGCTCGAATGGTTTTCTGAGTACCATCACCGCTTGGCGCACAACCTGACTGCGGCAGTGATCTGCGCGGTGGTATTCGCGATATTTGCGCAGCGCAAAGTGCTGGTCGGTGTCTTGTCGCTGGTGACGTTCAGTCTGCACCTGGTCTGCGATGTGATCGGTGCCAAGGGCCCGGACGGGCACCAATGGCCGGTGCCGTTGTTCGCGCCCTTCCATCCGTGGGAATGGACCTGGACGGGCCAATGGCGACTCGATTCATGGCAGAACCTGGTGATCACTGGCGTGCTGGTGGTGATCACCATCGCCGTCGCCTGCCGTCGCGGCTGGTCGCCAGTGGAGATCATCTCGCCCCGTGCAGATGGCGCAGTAGTGGCGACCTTCCGGCGCTGGTTTGGGCCGCGTTCGGACTGATCGGGGCTTTCTTGGGGTTTTCCCCGTTCAGACCTTCATTTTGCGTTTTGGGCGGCCTTCCTATAGTCCCGCCCCTCCTAACGAACCCTCCTTACCCTGGAGCCTCCATGGCCATCAAGGTCCACTACGAGAAGACCGCGAAGATCGAACCCCTGAAGAAAAGCACTGTGGCGGTGGTCGGCTACGGCTCTCAGGGCCACGCGCACGCGCAGAACCTGCGTGACAGCGGCATCAAAGTGATCGTCGGCAACCACAACCGCACCAGCCCCAACGCCAAGCTCGCGCTCAAGCACGGCTTCGACGTGCTGCCCATCGCCGACGCGGTGAAGCAGGCCGATGTGGTCATGTGCACCGTGCCGGACGAGTTCCTGCCGGAGACCTACGCCGCCGACATCGCGCCGAACCTTAAAGCTGGCGCCATGCTGATGGTCGCGCACGGCTTCAACATCCACTTCAAGTTCGTCAAGCCGCCCAAGAACGTCGACGTGACGATGATCGCGCCCAAGGGCCCCGGTCACACCGTGCGTAGCGAATACCTCAAGGGCGGCGGCGTGCCGTGCCTCGTGGCCGTGCACCAGGACGCCACCGGCAAGGCGCTGAAGCGCGCGCTGGCCTACGGCAACGGTGTGGGCGGCGCACGCGCCGGCATCATCGAGACCACCTTTAAGGACGAGACCGAGACCGATCTGTTTGGTGAGCAGGCCGTGCTCTGCGGCGGCCTCAGCGCTCTGATCCAGGCCGGCTTCGAGACCCTGACCAAGGCCGGCTACCCGCCCGAGATGGCCTACTTCGAGTGCTTGCACGAAGTGAAGCTGATCGTCGACCTGATGTACGAGGGCGGCATCAGCTACATGCGCTACTCGATCAGTAACACGGCGGAATACGGCGATTACATCACCGGTCCCAAGATCATCACCAAGAAGACCCGCGCTTCGATGAAGAAGATCTTGAAGGACATCCAAAGCGGTAAGTTCGCCAAGGCCTTCCGCAAGGAATGCGGCAAGGGCAAGCCGTGGATGAACAAGATGCGCAAGAGCGAATCGAACACTCCGGTCGAGAAGGTCGGTCGCGAACTGCGCAAGATGATGAAGTGGATCCCGTCGAAAGAGATCCGGAAGTAGTGGTTTGCATGGGGGCTTTGCCCCATGGCCTGCGGCCTGCCCCCACGGGCTTTGTCGTGGTTCGGTTTCGTCGGGAGACCGACGAAACCGTGGGCGGATGGGCTTCGCCCATTTTATCCGCCCACCACCACTCGGCGCCCGACCCATCGCGAAGCGATGGGATCTCGCAGATTAAAACAAGAACCCCGCGGTGAAAGCCGCGGGGTTCTGCGTTTCTGGCAGCGCTATCAAGTGCAACAACTGGCGCTCAGTTGGGGATCACGATGTCCGGATTCGCGTTGTGTTCCCAGTAGGGTATGCTCTCAAAGACGTTGAGTTCCCACGACACGTTCTTGACCTTCTTGGTCGTGCGGCGGTTTTGCGTGGTCCACTGGTTGTGCCAGAAGCAGCGGATGATCGGGAACAGCGCTGGAGGGAAACGACCGCTGTAGACGCTGCCGCTGGTGTCCGGGTTGCCGTTCATCAGCTGGTTGTATTTCGCCTGCGCCCAGGTTGGTGCCGGATCGGGGTTGGTGCGGCGGCTGAACGGTTCACGGTCGGCTCGCGTATAGAACCAGCTGAACTGTCCCGTTTGCAGTTGGTAGCCGTTAGCTTCGAAGAGGTAGCTGGATCCGGCGGTGGTACCTCCGGCGACGATTCCTGAATCATAGAGGTAATCGAGGGGATCGCCGGTGAACACCCGGGGTGGGCGTCCCATGTTGCGTTCCTTGCCAAAATTTCCGTCGCGCGGGCAGACGAAGATCTTGGTCAGGCCCTGCAACGGTCCGTCGCGATGGACCAGGTCATCGGTGCTCTGCATGGTCGTGCCGATACCGCCGATCAGGTGGGCGGGGAAGCGATCGTCGTTCTGTTGTTTGTAAACTTCGATGGCGGCACCGATCTGGCGCAGATTGCTGCCGCAGGTCATGTCTTTCACCATCCGCCGCACCACGCCGACAGTCGGGATGAGTATGCCGGCGAGCACCGCGATGATCGCCACGACCACGAGCATTTCGATCAGGGTGAAGGCGGCGCGGTTCATCGACAGGGTATACCCGCGACGGTCGATGAGGGTTGAGGGTTGCATCGTGGTTGACCATAAACACCGGCCCGAGCGCACCAGCCCACACCTGCCGTGGGCTGTACCGGCTTGCCGCTGACTCAGCGAGGGCCAGCGTAGGCCGCCATGACCGCCCCATCCGCCGAAGCGCTCAGTCATGGCCTGCAGGAATGGGCGGTGTGTTGTCGCGCGCTCGGCGAAGGTCGGATCACCGTGACGGTGCGCAAAGGCGGCATCCACGAACGCGGCGGTGGGTTGTTCGCCCTGGAACAGCAGCGTTTCGCCCTGATGCCAACCTACCTGCACCAAGACGCGTCCCGCGTGCTGCCGCCGTTCGCGGACGGGTACTTCGCGCAAGTGCGGCAGGATCCTGCGCCTGGAACCATAACCATCACCTGGTGGGCCGAGGCCGCGCGCATCTGGAAGGTCGACGCGTTGCCGCGGGTGTTGGCCTTGGGCGAGGAACTGCTGTGGGGCGCCGATGAACTCGCCCGTCGTTTCGCCTACCGCGATCAGCCGTGGCTCTATGTCGTGGCGCTCCGCATTCACCAGTTGCCACAGCCGGTCGCGATCCCCGATCACCCGAGTTATGCCGGTTGCCGCAGTTGGATCCCGTTCACGCAGCCGATCCCGGTGACGGGTTCCATGCCGGTGCTGGACGATTCCGCCCATGCCCGCCGACTTGCCGAGATCGATCGGATCCTGGGCGCCTGACCCCCGCTGCGGACTGTCCATTCCGCATTCCGCATCCATCATTCCGCATTCCTCTATGACGCCCACTACTGCCACGCTCCTCGTCTCCTGCCGCGACCGCACCGGGTTGGTTGCTGCCTTGTCCAACTTCGTGTTCCAGCACGGCGGCAACATCATGGATGCCGACCAGCATGCGGAGGACGCCGACGATGGCGGCCAGTTTTTTATGCGGCTGGTGTGGGACATCGCGGGCTTTCGCATGGATCGCGCCGGCATCGCCAAGGCGCTGGGGGAGCTGGCGAGGCAGTTCGAGCTGACCTGGCAGCTGAGCTACAGCGACGTCCGCTCCAAGGTCGTGGTCTTTGCATCAAAGACGCCGCACTGCCTCTACGACTTGTTGCTCCGCCAACAGCTGCAGGAACTGAAAGGCGACATCGTCGCAGTGGTGTCCAATCACCGCGATCTGGAGGGGGTCGCTGGCCACTTCGGCCTGCCCTTCCACCACCTGCCGATCGCGGCGGACGACAAAACCGGTGGCGAGGCGGCGCAGGAACGTCTGTTGGCGACGCTCGGTGCCGATCTGGTCGTGCTGGCGCGGTACATGCAGATCCTCTCGCCGGCTTTTGTCAGCCGCTGGCAGGGCCGCATCATCAACATCCACCACTCGTTCTTGCCGGCCTTCGTTGGCGCCAAGCCGTACCACCAAGCCAAGCAGCGCGGCGTGAAGATCATCGGTGCCACCGCCCATTACGTCACCAGCGAGTTGGACCAGGGCCCGATCATCGATCAGGACGTCACCCGCGTCAGCCATCGCGACGAGGTCGACGACCTGGTGCGCAAAGGTCGCGACCTGGAACGTCAGGTGCTCAGCCGCGCAGTAAAGGCGCACCTCGATCGACGCGTACTGATCAGCGGCAATCGCACGATCGTTTTTGAGGATTGACCGCTTCAAAGCGGACAACCAACCGCAGAGACGCAGAGGTAAGAGGAGGGCCGCAGAGGTTGGCGAAGCTCTCTCTTCGTTCAGGGACGTTCGTGATGTGTTCTGCCCCGCCTCGTTTTGTTTTTTTGAGCATATATGATTTGCTCTGCGGCCCACCTATTACCTCTGCGTCTCTGCGGTTACCGAGTTGTGAACCGGTGATCTCCGTAGTGATGATGACATTTGCGAACGAAGAAACCCGCCCGGCAGAGCCGGACGGGTTTCGCTTCGAGTCAGCAAAAAGATCGGTAAAAACCGATCGTTCAGCTTACTTTTTGAACTTCTCTTTGGCTTCCTTCGAGAAGCGGAAGACCAGCTTCTGGCTCTTGGGCTTGGCCGAGACCTTGATCTCTTTGCCGAAGCTCATGATCGTGCGGGCCGGCTTGGCCGGGATCTGGCGCAGGACCAGCTTGCCGAGACCAGGCAGTGCGGCGCCGACGACGGCGTAGCCGAACAGCGCGCCGACGAGCGAGTCGACGACCGCAGCGGCCTGCTTCTTGCTGATCTCGCCAACGCCCTTGGAGGACGCATCAGCGGCGAGGTGGGCGATCAGCTTGCCCTTGGTGTAGCCCTTATCTTTGGGCTTGGGCAGAAGCGCGGATGGTTTCTTGGCAGCCTTGGCCATGTGAAGAATCTCCCATAAAAGGGGGTGGTTGGTTGAAGACCCGTGCGTTCTAGCGGCAAAATGCATCTGTCTAGAGCCGACTTCCGGTCGGGGTGTTCACAAACCACGGTTAAACCAGCGTGAGCCGTGTTCAGGGTTTGGAAGTCTATGAAGTGCTGCGCGCACGAACCGGACTGGACAGCGCCGCGACCCTGGCGCATAACCATGACGAGGTGCGCGCGCCGCTCGGCGCACATACCATCACCCCATGGCGCCCGCCGACGAACCGGGCCTGCCTAGCGAAGGAACCCACCAATGGCCTGGATCGACAATCTCTTCAAGATGATGGGTGAGAAGAAGGCCTCCGACTTGCACATGACCAGCGAGCACCAGCCGATGATCCGTGAATCCGGCGACATGGTGCCGCTCGATGGCGTGCCCAAGCTCAGCAAGGAGCAGGTGAAGCAGATCCTCATGGAGATCGCACCTGATCGCGCAAAGAAGCAATTCGAAGAGACCTGGGACGCGGACTTCGCCTATGCGCTCGAAGGCGCTGGCCGTTTCCGCTGCAACTATTTCATGGATCGTTACGGCCCGGGCGCGGTGTTTCGCCGTATTCCCGATAAGATCCTGAGCGCAGAACAGCTCGGCCTGCCGGCGGCGGTGCTGCGCCTGTGCGAGTACAAGAAGGGGCTGGTGCTGGTGACGGGTCCAACCGGCTCTGGCAAGTCGACTACCCTGGCGGCGATGGTTGACCACATCAACAGCAACCGCAAAGAGCACATCATCACCATCGAAGATCCGGTGGAGTTCGTCCATCCGGCGAAGAAGTGCTTGGTTAACCAGCGCGAGGTGCACCAGCACACCAAGTCGTTTGCCGCGGCCCTGCGCGCGGCCTTGCGCGAAGACCCGGACATCGTCCTGGTGGGTGAAATGCGTGACTTGGAAACCACCCGCATCGCCATTGAGACCGCTGAGACTGGCCACTTGGTGTTCGGTACGCTGCATACCTCCACCGCCTCGTCGACCGTCGATCGCATCATCAACCAGTTCCCGGCCGAGGAGCAGGAGCAGATCCGGCTGATGTTGGCCGGTTCGCTGCGTGGCGTGGTGGCGCAGAACCTGATGAAGAAGAAGGGCGGCGGCCGTGTCGCCGCGCAGGAGATCCTCTTCGTCACCCCAGGCATCGCCGCCAACATCCGTGAAGGTAAGACCTACCAGATCCCGTCGCAGATGCAGACCGGTGCCAAGTACGGCATGCAGTTGCTCAATGATGCGCTCGAAAAACTGGTGAAGTCGGACACCGTCGATCCCATGGAAGCTTACGACCGCGCGATCGATAAGGAGGACATGGTCAAGAAGCTCAAGGCGCTTGGCCATGACGTTGAGTCGGCGCATGCGCTGCCGCCGCCGAAGGCCGAGGCGCCGGCACCACAACGCGCGGAACGTCCGGCGCCGTCGGCGTCTCCTGCGCAGCCTGGACAACCTGGATGGAAACGTCCGGGCACCTGAACGTTCGCCTCAGTCGTGAGTCTGCGTCACGGTCGTTGAACCGCAGCGGATGCAGGTGCTCTCGACCGGGCGCTGGGAACGCCGGATGACGCCAGTGTATATCGCTATGAGCGCGCCACCGAGAACTCCCGTGGCCAACAGCTCCAATTGGCAACGAGCGACGAGTGGCTGGTCGAGCGGATGGACGGGCACTTCACCGATGTACCAGGCAACAGCCAGACAAGCGATGCTGCTGCCGATCACTAACGCGGCGGACCATGGCAGGAACCGCTTCAGCAATCGCAGGCGCGAAATCCGTCCATGCCAGCCGCACCGCGAACAGCGCAGGTGATCGCCGTTGGGAGCGGACGGCATGACCACGAGTCAGGAGAACGGCTTGCGCGGCGCTGCCGGTTTGGAACCGCCGGATTGCGGGTTGTTCTTGGTATTGAATTTTTCTTTGATCGCGCCGACGCCCAGACTCTTGAAGACCTCATCGATGGTCTTGCTGTCCAACTGGTAAGTCTCGATCAGGTAATAGCGGATGTAGTCCGGATCCATCTTCTGCCGCGCCATACTGCGCACCAGCCGTTCGAGGTCCTTGGTGTACATGCCGTACTCCGGTTGGCACGCAGGCCACGCTTGCTCAGCGACTGAACGGCTCAGCGAAAGCTTGGCGCCGTCACTTCTTGGCGGCGCGCACACCCTGGTCCACCGTCTGGTGGATGGTGAAGATCGCTTCCAAGCCCAGGATGCCGAAGACTTCGCGCACCGTCGGCGCCGGATTGACCAGTTGCAGGCTGCCGCCGTGTTTGCGCACTTGGTGCTGCGAATTGATGAACACGCCCACGCCAGCGCTGGCAATGTAGGTCAGCTCGGCCAGATCGATGACGATGCGGTGCGAACCACCCTTGATCGCGGCGTCGAGGGATTTCTCCAAATCGACAAAGGTATGACCGTCCAAGTAGCCACTGAGCTTGAGCACCAGGACACTGTCGGTGCGCGATTCGGAAATGGTGAGGCCTGATTTCATCGAGTAGTTCGGTCGTGTACGAGGGCGGCTGGTGTAAATTGTATGCCGGGTGGCTTTACGTGTGTCGTGCGAGACTAGGCAGGCACTCCGCGCGCGGCAAGGCCCAAGCCCAGGCCGCACCAAGGCTGCGCTGCCACACGTGCGCCAAGCGTGTGGCAGACAGCCGGGCTGGCAGAGGTTGCGTGGTGGTCTAGGCTTCGGAACCATGGCCAAACAACCGTCAATTGAGGACCAGTTCAACGTGATCGAGGAGGCGATCGCCGCCCTCGAAGCGGGCGATCTCGGCCTCGAGGAGGCGCTGGCGCGTTACGAAGCGGGACTCAAGTCGGTGCGACAGGCCAAGGCCCAATTGGACCGTTTCACCGCCCGTCTGGAGGAACTGCGCGGGGACGAGGCGCCGCCGCAGGCATGAGCGGACCGGCGCGTCCGTTGGCGGAGTCCGATGACCCGGCGCTCGACGTGGGTGTCGTCGTCGGTCCGGTTAACGAGTGGCATGGTTGGCAGGCGGTGCAGCGAAATGGGGGGACAGCGATCCTGCCGTGGCGTGGCGATTACCGCGCTGCCTCGGCTGCCGGGTGCGCTACGCTTGGTGATGGAAGCGAACTTCCCGCCGGTTCCTGTGCGCAGGTTCTGGTGCGGATCCAGAAGGGGCGAGCGGCGACCTGGAGCGATCTGGCCGCAGCGTGGCGCGCGCTGGCTAACGGTGGCCGCCTGTTGCTGACCGGGAGCAACGATCTCGGTATCGCTACCTGGGTGAAGCGGCTGGCAGAGCTGCTGTCGCAACCAGGCGAGGTGTTGGCCAACCATTCACGCGCGCGGGTCGCTGGCTTCATCCGCACGGCACACCCGCTGGAATTGCCCATACCAGCGGGTGATCACCACGTACCGCTGTGGCCGTCCACCTGGGAGCGCAGCCTGCAGCCGGCGCACGGCGACGCTGCTGATGTTCCGCTGATTACGGTTCCGCCTGGGGTATTCAGCCACGGTGAGCTGGACGCCGGCACCGCCGTGTTGCTGGCCCACATGGCCGAGGAATCACCGGCTGAACGCGTTCTCGACCTCGGTTGCGGTGCCGGATATCTCGGACTGCACGCGTTGAGGCGATGGCCAGTAACCCAGGCGTGGTTCGTCGACGCCGATGCCCGGGCGGTGGCGGCGACGCGTCGCAATCTCATGGCGCTGCGTCTGGGCGAGCGGGCTACGGTGGTGTGGTGGGATGTCGCCGAGCCGTTGCCGGCCGCTGGCTTCGATTTGGTGTTGTGCAATCCGCCGTGCCATGCCGGCAAGGCCAACGATCACACCACGGCGCAGGCGATGTTTCGTCATGCGCTCGCCGGTCTGGCGCCGGCCGGGCGGTTGCTGGTGGTGGCGAATCGTCAGCTACCGTACGAGCACCACCTCGCCGCCCTGGGAACCGTGGACATCCCCGTGGAGCAGGCCGGCTTCAAGATCCTGCGCCTGCGCCGGGTTTGATAATCCATGGGGCAGCCTGCGGCTGCTATTTTTCCCCATGATTTATCAAACGTCCTTGTTGCTGAAGGGGGCCAAGCCCCCTTCGACCCTCCTCCTCGCACACTCCTCTGGTGTCGCCGATTGGTTCCATACGGTCGACGCCGATGGCCACGCGACTCGATGCTTTTCTCAGTCACCGCGGATTCGGCAGCCGCAGTCAGGTGCGCGGCTTGATCCGTAGCGGACGGGTCTCACTGGCCGGACAGACCTGTCGTGATCAGGGCGAACACGTCGACGGCAATGTGGTGCGCGTCGATGGCCAGATCATCGCCGAAGGGGTGGCCAGCGCGACGCTGTTGCTGAACAAGCCGCTCGGGTACGCCTGCAGCCATGATCCGAGCGAAGCCCCGCTGGTGGAGGAGCTGGTGCCGGAGCCCTATCGCCATCTGACGCTGGAGACCGCCGGCCGACTGGACCGGGATACCAGCGGCTTACTGGTGATCACCAGCGACGGTGCGCTCATCCACAGCCTGACCAATCCGCGGCGGCATCTGGTGAAGCGTTACCGCGTGGCTTATAGCGGCAAGTTGTCGTACCACGCGGTGGCGCGGTGCGCCAAAGGCATGCAGTTGGAAGGCGATCCTAACCCGACGCTGCCGGCCGAATTGGAACTGCACGTCGAGGACACTGACGGCCTGTCTTTGGCAACGCTCCATCTGCACGAAGGGCGTTACCATCAAGTGCGACGGATGTTCGCCGAACTCGGTGGCGAGGTGGTGCGCCTGCACCGCGACCGCATTGGAGGTCTGGAATTACCAACGGATCTCATCCCAGGGCAGATGCGCGAAATTCGCGCCAGCGAACTGACGAAGCTCACGGCCGCCATCGACTGAACGTCAGCGGATGAGCTGGGCGATGGCCTTGAAACAACCGACGCCGGCTTGGCGTTGCCAACGCATGGCGATGGTTTCGGTCGGCAGTACCAGGATTCCAAGATCACGCGCCGCAGCGATGGCCATCGGCACGTGCGAGAGCTCACGGCTGGCGATGGCATCGCCGGCCAGCACCACCTGATACCCACGTGCCACCAGATCGGCGGCGGTGGTCAGCACGCAGACATGGGCCTCGATGCCGGCGAGGACGAGCTGCCGCCGGCCGAGGTGATCGATCGCCGCCGCCAGTGCAGGATCCTCTGCACAGCTGAAGTGCATTTTTCCCAGGCGTGGCACGTCGGGCGCGGCCTCCAGCAAATGCGCGAGCGTGGGCCCGAGGCCGGCAGGGTACTGTTCGCTGATTAGCCGCGGAATGCCCAGCAGACCGGCAGCCTGCAGCAGGATGCGGCAGTTGCGCCCACACGGCTGGTCAGCAGCGATTGATGGCACGACCTTGAGGAAGCGTTCCTGCACATCGATCACCAGCAGCGCGCAGCTGGTAGCGGAGAGATCCAGCGGCAGCGGAGACACCGGAGCGACCTGGTCAGCCAAGCGCGCGCGTCAGGGCGACGGTGATGTTATCGATCCCGCCGCGCTGGTTGGCGAGGTCGACCAGCATCAGGCAGGCCTGTTCCAGGCTCTCGGTGCCGGTCACGATGGTGTACATGTCTTCGTCGCTCACCAAATCCGACAAGCCGTCGCTACAGAGCAGGTAGGTGTCGCCCTGCACCAGATCCTCGACGGTGATGTCGATGGTGACCTGTTCCATGCCGAGCGCACGGGTGACGATGTTGCCGAGCAGGGCGGCCTCATCGCTGTCGGGATCGAGCAGGCCGGCGCGCACGCGTTCCGCCACCAGACTGTGGTCTTCGCTGACCTGTTCGATGCCGTCCTTGCTGACGCGGTAAATGCGGCTGTCGCCGACATTCACCGTGATCACGCGGTCGCGCATGAAGGCCAAGCCGACGATGGTGGTGCCCATGTCGGACAGCTCGGTGTCGACGCGCGAACGGCTGAGGATGTGATCATTGGCGCCGAACACCGCGCTCTTCATCGCTTCGATGACTTTGTCTTCTTCCGCCCAGTCGCTGGGGCGCAGCTGACGCAGTCCGTTAGAGACCACCTGGACCGCGAGTTCGCTGGCGATGTGGCCACCAGCATGACCGCCCATGCCATCACAGACGATCATCACGCGGTCACGGATGTCGAAATAGAGCGAGTCCTCGTTGTGACTGCGCACGCGACCTTTGTGCGTCAATGCCGCCATGTGCAGTTTCACCGCTGGTCGCTCCGCTCGGACCGGGCCGGGTTCGACCCGACCGGGAGGGGGAGGAGTAGACGGGCGACCTTGCGAGTCAATCGCCGGTGGCGTGCGGATGGCTGAGGAAGGGCGTTCCATGGCGTCACTCAATCCACCGTGATGACCATCAGGGTCGAGTCGTCCGCTGGCGGCTGCGGTCCACGGAAGTGGCGCAGGATCTCCATGATGCGGTTGAGCAGCACCTCGGCGCCTTCCTTGCTGAAGCGCCGCATGACATCGACCAGCCGTTCGACCTCGAACTCCTCCTGCTGCAGGTTCATGGTCTCGGTGATACCGTCGGTGTAGAGCAGCAGCACGTCACCGGAGCGCACGGTGGTGACCTGTTCCTGGATGCTGTTGCGGAACATCGGGCCGGTCTTCATGCCGACCACCATGCCCGGTGGCTTGATCTCTTCGACTTTATCGTCGTCGGGATTGTAGCGCAGGCTGGGCGTATGACCGGCACGCGCCCAGGTGATCTTGCGCTCGGTTGGATCAAGCAGCGCGTAGACCATCGAAATGAACAGCTTGCCGCCCAGATCGCGGGCGATGGCGTCGTTGACCCGGCTGAGGGTGTCGGCGGGGGAAAGGCCCATTGAGGCGTAAATCTCGAAGGTCTTCTTCGCCATCGACATGATCAGGCCGGCCTGCACGCCATGGCCGCTGACGTCGCCCATGGCGAAACCGACGCGTCCGTCCGGCAGGCGGATGTACTGGTAGAAATCGCCGCTGATGTCGGTGCAGGCTTCGAAACAGGCGGCAAATTTGAAGCCCGCTACCTCTGGCGGCTTCTGCATCAGGCCGGCTTGCACCGCGCGCGCCTTGATCATGTCGGTGCGTTCGCCGGCTGGCAGGCTTGAGGCCAGGGGTTCGTGGCTGTCGACGTTATCCATCCAGCCGAGGCCTTCGCCGCTGTCGTCGGCAGCGACTGCGTCAGCGTCAGCGACCTTGGTGTTGTCGACGGAGTTTTCGTCGAGGCCACCCAGGGCGGTGTCATCGAGGAAGCCATCCGGCAGTTTGCCGAACAGGGTATCGTCTTTGGTGGGCTTCTGGTTGTTCGCTGCTGGTGCTGGTGGGAGCACCGGCGGTGGAAGGTGTGGTGTCACCGGCTTGGCGATGGGAGCCATCGGGGTGAGCCGCGATATTCCCGTCGGAGTGCTGTCGGTGCGGCGGTTGACGATCGGCGTGCCCGGAAGCCCGCTGGGATTGAACTGCGGTGCCGACGGTCGCGCGGGTATGGCTGGGCGGGCTACGGGCGGCGTTGCGTTGGCGTTGTTCAGCGGTGTTGCCACCGGGTTCAACGGAGCAGCCACTGGTGTCGCCGACCGCGGCCCTTGGCCGCCGGGCAGCGGCGAGCGATACCGCGCACTCGAATCCGAGATCGGCAAGGGCGTGCGACTCACCGGTGTCGGATGCACCATCGGGGCGACCTGGGCCGCTGAGTCCCGCACCAGATTCTCCGGCTGGATCTGGTTGGGATCGTTGGCGAAGGCCGCGCATTCCTGCAGCAGGTGTTGGGCGATCTGTTCTGGAGCACGCTGCCAGTCCGCGTCGGTGGCCACACGCACGCGCGGCACATGCGCCAGGCAGCACGGGCACACCCACAGGCCGTGCGGGTCGAGGTAACGCCAAGCAGGGAACTGCAGGTTGTGCTGCAGCGCCTGGAGCAGCGCCGGGAATCGCGCGGCGCGATCACGCGCGCGTTGCACGTCTTCCGGTCGCGGGCGCACGCCGCGCAGGTACGAGCCACAGCGGCTGAGATGATCCGACATCGCTTGGTAGACAAAGCTGGTGAGCTGGCTGCCTTGGATGCGTACAGTGGCGACGCGATCCAGGCAGGCCGGGCAGTACCACGTGCCCGATGCGTCATAGACCCGCCACGCCGGATCGCTGTCGGCCAGGTGCACGAGGTTCTCGTACTGCTGGCGCCGCGCGATCACCTCCGCCGGTTGGAGCTGACCGTGGCCGTTGCCGAAACCGCGGCAGGATTCCAGATGCATGGTGATGGAGTCTTCGCGGCTGCGACCAGGGCGACGGTTGACCACGCTCAAGCAGAAGGGGCAGATCCATTTGCCGTTGAGCGCGAAGTAGCCCCACAGCGGATCATCACCCAAGCGGCTCTTCACCAGCGGGCCAATGGGTCCTGGGTTGCCGCGTGGCGTAGCGACCGGCTGCAGGCGGCTGCCGGTTGGTCGTTTTTGAGGTCCCCGGGCGTCCATCGATCCGGCAGGCTAGTGTGTGGCTCGGGGTGGACAACCGGGGGATGGGCTAGGGTTTACGTTCGCCGCACGGAGACAGCCACGGCTTCGTCAGGCGGCATTGCCAACGGCTGGAGCGCTGTTCCACGAGGCACCAGCGAGGTCCCTGCGAACGGTTCAGGAGCTCAGCGCCCGACGCGCAGGCGCTCGGCCAGGTAGTTGTCGAGGTAGCTGTTGGCCTCGATCGCCTTGGCGGTGGCCTCGACGTCATATTCGACGCGGCGGAAGACAACGCGCGGAGCGGCGGTGTCGGTATCGAGCAGGCAGTAGCAGGCGCGGGTGTCCCCGTCGCGCGGCTGGCCGACCGAGCCGATGTTGACCAGTGCCTTTTCACCCGGCTCGACGAAGTAGGTGTGGCCCCACAAGTCAGTCGGGGGCGTGAAGGTGAGGTCTTCGAGGAACACCCCAGGAATGTGGGTATGACCGACGAAGCAGACATGCCCGATGAGGGCGAAGATCTCCTGCATCTTGGCCGGATTGCCGACGTCACGCGGCATGACGTATTCGCGGGTCGGCTGGCGCGGGCTGGCGTGGGTGAAGAGGTACGGGCCGTCCTGGGCATGCAGTTGGAGGTTCTGCAGAATCTGCCAACGGTTCTTGCGCGTGACCTCGTCCCCGGCGGTCTTCAGATGATCGCGGGTCCAGTCGATCGCACGTTTGGCGCGTGGATTGAAGTTCTCGGCGCCAAACAGGAGGGCTTCTTCATGGTTGCCCATCAGCACCGCGCCGCAGCGCCGGACCAGGTCCAAGCATTCACCTGGGTAGGGGCCGTAGCCCACCACGTCCCCCAGGCAGATGACCCGTTCGGCGCCGTTTTCCTCCATGTCGGCAATGACCGAGTTGAGAGCGGCCATGTTGCCGTGAATATCACTGATGAGCCCAAGGATCATGACCGGTCCATTCGAAGCGCTTGGTTCCACGACACAAGACCCTGGAAGACCACGACATGCTTGCAGACCGGGGACTGTGGCACGCGCTGCCGGGAAGCGCTTCGCCGCGTCCTTGGGCGGCTGGCACGGGGGTTGCGTTCCAGACTCAGCACCTGGAGCCCGTCATGCCCACCTCGGCCGTCACCTCATCGACCTCCACTAGCGGTCTGCTCGACGCTCAGGCACAGGCCTTCCGCAATGCCGACTTCCTCAAGATCATGCTCAGCGAGTTGTCGCACCAGGATCCGATGAAGCCGCAGGAGACCTCGAAAATCGTCGAGAACATGCAGAAGCTCCAGGAGCTGGCCAACACCCAGTACACCAAGTTTCGCGCCGACATCTCCTGGGGACAGGAACTGCTCGGCCAGACCGTCAACGTGCAGCAGCAGTTCGTCAGCGAGAATGAAAAGACCCAGCTGATCAACGCCGGATTGAATCCGGACGTCGGCTACGGCAACAAGGACGGCAAGGTCACCAGCTTCCGTCAAGTCGGAGAAACGGTCTACGTCACCGTTGGCGACTTCGACTACCCGATCGACAACGTCAAACAGGTCCGACCGCAGGCGACTACCGGGAACGATCCCGACTACTTGTCCAACATCGCCGGCAACCTCCTGGGCAAGACCGTCGGCTACCGCCTGGACGACGGCACCATGTCGCAGGGCAAGGTCACCCATGTCGGTTACGACACCGTGGGTGCGGTAATGCTCAACATCAACGGCTTGGCTGTTCCCTATAAGAACATGGTGCAGATTTCAGGTTAGACGGCTTTGCTCGCAGTTCGTAGCTCGTAGCTCGCCGCTCATCCCCCTTGCACCCTCGCGCGCAGCCAGAGCGTTTCGCGCCCGTGACGCCTCCCCCGCTTTTTCTGCTCCAGCTCTGCAACGCGCTGATTTCGATCGGCAGCATCTTGGCGCTGATGTTGGCGACCATCCGGCTGTCGACGGTGTGGGAATGGCCGGCCTGGGAGATCGGCGTCGTCACCACGCTCGCCAACCTTTGTTACGGCGGCTTGGTCTTTTTGGGGGGCCGGCTGGCCGATCACTGGGGCCGTGCGCGCAGCGGCATTCTGGGAGCGTGCATCGGACTGGTGGGTGCGCTGGTCGCTCTGATCAACGATGGACCGGTTGGCGCTTTGACGGCGGCGATGTGCGGCATGGCCGGAGCGGCGATGTTCTTCCCAGGGTCGGCTGGTTTGTTCTCGGACGCCGCCAGTGCTGCGGGTGGTAAGGCGCCACCGCTGCACCGCAAGATCCGGCGCTACAATCTTGGCTGGGCGGCGGGCAATCTCATTTCCTTTATTGGCGTCGGATTGCTCATCAGCCAGCCGCGCGAGATCGCCTATAGCATCGCCGCCGCGTCCTTCATCGCCGTCGGCGTTTGTTTGTGGCGCTGGCGCAACCTGCCGCCGGCACCACCTGCACCCAGTGGTGATCGCGGCCCGCATCCGGCCCTGGCGCGCCTGACGGTGATGTACCGCGTAAACCTCTTCGTCGGCTGCATCATCGGCATGGCCTTGATGACCCAATTGACCAAGGCCTTTGTCGGCAGCGGAGTGGACCAGAACGCGGCGGGTTCGCTGGTCAGTGCCGCGCTCGCGGGTTATTCTTGCGGTTACATCCTGCTGTTCCTGCTGCTCGGCCAGTGGACCGGCTGGATCCTCAAACCGACGGTGTTGTGGCTGTGCCAAGTGGGGTTCCTGCTCGGAGCGATCAGTCTGCTCGGGCTGTCCTCCTGGGGGCACTACCCGATGTTGCTCGCGATCCTGATTGGAGTGCTGTTCGGCAGTGGCTACGGCGCGGCCTATGTCGGCAGCATTTACTACAGTTTGCGTTTACCCCATGGCGCAGGCCGCGCTGCCGGCTGGCATGAAACCTTCATCGGCATGGGCAACACCATGGGGCCGTTGCTGGCTGGCATTTTCCTGTCGTACGTCTTGCCCGGTATCAGCGGTCTGGGGACGTTCTTGCTGATCGCCGCCGTGACCATGCTGGTGATCCAGGTAGCCATGATCCCGGCGGCGCGACGGCTCGGAGCGAAATAGCTCGTCGCGGGAGCGCAGCGACTTCGATGCCAGACTTACGTTGGCATCCGCAGCAACCGCAGCGGCTTCGGGCTGGCGCTGAACTCCGCCACGCTGCCGGGTGGTACCGTGCGGTGGAAATGCGGACCATCGATGAACAACGACACGCCGGGCATCGCTGGCATCAGCTTCAAGCCGACCGGCGGGAGTTGCCGGCCTTCAAGCAGATCCATCGGTCCCCGTCCAGGGAACGGCTCGCGCACTTTGTAGAGCAGCGCCGCCTGATGCGCATCGACCGGTTCGACGCCGGCGCTACGGATCGCGGCAGTGCTGCCGGCAGCGGTGGCGACCCACACGCCACTGGAGCGTTGCGATTCGCGCGCGCTGCCGGTGTCGAGCACGTACCGGGTCATCGCCGCCGGGTTGGCACTGGCGAACAGACATTCATTGAGCACGCGCCAGGGCGCGCCGTTGTCGATGCGTACCTGCAGGCGTGGGATGATTTCCTCGACCGCCTTGCCGCTCAGCCAAGCGTCGAACAACGCGGCGAAATGGTCGGCGTTGCAGCGGGTGAACATGCCGATCGAGCCGGCCGGATCGGAATTCACCGTCAGCAGCGGGATGTCGGCATCGAGCGAGTTCGCCGTCAGCACCGTGCCATCGCCGCCGACGGTGATGACCAGGTCCTTGCCCTCGGCATCGCGTGCCTGCAGGCGTTCGACTTTCCATTCGTTGACGCGATGTGCGCCGATGAGTTTGCGCACCAGCGCCAGAGTCCGCTCATGCGTCTGCGCCGCGATTTCCAGGCGGTCAAGATTCACCGCACCGCCCGTGGCCAAGCGCTTGAGTACGGTCGGCTCCAGACGCTCTACGAGCGGTGTCTTGGCCAGCAGCAGGATGCGTCTGCCGCTCATGGTCAGCCGGCCAAGCGCGCACGCACATCGGCGTCGGCGGCAATGATGTCAGCGAGCGAGGGGGCACTGAGCGTCGGCGTGCGTCCGAGCGCGTCTTCGACCGTGCGGAAAATATCGATGAAGCGTGAACGTCCGGCGAGGAACGCGGCGACCGCCATCTCGTTTGCCGCGTTCATCACCGCTGGCGCCAAACCACCAACGCGCGCGGCGTGGTAAGCCATGGTGAGCGAGGGAAACCGCTTGGTGTCGGGCTCTTCGAACGTCAGCGCGCTGAGTTTGGCGAAGTCGGGAATGCCGACTTCACCGCCTTCGTGGCGTGGCCACGTCAGCGCGTACTGGATCGGTACGCGCATGTCGGGCAGGCCAAGCTGCGCCATCACCGAACCATCGCGGTAGGACACCATGCTGTGCACCACGCTCTGCGGATGGATGATCACGCGGATGCGTTCCGGTTCGATGCCGAACAACCAGCGTGCTTCGATCACTTCCAGGCTCTTGTTCATCAAGGTCGCTGAATCGATGGTGATCTTCGGCCCCATCGTCCAGGTCGGATGTTTGAGCGCCTGTTCGCGCGTGACCTGCGACAGATCAGCGACGGTGCGGAAGGGACCGCCCGACGCGGTGAGGATGATTTCACGCACCTCGTCGGCCCCGTGGTTCTCCAAACACTGGAAAATCGCGCTGTGTTCGCTGTCGACCGGCAGGATCGCTGCGCCGCTGAGCTTGGCCTCGGCCATGATCAGGTCGCCAGCCATCACCAGCGGTTCCTTGTTGGCGATGCACAGGCGTTTGCCCGCACGAACGGCAGCGAGTGTCGCCGGCAGGCCAGCGGCGCCGACGATGGCGGTCATCACCGCGCCGACTTCGGGCGCGGCAGCGATTTCTTCAAGTGCGTTGGCACCCGCGGCGGCGCGAATACCGCTGCCGCTGAGCGCGCGTTTCAGTTCGTCGTAACGCGCGGCATCACTGATGACCGCGATCTTGGCGCCACAGGCACGCGCCTGGGCAGCGAGCTGATCCACTTTGCTATTCGCGCTGACCGCGTGCACCGGAATCCCCAGGTGCGCAGCGACGGACAAGGTGCTCACCCCGATGGATCCGGTCGCGCCGAGCAGGCAGATGGCGCGGCTGCGGTGATCGCTCACACCAGCTCCCGCAGATGTTGCAGCAGCAGATCGGTCTGCTCCGGGCGACCGACGGTGATGCGCAGTTTGCTCGACAAGAGCGGACGATCCCACCAGCGCACCAGCACGCCGCGCTCTTTCAGCGCTTTGTAGATCGCGCCGGCTTTGTCACCGACTTCGCAGAGCAGGAAGTTGGCGGCCGAGGTCGGCCAGGTCCAACCGAGTTTCGCCAGTTCACCTTCGAGGCGCGCACGTTCGCGCAGGGTGTCCTGCACCAAAGCGCGGTGATGATCGCGATCTTCCAGCGCCGCGACGCCCAGCGCCTGCGTCAGCGCGTTGACGTTGTAGCTGTCCTTCACCTTCATCAGCTGCGCGACCAGTTCGGGATGGGCGAACAACAGGCCGAGGCGCGCGCCAGCCAAGCTGTAACTCTTCGAGAACGTCCGCAGCACGATCACGTTCGGATGGCTGGCGAGGTGCGGCAACATGCTCGAACCGTCCGGCGCGAAGTCGATGTAGGCCTCGTCCACCACCAGAATGCCGTCGATCTCGTACGCCAGTTGGCGCAGTTGATCAATCGGCGTCAACGTCGCCGACGGGTTGTTCGGATTCGCCACCAACACGACCTTGGCGCCTTGTTTGCTCAAATGGCGCGGCAGGTGCCATTGTTTCGCATCGACACGGTAATCGACGTGCATGATGTCGATGCCCTGGAGCGTCGCGAGCGTATCGTACAATCCATAGGTCGGCCACGGCGCAGCGACGTGATCGCCGGGATTCAGGAAGGCGCGGTAGATCACCGTCAGGCAATCGTCCGAGCCATTGCCGGCCAGCACCTGATTTGGCGACACGCCGTAGCGTGATGCCGCCGCGTGACGCAACTGCTTGAACACCGGATCGGGGTAGAGCCGCAACTGGTCGTCGGCGACCTGGCGCAAGATCTCGCGCAGGCGCGGCGACGGCCCCCACGCGCTCTCGTTGGTGTTGAGCTTGATGCAGTCGCGCACCTGCTCGCCAGGGGTGTAGCCCTGCATCTCAATGATGTCGCAGCGCAGGTGGCGCAGCGCCAGACCGGCGGGAGGAAGTGACGGGTCGCGGGCGGGTTCACTCATGGCTACGGGCGGAACGCTACCGGACCTCCACCCAGTCGGAAGCCCGTTCAGCCTTCGGGTCGGCGGAAGAAGCCACTCAGTCCACGGCTGACGGTCAGCACCAGATCGGTGCCCGGCAGCATGCGCCACAATCCGGCGCTCTCCTCCGCACGCAGCGCGCGCATGCGCGGCAATAAGCGCATCGCCAGGATCACCGCGGGTAGACGGAACAGCGCGCTGAGCAGGAACAAGGTGTGGAAGTCACTGCCGCCCAGCGCCGGCAGCAGACTGCCGCTCGCGCCCAGGCTGGTATCGAGCGCCACCATGCCGATGACCGCGCCGCCGACCGCCACCGCATTGACCACCGACTGGTGGTAGCCGATCAGATGTGAGCGTTGGATGGGATCACGGTGGCAGGTGAACAGCAGCACGCCGACCGAAACCTCGGCCATGCACCAGCACAGGCCGCTGATGACCTCGGTCAGCAGCAGCAGCGGGATGGAGGTGGTCAGCGCCCACGCCACCGGAATCACCATGATGCCGCACACCGCCACGCGCAGCACCGCCGCCGGTCCGAAGAGATCGACTAGGCGCCCGGCGACGGGATACGCCGCGACCCGCACCAGCACCGCCATCTGGATCAGCATCACGTAGGTCCAGCCGGCGCTGAGGCCGAGTCCACGCGGCAGCTCGCTGAGCATGTAGGCCGCAAAGTACGGACCGGCGAGCATCACGCCGAAATGCAGCACCGCCCACACCAGCGTCCAGCGACCGAGGTCGGTGCGGGTGATCGAACCCAGGAACGCGATGAAACTCAACGCATTGCCGTGCTGACGATGGCTGTCGGTGCCCGCCGTGGGCTGCGGACGGGCGGGGGGATCGTGCTGGACGTGGATCAACCACGCGCTCCACAGCCGCGAGATCACCGCCAGCACGATGAGAACCTGGAGTCCCCACGGGCCGGTTTCCGCCGGCAACAAATGCAAGACCTGGGCAAAAGCGCAGGCGAAGCCGAGTTTCACCAAGATCACCACGCGGCTGCGGTAGGCGAGGTAGCGGCTCTGCACCTGGCGCGGCACCAGCGCGCCCATCCAGTTGATCCACGCCGGGCCACCGATGGAACCGGCCAGCGCAATCGACACCGCCAGGACCAGGCCGACCGGCACCGCCCACTCCGCGTCAGGGTGGTGCAGCGGCACACTCAGTCCGGCGATCATCAGCGACTGCACCAGGGCATGCAGCACCACCGCGCGTTTGTTGCCACCTAACAGTCGGATGATGCGGCCGAGCACGATGCCGATGAAGACCGTGCCGAGCAGCGGGATGATGGTCAGCAGGCCGATCTGCGAGGGCGAGGCCCCGAGCCGCACTTGTAGGACCGGTACGATGAAGCTTTCGGCGAACGCCAGCATCGCCGCCACCACCACGCCTTCGATGACTGCGATGCCCAGACCATGGCGCACGGCGCTGCCGCGACGCCAATGGCGATCGGCTGCTGCGGCAGAAGGCGACGCGGAAACTGACGTTTCCGCGGTGGGCAACGACAACGCTGACACCTCCAGGGGGTCGCGCAGTGTGACCGGCCCTAGGCCGGCGCAAGCTGAGGAGAACTCACTTCAGCGCGTTCAGTCTCGTGCGTACGGCACGGGCTGCGGCTTCGATCTCGGCAGGCGTGCCCTTGGCCAGGTTGCCACCCATGCCCACGGCAACGACGCCGGCAGCGAACCACTCGTGCAGGTTGTCGAGCGACACGCCGCCAGTCGGCATCAGGGGGATGTGCGGCAGAGGACCTTTGAGCGCCTTGACGTAGTCGACGCCGACCAAGGACCCAGGGAACAGCTTGATGCAGGTCGCACCAGCGTTCCACGCCGCGACGATCTCAGTCGGAGTGATCGCTCCAGGGAGCATCGGCAGGCCCAGGCGTTTGGCTTCGGTGACGATGGCCGGATCGAAATGGGGGCTGACGGCGTAGCGGGCACCGGCCTGGGCGGCATCCGCCAATTGGGCAGTGGTCATCACCGTGCCGACGCCGACGCAGGCTTCGGCTGGTGCTTCGGCCACCACCCGGCGGATCGCGGCACAGCAATCCGGCGTCGAATAGGTGATCTCGATGCCGAACACTCCGCCGCGGATCAGCGCCTGCGCCATGGCCACGGCGTGGTCAGCGCTGCTGCCGCGGATGACCGCGACCACCTTGAGCTGAGAGAGAGTGGTCAGAAACGACATGGGGTCTCCAAACGTAGGTGCTGTACTGCAGGTTGTCGCCGACGGTGTGCTCCGCCACGGTCCTGGGGCCGGATGGAGCGATCCGCGCAACCTTCGGTGGTTTATGGACATGTTGCCGGATAGGGCTGCATCAAGTGATGCATAACCTTGACGGTCAGCGATTTGCAGGCCATCACCCAGGCGGTCACAGGCGCACATCGCCGACGGGCACATGTCCGGTTGAGCACTTCTGGCAACGTCCCACCCCCGAGCCGACCATGCACGACCACGAACGCCTCCTGCAACGCCTCCACGATGGCGAACTGTCCCGCGCCGAAGCCGCTGGGGTCCAGCACCTGCTGGGTGCCCGCGCGGATCTCCAGAGCTCGTCCACCCGGCTCGACGCGCTCGATGCGCTGCTCAAGGACCATGCCGTCGCCTCGCGCGTGAGCGATGTCTCCGCGCTCGAAGCGCGCATCCGCCAGAGCCTGCCCGCAACGCCCCCCAAACGTGAAGTCCAGATCAGCGCCGCGCACCTCGTCACGGCGGTGGTCCTGGTCAGCTTTGTGGCCCTCGCCGTGATGATTGCCAATCAGCTGAGCGAGGTCATGCGCGATGTGGTGCCGGTGTGGTCGCTCGCGGTCATCAGTGCGGCGTGTGGTCTGTCGCTGCTGATTGCCGCGCGTCCGTTGCTGCATCTGGAAGCCGG
The DNA here is from genome assembly GCA_031426335.1 of Planctomycetota bacterium. GTDB lineage: Bacteria > Planctomycetota > UBA11346 > UBA11346 > UBA11346 > BOG-1363. The sequence continues at coordinate 30,946 of JANPLC010000030.1, forward strand.
CATGCTCAATCGCCTCCTGCGCCGCCGCCTGTCGGTGGGTGATGGGGAGGTCCTGGTGTGTCGGGTGCTGGGGGTTGCCCTGATTGTTGGCGGCGCCCACATTGCCGGCATCTGGGGATAGACATGTCCAACTGGACCACACGGCCGACCACTCGCCGTGGTTTCACCTTCGTCGAACTGGTGGTGGTGATCTCCATCATCGCCGCCCTGGCAGCGATCGGTTTCCCGGTGTGGGGCATGATCAGCACCCGGGTCAAGGTCAACGCCACCGACGCGCTGGTGAACAGCGTGGCCACGGCGATCACCACGTATCAGACCAAGACTTGGACGTGGAACATCGGCACCACTGCTACGCCGCAGATGCGCACCTACCACATCTTTGATCTCAATCATTTCAATCCGAGTGGCGGTGCGCCGATGCCGGATCTGCCGGACACGCCCAACGGCGCCGCGCGTTTCTGGTCGATCGATGGCTACACGCCGCCGGAAACCGGCTCGTACTACAACACCAGCACCAGCACCTTCACCACGGATGTACCACCGGATGGCGTGGCTGCCGAGCCCAATGGCGGCTTCCATGACGGCAATTTCCCCAAGGAGGCCCTGACCTCCGGCTACCGCGGCTTCATCAACATGGCTCAGCCGCAGATCAAAAAGAGTTTCATCAGCAAGCGCGGCATGGTGGTCGACGCCTGGGGCCGTCCGCTGCGCATCGCCTTCGCGGCCAAGGTCTATGGCACCCAGGCGTTCGGCATCTGGTCTGCTGGCGTGGACAAACTCGACGACCTGACCTCGCGCAAGAGCACCGACGACCTGCGCAGCTGGAAGACTCAGGGTGCGGAATGAATGACGTGACCGCCATGACCCGGACTCCAGCGAACCGGCTGCGTGCCGGCTTCACCGCCATCGAAATGATGGTGGTGGTGTCGATCATCATCGTCTTGGTGGCGATGGTGGTGCCGACCATCGGACCGGCGATGAAGAAGGGCTCGGTGCATGACGCCGCCAGCGCCATCCAGCGTGCCTGCTCGCAGGCGCGTCAACTCGCGCGCAGCACGACGGAACCGCGCGTCACATCAGGGAATCCACCGTGGTACGGCGTATCGGTAGTGGTGCCGTCAGAAGCGAACAAGGCCGCCTACGCGGTGGTCATCTACGGCAACACCAATCCCTCGGAGTACGGCTTCGCCAGTCTTGAGAGCAACCACTATCCCAACGGCACACCGAATCTTGATGGCGTTGGCACCATCAGCGGGTTCAAGGCGGCTGCCAAATTCCAATTCAACCGCGGCGTCATGCCGGTCTCTGCCCAATCGGCCAGTGCTACCGCCATTCCGTCGTATGCCTTCCTGGCTCCGGGGTCGGCGGTGGGTTGGTATTACCAGTACCGCACGGGCTTCGTCTTCAACAACGTCGCGCAACCAACAGTCGCGAAGGACATCGGCGTGCCGGCCAGTGGCGCCACGCCCGAAGCGCTCGGTGTCGCCAGCCTCGACATGAAATACATCGTCGCCGTTGCGGTCTATAAGATTGGTCTGCTGAACGCCCAGGACGTGAAGTGACGCCTGCGGAGTTTCTGTTTCCCCATCCTCCGGAGTCGTCCGTCATGCCGCGTTCCAGCCGTCTGGCCTTCACCATGCTCGAATTGTTGGTGGTGATCGCCATCATGACCGTCCTGGCGGCGATGATCCTGGTGGGTGCCTCCGCGCTGATGGGCAACGCTGAGCGCAAGAAAACCGAAACCATCATCCAGACGGTCAAGACCGGCATCGAACTGGCCATCGCCAACAAGGGCAGCGCCATCAGCCCGACCGAACATCCGTTCGCGGGATCGAATGCCGATGCGGGTGGTGGGCGTTTCCAATTCGTGCGTGCCTCCGGCAATTCCACCTGGGCGAGTGGCAGCAACGTGTCGACCAGCGGAATCGCGCTGAAGGGCGTGCCCAACCCTGAGTTTCTCAACGGTGATCAAACCAGGTTGATGATGCTCAGTGACCGCTATCAGGACGAGCGCATTGTGCTGCTGCACGGTGCCCGCCGTGAGGACATCGGCGTGCTGCAATCGCTGCGCAAGGTGGTGACCAAGTACCGCCTGCTGCCGATGCCACCGAAACCGGCAGACCCCATGGCATCCCGGAAGGTGATCTCGCCCAAGACCGGAATCGCCGAGTCGAGTTACACCGACCTGCTGTTCCCAGACACGATGATTCCCAGCAATCCGCAGATGACCGACGGCACCTACGGTCGCCTGTCCGATAC
>JANPLC010000031.1:0-4130 GCA_031426335.1 Planctomycetota bacterium
CGCGCGATGTCGCCGGTCAGATGGCCAAGGGCATCCAGTACCTGATGACGAAGAACAAGATCACCGTGCTGAACGGCGCGGCCTCGTTCGTCGATGCGAAGACCATCAGTATCGCCAAGACCGACGGCACCAGCCAGAACGTCACCGCCGACAACGTCATAATCGCCACCGGTCATAAGCCGCGCACCTTCCCGCACCTGCCGGTCGATGGCAAACAGGTGGTGAATTACAAACACCTGCTCGCCACCACCGAGATGCCCAAGTCGCTGCTCGCCATCGGTGCCGGCGCCATCGGCATGGAGTTCGGTTATTTCCTCTCGACCATGGGCACCAAAGTCACCGTCATCGAAGTGCTTGATCAGGTCTTGCCGATGGAAGACCACGAGATCGCCAAGGTGGTCGAACGTGAGTTCACCAAGAAGGGCGTCACCATCCGCACTTCGACCAAGGTGGTGAAGCTCGAACAGAAGCCCGACGCGGTCGCCGTGCATCTGGAAAAGGATGGCAAGGCGGAGGTCATTGAGGTCGAGAAGGTGCTCGTCTCCGTCGGTTTCCTCGCCAACACCGACGGCCTCGGTTTGGACAAAGCGGGCGTCAAACTCGACGAACGTGGTTTCATCGCGGTGGATGCGAACCAGCTGACCAGTGCCGCGGGCGTCTACGCCATCGGCGACGTGGCCGGCAAACAACTGCTCGCGCACAAGGCCAGCTTCGAAGGTGAAGCAGCCGTCGGCCACATCGTCGGCCACCCCGCGCCGGTCGATTACTCACAGATCCCTGGTTGCACCTACTGCCAGCCGCAGGTCGCTTCGCTCGGTCTGACTGAGAAGAAGGCCGTCGCTGCCGGGCGGAAGATCAAGATCGGTCGCTTCCAGTACGCCGCCTCGGGCAAGGCCAAGGCCATCGGTCACTCCGAAGGCTTTGTGAAGCTGATCTTCGATGCCGAGTTCAATCAGCTCATCGGCGCGCACTTGGTTGGCTACGACGCGACCGAGAACCTCGCGGAACTGAGCCTGGCCATGCGCCTGGAATCGACCGCGAAAGAGATCATGGAGACCATCCACGCGCACCCGACGTTGTCGGAAGCGGTGATGGAAGCGGCGGCGGATGCGCTTGGGGTCTGTGTACACCAATGACGGCAGTCCGGGGTCCGGAGTCCGGTCGCTCGCTGGCGCTCGCTCGTCCTTTGTTTTCACGTTCAACCGTGATCAACGAGACCCCGGACCCCGGACCCCGGACAGTGGCCATGACCGGCTTCATCGAACCGCATCCGAACGTGATCTCGCCCAATCCCGGCGGCATCGACGATCCGCTCGGTGAATCGATCCTCGATCTGTCGCAACCGTGGTTGCGGGTGTTCGAACCGCGCGATTGCCGCGTGGTGATCGGACGTCATCAGGATCCCGCGCGTGAAGTGCTGATCGATCACGCGGTGGCGGACGGCGTTCCTGTGCATCGCCGCGTGTCCGGAGGGGGCTCAGTAGTTCTCGCTCCTGGGATGGTGGTGGTGGCCATCCGCTTGGCGAACCGCGAGCTTGGCACCACCTGTTATCTCGACCGGGTGAATACCGCCCTGCGTCCAGCCGTCGCTTCAGTCTGCGGCGTCCAGCCGCTCTGTCGTGGCCATGGTGATCTGGTGATAGTTGGGACGGACGGTGTCGAACGCAAAGTGCTCGGTGCGTCGCTGCGGCAGACCTCGAAGCTGGTTTACTACCTGGGTGTGTTCTTGGTCGACGACGCAGTGCCGCTCATGGAGCGTTATCTGTCAGCGCCCAGCCGTCAGCCGGAGTACCGTGCGGGCCGTGGCCATGGAGCGTTCTGCGCGCATCTCGCCGCGTTTGGTGCCGGAGTTGCACGGTTGACCATGGCAATCCAGGAACACGGCGAGCGCATCCTCGGTCAGCACGCGGTGCGGTGACCAACCGGTCGGGCGCTTGACCGTGGGTAGTCGTCGGGTGTGCTCCGCCCCTCAACCTTACGAGAGTCCCATGCACCACGTCGCCATCATCGGTTCTGGTCCCGCTGGCTATACCGCCGCCATCTATGCCGCGCGCGCTAACCTCGCCCCGGTGTTGTTCACCGGTAAAGAGGCTGGCGGACAGCTGACCACCACGACCGACGTGGAGAATTTCCCCGGGTTTCCCGAGGGCATCATGGGCCCGGAACTGATGGTGCGTTTCGAGCAGCAGGCCCGGCGATTCGGCACTGAGATCAAAATGGCCTGTGTCGTCACCAAAGTCGAGAAGCGCGGCAGTCATTTCGCCCTCCACTGGTATGACAATTACCAGGACTCCAATGAGCAGGCTGAGTTCAAGACCGTGATCATCGCCACCGGCGCAAGCGCGAGGTATCTGGGACTGCCGCAAGATAAAGAATTCCTGGTAGACGGCCCCAACCGTAAACACGGCCTGACCGCCTGTGCCACCTGTGACGGCGCGTTCTATAAGAACGTCCCGGTCGCGGTCGTAGGCGGCGGCGACACGGCGTGCGAAGAAGCCAACTTCCTCACCAAGTTCGCCAGCAAGGTCTACCTGATCCACCGCCGTGGCGAGCTGCGCGCGTCAAAGATCATGGCCGAGCGTGCGCTCAAGAATCCCAAGATCGAACCAGTGTGGCACCAGACCCTGGGCGGTTACCAGACTGACGCGAAGAACAAGATGGAGTCGGTGACCCTGGTCGACACCCGCGATGGCAAACAAGCCAAGCTGGAGGTGAAGGGGGTGTTCATGGCCATCGGTCACACGCCCAACACCGCGTTCCTCAAAGACACCGGCCTGACCTTCGACGAAAACGGTTACATCGAGGTCGAACACGGCTGTCAGACCAACGTGCCAGGGTTGTTCGCCGCCGGCGACGTCCGCGACCACCGCTACCGTCAGGCGATCACCGCCGCTGGCATGGGCTGCATGGCGGCGCTGGAAGCCGAGCACTACTTGCAGACGTTGGGCTGATACCGCTTTATTCCAAGGGGTGTCGCAGAGCGGTTGCAGTGCACGGCACAGCTCGTGCACAACCTGCGTAAGTGTCTTCCGGACCCTTGTTTTGGCTTTGAGCCGGTTCTAGACTCCGGGCCGAAAGACCTCGCCCGCATGGTGCTCGATAACGACAGCCGTCCATCCGACGAGCTACCGAGCTTGCCGGACCTCCCAGGGATGTCCGATCTCCCCAAGGGATCGGTCGACGGGGGGGACGGCAAGGCGGGGCCGCCGAATCTCACGCCTGAGTTCCGCATGTCGGATCCCGGTGCCGAACGTGATCTCTCGGTAGTGGTCGATCTGCCGTCAGCCAAGGTCGCGTCGGACAGTGACGAACCGGTCGAGGCCCACGATCCGTACCTGGGTCGCATGTTCGGCAATTACGAACTGGTACAGAAGATCGGCCAGGGCGGCATGGGCCTGGTCTACAAGGGTCGTCAGGTCAGCCTCGACCGCGTCGTGGCGGTCAAGATCCTCAATAAGGCCCTCTACGAAAATCGAGAATTCATCAAGCGCTTCGAGCGTGAAGCCAAGTCGATCGCCAAGATCAACCATCCCAACATCGTTGCGGTGTATGATTTCGGCGTCCACGACGGGCTGTGGTTCATGGTCAACGAGTTCATCGAAGGCCAAAGCCTGTCGAAGATCATCGGTGACCGCCTGGTGCTGCCGGTGGCCGAAACCATCACCTATATCGTGCACTGCTTATCGGGCTTGGCTCACGTCGGCAGCGGCAACATCGTCCACCGGGACATCAAACCTGACAATATCTTGATCACCAAAGATGGGATTGCCAAGATTGCCGATTTCGGCTTGGCCAAGGATGTTTCCGAACGCAATGATGCCACGGATCTGACCGCAGTGGGCTTGGCGATGGGGACGCCGGCGTACATGTCGCCCGAGCAATGCATGGGTCGCAAGCTCGATGGTCGCTCTGATCAATACGCGCTGGGTGTCACCGCCTATTTTGCTCTGACTGGCGAAAAGCCGTTCACTGGTCAGTCGTCGTTTGAGATCATGACGCGTCAGCGTGAACACACGCCCACCCCACCGCATCAACTCAACCCCAACGTGCCGGCTGATCTTTCCGCGTTGGTCATGCGCATGATCGCGAAGGATCCGTCTGATCGCTTTGACGATGCCAGCGTGTGTCGC
>JANPLC010000032.1:0-2075 GCA_031426335.1 Planctomycetota bacterium
GCATCGTTCGTACCATGGCGATGCCGAGCTGGTGCTCGGCGCTCCTGGGCTTCGTTGCGATTGACTCTCTTGGCATCCCTACGTGTGCTGGGGCGATCACATGCGTGCAGCCCTGTTCATCCTGCTGGTAGTGGCCGTCAACGTCGCCGAGGCCGGTGAGTGGCCGAACTGGCGTGGCCCAACGTTTGATGGCGCCAGCACAGAGACCCCCTTGCCGGAGCGCCTGGACGACACCACCCAGCGGTGGATGCAGCCGCTGCCCGGAGTCGGTGACGCAACGCCGGCAGTCTGGGGTGAACGCGTGTTCGTCACCGCCATCGATCGCGAAACCTCGCTGTTCGTCGCGCTCGCGTTGCGCCGCACTGATGGCCAAGTGCTGTGGAAAAACGAGATCGGCATAGCCTTCAACCCCAGCCACCGCGATGACCTGGCGGCGCCGTCGCCGGTGGTCGATGGCGAACGCGTGGTGGTGCTGTTCGGCAGCGGCGATCTCGCCGCGTTCACCCACGACGGCATGCGGCTGTGGCAGCGCAATCTGCAGAAGGATCACGGCAAGTTCACCAATCAATGGGTCTATGGATCGAGTCCGCTGCTGCTCGATGGTCGCTTATATGTGCAGGTGCTGCAGACCTCACCGGACGCCGTGGCCGGAACGCCACGCACTGGCTCGTATGTGCTCGGCATCGACGCGGCCACCGGAAAAGATCTGTGGAAACATCCGCGACCATGCCCAGGACGTGGCGAATCGCAGGATTCTTACACCACGCCGATTCCATTCACGCACGGTGCCGACCGCAGTATTTTGCTGCTCGGCGGTGATTGCCTGACCGGTCATCATCCGCTGACCGGCGTCGAACAGTGGCGTTTTGCCGGCTGGAACACCACCAAGGCCAAGGATTGGCGCATGATCACCACGCCGGTGGTGGCGGACGGGCGCATCATCCTATGCACCGCACGTGGTCGACGAGTGCTGGCGCTGATGCCTGATGGTGCTGGCGGCATGCGCGAATCCTGGAGCAGCGATGTGCTGAGCAGCGACGTCGCTGCGCCGCTCGTCTACCGCGGCAATCTCTACGTGCTCAACGGTGATGAACGGGAGCTGGCGTGTTTCAATCCAGCGGATGGCGCGCTGCGCTGGCGCGGGAAGTTCACCACCACCGGCGTGATCCGTGCCTCACCGACGGCTGGCGACGGGCGCCTCTATGCGGTGAGCGAAACCGGTGAAGTGGTGGTGTTCGGAGTCGATCCCTTCCAGGTGCTGAGCACGACCACTTTGCCCAGCGACGGTCCTGGGCGTGCCTCCATCGCGCTGGCGCATGGCCAGGTATTCGTGCGCACGGCCAGTGCCCTGCATGCGTTCGTCCGTCCGTGACCGGCGGCACGCAACCGCTCGGTCACACTTCACGGCATCTCCACCACCGCTTCATCATCACTGCCCGACGCTGCACACTGGCCATCACACGCTCTGGACAGAGGGAGCCGAACCGCCATAGCTGACGGCAAGGAGCCTCCGCCATGCGCCTCGCCACCTTCAACATCGAAAACCTTTTCGAGCGCCCACGCGCGATGAACCTTGCCAGTTGGGATGCCGGCCAGCCGGCGATCGATGCCGCGGCCCAGCTGAACAAGCTGTTCAATCAGGCGACCTATAGCACCGCCGACAAACAGAAGATGCTCGACCTGCTGTCAGCCAACGGGCTCTTGGCGACGCGTCCGAACGGGATCTTCCTGGAGCTGCGCAAAATCCGCGGTGATCTCTTCACCGTGCCGAAAAACGGCGCGCCCTCCATCGTCGCCAAAGGCCGCGCCGATTGGGTCGGCTGGGTCGACCTCAAGAAAGAACCGGTCGACGATCAGGCGATCAGCAACACCGCGCGCATCATCAGTGATGTCGACGCCGACGTGCTGGTGCTCTGCGAAGTCGAGAACCGCCCGAGCCTGCAACATTTCTGCGACCAGTTCCTGGCCCCGCTGATGAAGAAACGCGTGTACGGCTGGAACATGCTGATCGACGGCAACGACCAGCGCGGCATCGACGTCGCTATCCTGAGCCGCTATCCGATCAGCCACATGCT
>JANPLC010000033.1:0-8147 GCA_031426335.1 Planctomycetota bacterium
CGGCACGATGGCGCGGATGGTCAACGGCGCGCTGTCTTCGCGCAGTCCACCGGACGGACCAATGACGAAGTATTTTACCGTTACCGTGTCGCCGATCTTGGCCTTCAGATCGTCCGCCAACCATTGATTGATGGCGGACGATCTGAAGGCCAAGATCGGCGACACGGTAACGGTAAAATACTTCGTCATTGGTCCGTCCGGTGGACTGCGCGAAGACAGCGCGCCGTTGACCATCCGCGCCATCGTGCCGCTGTCCGGCGCGGCGAGCGATCGTGAGTTGATGCCGCGGTTCCCAGGCATCGCTGACGAGGAGGACTGCAAGAACTGGCATCCGGGTGTGCCGATCGATCTCGGCCGCATTCGTCCGATCGATGAGGAGTATTGGAAACACCACCGTGGGACGCCGAAGGCGTTCCTCTCGCTCGCCGTTGGGCAGCGGTTGTTTGCCAACCGTTTCGGTTCGCTGACGGCGGTACGTCTCACGCAGCCGATCGAAGCCGTGACCGCGCATCTGCGCCAGACGTTGAAACCAGCCGATCTCGGCTTGGTTGCAGTGCCACTGCGTGCCCAGGCACTCGACGCCAGCGCCAAGGCGATGGATTTCTCCGGCCTGTTTATCGGTCTCGGTTTCTTCCTAGTGATCGCGGCGCTGACGCTAGCCGGCATGTTGGTGGCGCTTGGCCTGGAAGGTCGCCGTGCGGAGATCGGCTTGCTGCTCGCCGTCGGTTTCACGCCGAAGCGCGTGGCGCGGTTGCTGTGGTGGGAATGTGTGGTGATCGCGGTGGGCGGATCGTTGCTCGGGATGGTGTTCGGCGTGCTCTACGCCGAGTTGGTCCTGACCGGACTATCGGGTGGCTGGAGCGCGGCGGTCGGTGCGACGCCGGTGAAGCTGCATCTCAACCTGGGCACGCTGATCATCGGCGTGGTCGCCAGTGCGTTGATGGCGAGCATCGTACTCCGCTGGCGTCTGCGTCGTCTGCACCGCGAAGCGGTGCCGCAGTTGCTGCGTGGGCGGGCGAGCGCGGAGATCGTGCCGCCGAAACGTCGCTGGCCGGCGTTGGTGGCGTTGGTGTGCGGACTCGGTGCGGTGATCATCGCGTTTCTGCCACTGGATCCGTCAGCTGCGGTCGGCGCATTTTTCGGCGCGGGTGCGTTGGGGCTGATCGCCGGTTTGGCCGCGGGAACGGCGGGCATCGACCGCAGTCTGCAACAGGGATTACAAAAACTCGATCTGCCGTCGTTGGCGATTGCCAACGCCGCACGTGGACGCGGGCGCAGTCTGAGTGTGGTGATCGTGCTCGCTTCGGCGGCGTTCTTGATCTTGGTAGTGGGAGCGAATCGCCGTGATCCCTTGGCTGGCGCGGAGCTGAAGACCTCCGGAACGGGCGGGTATGGGCTGGCGATGGAGAGCGCGGTGCCGCTGGCGGAGAATCTTAACACCGTCGCCGATCGTGAGCGCCTTGGTTTGGAGAAACTCGACGGCGTGACATTCACGCCAATACGTGTCGGCCATGGCGACGATGCAAGTTGCCTGAATCTCAACCGCAGCGCGACCCCGCGCATTTACGGCATCGATCCAGCGACGTTCGCCGGGCGGTTCACCTTTGCTGCGCCAGTCGATGGCGGATGGAACCTGCTCGATCAGCGCAGCGATGGCGCGGTGCCGGCGATCGGTGATCTGAACACCACCATGTGGTCACTCGGCATGGCCGTTGGTGATCGCCTGACGTACACCGACGAACGCGGCCAGCCCTTCGCCATCGTGTTGGTCGGTACGGTTTCCCATTCGTTGCTGCAAGGTGGGCTGTTCATCGCCGAGCGTGATTTCACCGCCAAGTTCCCGTCGCAAGGTGGCCACGGCCTGTGGCTGATCGACACCCCGAGCGAACGACGCGAAGCGGTGGCGAAAGAACTCGAACGCGGCTTGGCCGATTACGGCGTCGCTGTGCAACCGGCGGTCGAACGCCTCGCTGCGTACCTGGCGGTGGAACGCACCTACCTCGACATCTTTCTTACGCTCGGCGGACTCGCACTGCTGATCGGCAGCGTCGGCGTCGGCGTGGTTGTCGCGCGCAACGTCGCTGATCGTCGGGGTGAACTCGCTGCGGCGCATGCCATCGGCTTCAGTCGGGCCCTGTTGCTGCGCCTGGTGCTGACCGAACATGCGCTGTTGTTGCTGGGCGGCCTGGCCCTTGGCGCTGGCAGCGGTGCCCTCGCCGTGTGGCCGGCGCTACGCGCCCCTGGGACGCCGGTGCCCTGGAGCGACCTTGGGGTGGCGGCGATCGTCATCCTGGCCAGCGGCCTGCTGGTGATCGTCGTCGCGACGAAGCGCGCCCTCAGCGGTACCACCATCGAAGCCTTACGTAAGGAATGAGCCCATGAACCGTTTCCTCCTGCTCCCACTGTTTGCCTGCACTGCCGTCGTGTCCGCTGCGGATCCGGTGTTCACCCAGGATTTCGCCAAGGCTGCTGAAGTGCCCGATGACTTCATGGTCCTCGCCGGCGAGTTCAAAGTGCTGGAGGACGCCGGCAACAAAGTCCTCGAACTCAATCCCGTGCCGCTCGACACCTACAGCTTTCTGTTCGGCCCGACGATCAAGAAGGACGAGAACTTCGCCGTGCGTGCGCGACTGAAGTCAGCGACCAAGGGCCGGCAGGCGCCGACCTTTGGCGTCGGTCTGGGCGGTGTCACCGGTCACGTGCTTCGTTTGGCCGGCACGAAAAAACAAATCGAACTGGTGCGTGATGAAGTCGCGCTCGCTAGCGCGCCGAGCGATTGGAAGACGGATACTTGGTTGTGGTTCCACCTGCAGGTGCGCGCCGAAGGCGGCAAGTGGATCGTCGAAGGCAAGACTTGGAGCGACGGCACGCCGGAGCCGAAGGAATGGCAGATTCAGTACACCGATGAGAAGTCTCCGGTCAGTGGCCGTGCGTCGGCGTGGGGCATGCCGTACTCGGGCAAGGCGGTGTTCTTCGATGATCTGTCGGTGACGAAGTTGCCGTAGGAGAATGTGCGGTCGTTCGCTGCGCTCACTTGTGCGGGGTGCGGTCGTTCGCTTCGCTCACTTGTGCGGGGTTTTGTGGCTGGGGTTGGTTGTGGTCATGCGTAAACGCCGCACGCCGCACGCGCACGGCCTTCACTCCACTATCACCGGCACATGTCCCGGAGCTGCGACCGTCCCCGGTAGAATCAGGTACGCCTGCTTTGGTTGTGGCACGATTTCAAACAGATCGACGGTGATCACCGGAATGACGCCGCCGGTTTCGCGTGCATTGACGGTGCCGCGCACGCGCACCCAGGCATCGAGCGGCAGATCAGCAGGCGGTAGATCTGTGAGCCACGCATAGACCGGGCGACCATCAGCGGCGCAGCAACTGATGACATGGCGGAACAATACCGGCTTCGGGGTCGGGGCGGGTGCATTGCGGCGTTTGCGTGTGGTCTGCTCAGCGAGTTCACCGAGGCGTGCGATGATTTCGATTTTGCCGCCGTCGAGGAACGGATCGTGTCGCAGCGCCAACAGATCAGTGCGGTGGTAGCCGTCGACGATGGCGGGTTCCACCGGAGTGGTCGGAACGAAACGCGTGGCGTCGATTTGCCCGGATTCGCTGAGCGTGTGGCTGCCGAGCGAGGTCGGGCCCATGGCGACGAACAACAGCAGCGGCAGCGCGTGCACACCAGTCTCGATCCACGACGGTTCTTCGTGATCGTGCGCGCTGTGGTCGTGGTCGTGCTGGTGCTCGCCACGCGTCAGCAGGCCGATGACCACACCCAGGGCGAGGACGATAACGGCACCGAGCACTAGCCACGATTGCCATGCGACGACGTAGGTCCCCGCATGCCCGCCGAGCAGCACCAGCCCGAGGAAGGCCAGCCAGCAGAGCGCCTGCAATGCGCGGAGGGGGGGCATGGGAGAGAGGCTACAGGCTATAGGCTACAGACCACAGGTCCCAGTGCCGACGTCGGTACGCCGACCTGTGGTCTGTAGCCTGTAGCCTGTGGCCAGTGGCAATCGGTCTCACCCAGCCCCCCGCTTCACCGGGATTTACCTAAACACCCGCCCCACCACTCAGGTACAGCCTCCCCGGTGAAAACTATGTCCTACCTCTCCACGCTCCTGCGCTGCGCCGTCGTCCCGGCACTGCTGTCCGCCACTTTGCTGCCGACCGCTGCTGTACTGACAGCCGCGGACTGGCCGAACTGGCGTGGGCCGACACTCGATGGAGCGAGTGGCGAGGCAACGCTGCCAGAGAAGCTCGATGCGTCGACCCAGGTGTGGGCGACCGAGTTGCCGGGTCCCAGCGCGGGCACGCCGGTGGTGTGGGGCAATCACATTTTTCTGCCGTCGATTGATAAGGCGACGGCCAATCTGACGGCGCTGTGCGTCGAACGCACGACGGGCAAGATCCTGTGGAGCCATCCCGTCGCGCCGTCGCTGGCCAACAATCAGCGCAATGATCTGGCGACGCCATCCGCAGTGACGGACGGCAAAGTCGCGGTGTTCATGTACGGCAGCGGCGACCTCGCCGCCTACACCGTCGCGGGCAAGCCGCTGTGGGCGCGCAATCTGCAGAAGGAACACGGCAAGTTTGAGATCATGTGGCTGTACGGCTCCAGTCCGCTGTTGGCTGGTGGTAAGTTGTTCGTGCAGGTGCTGCAGAACGACAACAAGAAACCGGCCGATCAGCCGAGTGCGTCGTTCCTCAAAGCCATCGATCCGCAGACCGGCAAGGATATCTGGCACCACTGGCGTCCGACCGAAGGCAAAGACGAGGCACTCGAATCCTACGGCACGCCGATCATCTACACCGCGAATGGCCGTGAAGAACTCGCGCTCTTTGGTGGTGACCTAGTCACTGCGCATGATCCTGCCACCGGCAAGGAACTGTGGCGCAGCGACGGCTACAACGAAGGCCGCAAGAAAAACTGGCGCAGCATCCCAGGCTCAGTGCTGATCGACGGCAACGTGGTGTCGATCACCGCGCGCGGTGGCCGCACCTTCGCGGTCAAACCCGGCGGCAGCGGCGATGTGACGGCGACCAACGTCGCGTGGAACACCACGGAACTGACCAGCGACGTATGCATGCCGTTGCTCTACCAGGGCAAGCTCTACGTGCTCGATGGCGATAAAAAGAAGTTCCGTTGTGCTGATCCCAAGACTGGCGCGGTGTTGTGGCAGGGCGACATCCCGACCAAGGCCGTGCTGCGCTCGTCGCCGACCGGTGGTGGTGGCCGTATCTACACCATGGATGAAACCGGTACGGTGTTCGTGCTCGCCGCCGACAAGTTTGAAATTCTTGGCACCTATCCGCTCGGCGCGGGCGGCCTCGCGCGTTCGACCGTGGTGTTGTCACATGGACAGGTGATCGTGCGCACGGCGGAGAAACTGTTCGCGTTCGGCGCGAAGTAAGCAGTCCCATGCGTCGGCTAAGTGCACTCCTGCTGTTGTTGCTGTCGGTGGCGCACGTGGTCGCCGCCGAGCCATTGTTCTTCGCCTTCGACAACGGCGTTGGCCGTGGGAACCTGACGCCGGTGCAGCAGGCGACCATGCTCAAAGAGCTGGAGTACGCCGGCATCGGTTACACTGGAACCAATCAGTTGGTCGAACGGCAACGCGCCTTTGCTGACGCGGGGTTGGTCATCACCAGCTTGTACGTCGCGTGCAAACTCGGCACGCCGCCGACGTGTGATGCCGGATTGCTGGAATCATTGCCGCTGCTGAAAGATCGCGGCATCGCTCTGTGGCTGACGGTGCATGGTCAGGGTGACGATGATGCTGCCGCCGCAGCGGTACGCTTGGTGGCCGAACCCGCCGCGAAGCTCGGCGTAGCGGTCGTGCTCTATCCGCATCATGGTTTTCGCGTCGCTACCGCCGAACAGGCGATGCCGATCGTGGAAAAGGTCGCGCTGCCCAATGTCGGTCTGACCATCAACCTCTGCCACGAACTACGCGCCGGAAATGGCCCGCGCTTGCCACAGATCATCCGCGCCACGGCGAAACACCTACGTTTGGTGTCGATCAACGGCGCCGATGCGAGTGGTGATAATTGGAGCGCGCTGATCAAACCATTGGGCGAGGGGACGTTCGACGTCCTCAGCGTCCTGCGTGAACTCCACGCCGTTGGATACAGTGGGCCGATCGGTCTGCAGTGTTATGCCGTGCCGGGCGATCAGCGTACGAACCTCCAACGCTCGCTGGCGGCTTGGCGGCAGTACCGCGCGGCGCTGGCCAAACCCTGATTCCCTGGTGCGGCGCACGCCGTTATCAGTCACGTCGGTATCAATCACGCCGGTATCAATCACCGCTGGGCTCCGCAGCATCGCGGGCCAACACGAGCCGCGCGCAGCGGTACCACGTCCCTACCATCGGAGGCTTCCCATGCTCATTATGCGCACCTGTGCTATCGTTCTGCTCGCCAGCTGTCTGGCCGGAGTGTACGCCGCCGAAGTTCCGTTGTTCGATGGCAAGACCTTTGCCGGCTGGGAAGGCGACACGACCAAAACCTGGCGCATCGAAGACGGCGCGTTGGTCGCCGGTGACCTCGCGGTCAAGTTCCCGCGCAATGAGTTCCTCGCGACGGTGAAGACCTACAAGAACTTCGTCCTGCGCCTGGAGTACAAGATCGAAGGCACGGAAGGGTTCGTGAACAGCGGTGTGCAGATACGCAGCGTGCGCATCGATCAACCCGCGCACGAAATGCGTGGGTACCAGGCCGACATCGGCAAGGATTGGTCGGGCTCGATCTACGACGAGTCGCGCCGCAATAAGGTCCTCGCCAAAGCCGATCCGGCGGCGATCGCTAAAATCGAGAACCTCAGTGAATGGAACCGCTACGAGATCCGCTGTGAAGGTCCGCGCATCGTCCTACGCATCAACGGCACGCAGACCGTCGACTACACCGAGACCGATGCCACCATCCCGCTCGACGGCCACATCGCGGTGCAAATCCATGGCGACGGCAAGACCGTCGTACGCTTCCGTAACCTCACCATCGACCAACTACCCGATTGAATCTGTGGCTAAGCTGTCCTGCCTTCCCAATCGATTGGAACCCACCATGCGCGCGATTCTCCCCATCCTCTCCCTCGCGCTTTTTGTCGCTGCGCCGCTGTATGCCGCGGTCGATCCCTACGATCAGTCCGGCGTGCCGCTCGAAGTCGACAGCACGGATCCCGCACTGACCAAGATCGTGCTGATCGCGGGCAAGAAGAGCCACGGCCCCGGCGACCACGAGTTCTTCGCCGGCACCGCCATCTTGATGGACATGCTCAAGCAGACGCCGGGCGTCTTTCCGGTGATGGCGCGCGATGGCTGGCCCAAGGACGAGAAGATCCTCAAAGGAGCCAAGGCGATCGTGCTGTACATGGATGGTCGTGCCGGCCATCCGGTGAATGGAAAACTCGACGTGCTCAAGCCGCTGATGGAGCAGGGCGTCGGTTGGGTGAACATCCACTACGCCGTCGACTACACCAAAGAAACCGGTGCGACCGTGATCGATTGGATGGGCGGTTTCTACGATGCAGAGATCTCCATCAATCCGCACTGGGTCGCTAACTACACCTCGTTCCCGGACCATCCGGTGACGCGCGGTGTGAAGCCGTTCGAGATCAAGGATGAGTGGTACTACAACATGCGCTGGAACAAAGATCCCGCCGGCCTGACGCACATCCTGAAAGCGACGCCGCCGGACGAGACGCGCAAGACGCCCGACGCGAAGGCGCACCCCGGCCGCACCGAGATCACCTCGTGGGCGTATGACCGTCCCAATGGCGGTCGCGGCTTCGGCTTCACCGGTGGCCACAACCACAAGAACTGGGCGAATGATGATTTCCGCAAACTGGTGGTGAACGCCATCCTGTGGAGCGCCAAGGTCGAGGTGCCCAAGGACGGCGCGCCGGTGAAACTCGATCCGGAAGCGATGAATCGCAACTTGGACGACAAGCGTAAGAAGTGACGGTGTTTCCCCCGTGGCACGGGCGTCTCGCCCGTGGTTTACGTTCTCGATCACGGGCGAGACGCCCGTGTCACGGTGGAGGACGCCGGCCACGTACCCCGTGGCACGGGCGTCTCGCCCCTGGTTTAAGTTCTCGATAACGGGCGCGTCGCCCGGGCCACGGTGGGGGACGCCGGCCCCGTGCAGGTGCC
>JANPLC010000034.1:0-3861 GCA_031426335.1 Planctomycetota bacterium
CCAATTAACCGCAGAGGGCGCAGAGGGCGCAGAGATGGACAGGCAGAGGTGGAGTTGGACATGATGGTTCGGCTCTGCGCCCTCTGCGTCCTCTGCGGTTTGATAGCTGTCAGGAAGTTCATGGCTTGCCTCCCATCGTCATCGTGCCCCAGAGGTTGGGGAACAACATGATCTCACCCGGCACATCGCTCACGAGGCCGGTGTTCTGATTCGCCCAGTACGAGCGCAGCGACGTCGCGGTACCCTGCGGATCACCGAACAAGGCGCCGACATCGAAACGTCGTGGCGCAGCATCCGTTCCCAAACCAAGGTCGGCGAGCGGCACGGCGATCTCCACGCGGTATTTGTCGCGATCGGTAACTACCGCGATCTTCACCGAGGTGAGCTTCTTCACCTCATCGACCTTCTCCGCGCGCCACGGACAGGTGAAGGTCACCGGATCCTTCGCGCCTGGAACACGGTGGCGGTAGAGCACGGCGAGGTTCTGACCTTCGCTCGGTGCGATCATCAGGCGCAGGTCGCCGGGTACCGGGCCCGAGCGTTGCGGGTTGGCGTTGGCGTCGGTGCCGATCTGCAGATCGACCGAGTCGCCACTCTTGAACAGCAGCGTCCAATCCTTGCCGGTGTTCATCCACGGGGAGGGATCGTTCACGCGCCAGCAGGCGTAGAGGTTCGTGCCGTCGTGACCGAGGCTAACCGTGACCTTGAACTGATTCGAGCGGTCCCATTCGAGCGTCGGCTGACCTTTCCAGTCGTCGTCCTTGCCGTCGATGGTCGGCGCTTTAGCGAGGAATGGGATACCGGCGATCTTCGGTGCTGCCGTCGCTGCTTGTTTTTGCGCACGGATACGTTCCGCCGCGATCGCCTGCGCCTGCGTCAGATTCAAGGTGCCCGCGGAACGGGTCACCTGATCGAGGCCGTCGATGCGGTAGACGCGGTAGCCATTGGCCTGCAGGTAATACTTCCCGTCCTTCGCCGATTTCACGAAGTTGCCGCCGAAGGCTTCGCCGCCGATGTAGTTGGCGTCGCGGCTGCCGCCCATGCGCACGTCTTTGAAGTATTCGTCGAGGTAGATGCCGTCGCTGGTCATGGTGAAGTAGCGTCCGTGGTTGCCGACCATGACGAAGACGTCGCCGTCCTTATCGAGCGGCGCGATGCCGAGCGGGAACAGGCAGCCCTGCATGACGCCGGTTTCCGGCAGCGGCGCCTTGTGCGAGCCGTGCACATTGCTCCAACGGTTGGGATAGGTCCAGCGCACGCGACCGTCCGGCGCAAAGGCTTTCATCTCCGGATCGCTGTTGGCGATGACGGTGCCGTGTGAATCGACCCAGGTCTCCTGGCCGGTGTGGTCCAGCTCGACCGGTACCGCGGTCTTCACCGCCTCGGCGATCGCGGGGAATTGTGGCACGCCGTCCTTCACGCCAGCGGGGGCGAGCGTGAGCAGCTTGCGTTTGCCGTCGACCTCGATCGGTAGGCGCAGCGTCAGGTCGGTGCCGACATCGTGGCCCCAGTAGCTGCCACCGAACTCGCGCAGGCTGACGGAGAACTCGAACTCCTCACTCTGCATCTGTCCGTCGCTGTTGCGGTCGAGCCAGAGAAACCCTGGGCCCTTCTCCTCATGTTTGCCGAGACGGTCGGGGTACGCGCGGTTGAATGCGTCGATGTAGGCCTGCGGCGGTTTGCGTTCGTGGTAGTGGTGGAGGCGGTGGCCCTGGCCGATCTCCGCCACGTGTTTGAGCGAACCGTTGTCCTGCCGTCGGTAGAAACCGGTGGTGCCCTGGATGGAGACCACCCACGTCGCATCGAATTGATAAACGTAGCGGTAGTGCAGCGGGTGATCGTCCTTGCCCAGCACGTAGGTCGGTACCGCGGTGTTTTTGTCGATGTCGACTTTCCACTCACAGCCCAGGCCGATCCAGCGCGTGTGGTCCTTGGGATCGATGCCAGCGCCCGAGCCACCGTAGTTGGGCGTGCCGAATTTCTCGCACACGACCGAGCCACGTTCGACGTCCCACGCTGAGACGCGTTTGGGACCTGGACGATCTTCGGCGATCCACACCCAACCGTTCTTCGCCACGGCGAGGCCGCGTGGATTCACCAAGCGCGCCTGTTCGTAAGGGCCGACATAAGCACCGCCGGGTTTGCCGACCTGTTTCACCGGCTTGCCCGCTTTATCGAACACGCGCAGCGTGTGCGTGGTGCCATCGGTGATCAGGAAACGTCCCTGCGCATCGATCGCCAGACCACGCGCATCGCACGCACCTTTGGCGATCACCGGCGTGGTCTTCTTGGTCGCGAGATCGACGCGCACCAGCGCGCCATCGCTGATGGCATAGAGCGCATCGACCGTGGCGGCGAGCACCCCAGGAGCAGCGAGCGGGATCTGCTCCAGCACCGCACCGTCTTCCGGACTTACCACCATCAGCGCGTTCAGTCGACGATTGCCGACGTAGAGTTTGCCGCCGAACGCCGCCATGCCGGTGAGGCTGACTTTTTCCCACTCCTTGTCGGCGGCGCCTGGGCCGACGTCGACGCTGTAGAGTTCGGTGAAGCGTTTGCCGTTGTACTCCACCAGACGATCCGCTTTGAGATCGAAGCGCGTCAGGCCGATTTTCAACTTGCCGATCGCCCCGGGTTTCTTCTCGTCGAAGTGATCACCCCAGGCCATGCCGTCATTGGTAGCATAAAGCGTGTCGCCGATGATCGCCGGGCAGATGGTCCACATGCCGGTGCCCATCGGTGAGGTGTAGCCTTGCGATTTAGTGCCGTCCTGCCGCACGACTACGATGTTGTCGCCACCTTCGGTCATCGGCGAACACACCACCGTCCACTCGCCCGCCGCAGCGGCCGCGGTCAGGATGGTGTGGTTCGGGCCCCAGCCGTTGAAATCCGCCTGCGTGTTATCGCCGTTGCCGAAGCTCATCAGGTAACGCGGCGTCAGCCCAGGATGATGCGCGGCGCGCCAGCGGTACGTCCCAGGCGGCAACGGCTGGCCGTTGTCATCGCAGCCGTCCCACACCAGTTGATGTTTGCCCTTCGCCACATCGATGCCGCCGACGAGGTTGCGCAGGCGTTTGCCGTCCGGCGATTCGATCACCACGGAGGCACGTCCATCCACCGGCTGATCGATCGCCACGACGATGCGGTTCTTACGATCAGCGACCTGGGTGGCGTTTTCGTCGAGATCGAACGGTTGCCAGGCGTTGGCATCGCTCGCGAGTCCACGATGCGCTGCGCCGCCGACGTGGCGGAAACGTTCGCTCAAACGCGGTTGGTTGTCGGGTCCACCATTCCAGGTCGTCGCCAGCGCGATGCGCAAGCGTTTCCATTCCGCGTCATTCGCGACCAGCGAGGCGGCGGGGATCGTGGCGGTGAAACGGCGGACGGTGCCGGGTGATTTTTCTGGAGCGGCATCAAGCGTCACACTCTTGCCCGCGGCGACGCCCAGTTTGACGCTCGGCTCGCCACCCGGTAGCACGGCGGCCTCGATCGCCAACGCCAGTCGTGGTCCATCGCGCCGCACCGCCAACGCCACGCGCGGCGAGGCCGGGCCAGAGACGACGGTGAACTCCTCGGGCGCCCAGGTCTCGGCCGCTGCACTGAGCGGCACCAAACCCGCAAACATACAAACCGTGGCAGTCAGACGGGTACACCAAGCCATGCGGCCTCCTGGGTCGGCAGATGAGTACCGACCCTAACCACCCTCCGTTCATCGGCTACGCCGTTCATGCTGATGGAATGGTGAAGCGAAGCACTCCGTACAACACAGAGCCTCCGGATCACGATGCGCCCCCCTGGGAGCGGCGAGCAGCGGCGAGCCCCAGCTTGCCGGGCAAAACTGCGCGCAAGCAATCGGCGATG
>JANPLC010000035.1:0-6136 GCA_031426335.1 Planctomycetota bacterium
CACCACCAGCGTCCGCACGACGGATCGTGCGTGGGTGTGGTCATAGGCCGCACGCCAGAGGCTGTCAACGTGGAAGAACCCGGACTGATGCGGGTTTTCCTGCGCTCCCCACACACCTATCCGGCAGGCGGAAGACCGACATCCAACGCCAAGACGCCAAGACGCCAGGATAGAGATGAGCCAAGCAGTGCCTTCCTTGGCGTCTTGGCGTCTTGGCGTTGGATGTCCCATTCTCTCTCCGGGGCTTGCCGGAACTCGCTGATTACGACCCTGCGACGCCTATGGACGATCCCCTCTCGCAACTCATCCCAGGTCGCAGTCTCTCGGCCCACCTCAACAACGGCCAAGTGGTGCGCGGCACCGTCACCGGTCTACGCGGTGGGTGGTTGTCACTCGGCGACGGTACCAAGGCCGTGCTGGTGAATCTCGCTCACGCCAGCGCGCTGGTGCTCGACACCAATCCCGCACCAGCGGCGTTCGTCGAGGTCACCAAACCGAAGCCCACATCCAAGGACGCACCGATCCGTGCCGGCGGCAAGGCGCTCGGTCGCGCGTGGTTGGACGAGGATCTCAAGACCCTCGCCGACGCGTATCTGGATGGCGCCGAAGACGGCGATCTGGCCCAACGCCTCAATCGCTCACGTGGTCAAATCAAAGAACTGCGCCAAGCGTTTGAATGTGCGCGTGGTAATCTGGTCGAGGATCAGATCAGCCCGATCGCAGCGACGTGGGTGGCGCGTTGGCGGAAGGCGTTGACGCAATGAAGCGATTGTACGGAGTACGGAGTACGGAGTACGGAGGTGAACAATACTCCACTGACGATCATCGCCGATGAAAATTCCTGTCCACAACACCACGTACCCCGTACCCCGTACCCCGTACGATGAAAATCGGGTCATCCACGGCGACAACCTGGAAATTCTGAAGACGCTTCCCGACGGCATCGCCGACCTGATCTACATCGATCCGCCGTTCAACACCGGCAAACAGATGGAACGCCGGGTGATGAAGTCGGTGCGTTCGGCTAGCGGCAAGGTCGGGTTCCACGGCGCGACCTATGAACGCACCGAAGTGTCGAGCAGTGCCTACAACGATCGTTTCGACGACTATTTGGCGTTCCTCGAACCGCGTTTGCGGGAGGCGCATCGCCTGCTCGCGCCGCACGGCACGCTGTATTTCCACATCGATTACCGCGAGGTGCATTACTGCAAGGTGCTGCTCGATACGATTTTTTCGCGCCGCTGTTTTCTCAACGAAGTGATCTGGGCCTACGACTACGGCGCACGTTCAAAATCGAAGTGGCCGGCCAAACACGACAACATCCTGGTCTATGTGAAGGATCCGGCGAAATACCACTTCAGCACCGACGAAGTCGATCGTCTGCCGTACATGGCACCCAAGTTGGTCGGCAAAGAAAAAGCGGCACGCGGCAAGCTGCCAACCGATACGTGGTGGCACACCATCGTGCCAACCAACTCGCATGAGAAGACCGGCTACCCGACGCAGAAACCCTTTGGCATCCTGCGCCGCATCGTCGCCGCATCGTCGCGCCCAGGTGCGCTGGTGGTCGATTTCTTCGCCGGCAGCGGCACCACCGGCGCGGCGGCCCTGGCGCTCGGGCGGCGGTTCGTGCTGATCGACAGCAATCCCGAGGCCATCTCGGTCATGCGCAGACGGTTCGCCGACCACCCTGTGACGTTCAGTGGGGCCCCCACGGCCAGCACCACGTCACGGCGGGGCACCGAAACCAACATGTTGGCACCCAAGGCCACAGCGAAGAGGCCCCGCGCCAAGGCGGGTAAAAACGGTGTCCGCGGCAAATCGGCCGCGGCCTTCGGCCAACAACTCAACCTCCTTGATCTGCTGGCCGAGGCCAAGCCTACCGGCACCAGCGCCACGTCGCCGAAGCGTCGCGAACGCCTGCTGAAGAAACCTGCGAATCCTGCTGCCACTGGTGCGTGACCCCTCATGCTCTGCGCCATGTATCCCCGCCTCCTCTCCGCTGCCCTGCTGACGCTCGCCCTGGTGAGCCCGACGCTGAGTGCCGCTACGGTCACTGACCTCCTGCAGGAAGTGAACCAGGCGCTCAAGCCGGACGAGATCAGCGAACCGGGCAATCCAGCGCGGGCACAAGCCATTGCCGCGCTGCTCGGCGAAAACCTCGGCCTGTCGGCTGCCGACCTGCTGGAACTGCGCACGGCTGGCGCCGAGGCGTGGATCGACGCCGGGCGTTTCGACGAGGCGCGCGCCGCGTTGCAGACCGTACTGGCGTCGAAGGACGCCCCGACGTCGCTCAAGGAACGCGCCGGCCTCGGCTGGATCGCGGCCTGGCAGCTGTCGTGGAAACAGGCAGAGAAACCCGAGACCGTCGGCAGTGTGCTGGAAAGTCTCGCGCCGTTTGGCGATCTCGGCCCAGCGGTGCGCGCACGCGCCCATACTGCCGAAGCGCAACGCCTGCAAAGCGGACTGGCGGAAATGCGCAAGGCGCTGCCACCCAAGCCTGCCGAAGGCGAACCCGAACAACCGCTGACACCGGCGCAGGAAGCCTACCGCGAGGTGGTGCTGACGCTGTTCAAACACCTGGATGACGCGCTGAAACTGCTGGGCGAACGTCCACCGAGCGAACGGGTGCCGGTCTACGCCTTGCGCGTGTTGGCGATGGAAGAAGCCGGTGCCAAAGCCGACGCCGTGCAGGCGTGGCTGAACGGACGCAATGATCCCGCCGCGGCGCAACTGCTCGACTCGGCAATGACCGCGAATGAGAAGTTCGTCGGCCAGCCAGCGCCCAAACTGAAACTGAAACGCGTCGACGGTCAGGACGGCGAGATCGATCTTGCCAGCTTCGCGGGCAAACCGGTGTTGATCGATTTCTTCGCCACGTGGTGCAAACCCTGCGAGAGCGTCGCCCCGATCATCGCCAACGCGGCGGTAAAACTGAAGGAACATGGAGTCCTGACCATCGGTGTGACGCTCGATACCAAACAGACGCTGCCGAATCTGCCGGCATTCATCGCCAAGATGGGCATCACCTACCCGGTGCTCGGTGAAGGCCTGGGCTGGGACAGCGAGATCGATGACGCTTGGCACGTCGATGGCATTCCCGCGGTCGTGTTGGTCGGCGCCGACGGCAAGGTGCTGGCGGTCGAACAGGACCTCATCGGCGGCACGGTCGACGAGACGGTCGCCAATGTCCTCAACCGCTTGGGCCAAGCCAAAGCGGATCCGGCTCGCCCCGGCGAGGCGCAAAAACCCTCGGCGCCGGCCAAGCCTGGGGATGGATTCATCCCATGACCGTGGCAGTCCCATGACGGGCGCACGGCCACGCCACGGGGGCGTGCTCGGCAGACTGCTCGTCATCCTGGTAGTGGTGTCGCTCAGCGGTGCGCTGGCGTGGGCGACGCTCGCTAATCATCGCGCCCACGGAGTATGGAGCTTCCATCCGCTCGACAGCGCGTGGTGGTCGCCAACGCCCAAAGATCCGACCGCCGGTGATCCGTTCGCCGAGGTGGCCAACGATGCGAAACGCTTGGCCGGGCAAGCCGGGGAATCGTTGTGGGGCAAAGACGGCTTGGTCGAACGGTGCGAGAGTTGGTGGCGTGCCCGCGAACGCTCGGCAGCAACGCCCACCGCCACGCCTGCCACGCCCACCACCGGCACTCCGGCGCCCGCGCCAATCACCGTTCGCGGTCTGCTTGAACAACGTTTCGCTACCAGTGAGCGGCGTTTCGCCGAGGGCATCGAACTGGCCAAACGCGCCCGACCGACGCTCAGCGACGACGCGGCGACCCTCACTGGGCGCATGGGCACGCTGACGCAGGCACGCGCGTGCTTCACTGAGGTCGAACGCGATCTCAGCGAGGCGATCCCGGCCTATGAAGCCATTGCCGGGCACGATCCGGCCAAAGCCGCCAGTGCCCGACAACTGTTGGCGTTCTCTCGGCAGATGCAGGAATTAACCCGTCTGACGCCCTAGCAGGTGGGACCCGCCCGACGTCGGCACCTTCATCGGCGATTAATATGGCCTTCATGTTCGTCGGCATCGTCTTGCCCGGAACGAGACTTTCGCCGCCCACACCGGCGATTGGAGAACCGTGCCGCCCATCGGGTCTTCCCGGTGGGCGGCTTTTGTTTCGCGTTCTACGACGTCGTTGTGCTTCGCTGCGTTGCGCGTCCAGGCCGATGCCCGCTTAGCAAAAAACGGCGCTACCGCACAGGTTCGAGCAGCACCACGACCTGCGCCTGGATCGCGCGTTTCTCGCCCACCGCATCCAGGCCTTCGTTGGTGCGTGCCTTCACGCCGACGCGTCCCAAAGGCAGGAACAACATTTCGGCCAGCAGTTGACGCATCTGCAGCTTGTAGGGCCCCATACGCGGGACCTGGGCGATGATGTTGCTGTCGAGGTTGGTCACGCGCCACGGTTTGAGCGCTGGCATCGCCAGGACGGCCTGCAAAAAGGTGCGCGAATCGCGGCCACGGTGCTCATCGTCGGTGTCAGGAAAGTGCTCACCGATATCACCGGCCCCGACCGCGCCGAGCAGCGCGTCGCACAGCGCATGCAACAGCACATCACCGTCACTGTGCGCCACCACGCGGTAATCACAGGGGATCTCTATCCCACCAACGACGATACCGTTACCCGGTTCGAGACGGTGGATATCGTAGCCGATGCCGACGCGGTGGGTCATGGTTTGGGGTACAGAGGTACGGGGGTACGGATGTACGGGGACGTTGCTTCGGCACCAGCGTACTCCGTACTTCGTACTCCGTACGGCTGTCCGCCCTTCGTCATTTCGTGATTTTCGCCTGGTAGTCCGCCGATGACAGCAGACCGGCCAGCGCATCGGCCTTGGCCGGCTTGATCTTGGCGAACCAGCCGCCCTTGAGTGGGTCGCTGTTCACCAGTTCGGGATTGTTCGCCAGGGCGGCGTTCACTTCCGTGACGGTACCGTCGATCGGGCTGTAATAGTCGTTCACCGACTTCACCGATTCGATCTCGGCGCAGGGCTTGCCGCGCGTCAACGACGCACCAACCACTGGCAGCTGTACGTGGATGACTTCACCGACCTCGCCAGCCGCAAACGGCGAGAGACCAATGACGATCAGGCCGCCTTCGGCGCGCGCCCATTCGTGGGTGGGAAGGTAGGATTCGCTCATAGTACAGTTCCGCGGCTGGTGGAGGGTCGCAGAGTGGATCCCACCCTGACACCTGCAAGCGGCTCGCCGGTCGCGAAACCGCCAGACTGGCGCAACGTTACGATCGGCACAGCCCGGCGGAGCCGCAACCAGTCGGACAGCACACTCCACAGGCCCCATCCAAGGGGATCAGACACGCGCGGGGTGTGTGAAGTAGCGCCCAGGTGCTGCGACCGCGGACATTGTCCGACTGCTGCTTCGGGCGTATGGTTGACAAGTGCTCACATCACCATCGGCTGCCACCCCCCGCTTGGCAGCCGGTGATTGCGAGTCATCGCTTCGTACGGTTAGCGCGGGATCTGAAGCTAGGACGGCAATCACGTGGCGACCAACGGCGCAAGCGCCCCTGAACTGGATGAGGACTTCCGCTATGGCCAGCTGGCCATTGAGGGCCGCCTTATCACGCCCGATCAGTTCGACACCGCGATGGACCGCGTGCGCGACTCGAAGAAGCCGTTGGCCGACATCCTGGTGACTGACGGCACCATCGACGCCACCACTGCCGACCGCCTGACCAAGGCCCTGCGCCGCATCGTCCGTGACGAACGCGCGAAGAGCGAAGGCGGGATGCTGGTCAATAAACAGATCGGCGGTTATAAACTCGTCAGACGCATCGGTGAAGGTGGCATGGGCGAGGTGTACCTCGCCGAGCAGCTGACCATGCACCGCACGGTCGCGCTCAAGATTCTGCATAACAAGTGGGCCGACGACGAGGAGTTCCGTAAGCGCTTCCTGCTCGAAGCACGCGCTGCGGGTAAACTTAACCACCAGAACCTGATCCAGGTCTACGACGTCAACAAGTACCAGGGGAAGTACTACTTCTCGATGGAGTTCATCGACGGCGTCACGGGTGAAGACCTCATCCGCCACGAAGGCGCATTGCCGGTCGAGAAAGTCATCGACATCTGCATGCAGGTGTGCCAGGCGCTGAAGTACCTCGCC
>JANPLC010000036.1:0-3705 GCA_031426335.1 Planctomycetota bacterium
CTCGCCTCTCGCCTCTCGCCTCTCGCCTCTCGCCTCTCGCCTCTCGCCTCTCGCCTCTCGCCACTCGCCACTCGCCACTCGCCACTCGCCACTCGCCACTCGCCACTCGCCGATTGCCGATTGCCCCGCCCTCGTCGTGCATTTTGCCTCAATAAGTTTTCGACAGGGCTCTGGAAGTTTTCCACCGCCCAACGGGGCATACTTTTCGACAATTCCCCCGATCCACCCATAAAAATTTGTCCGTCAATCCCCCGTGCAAATTTGAATACGGTGAAGAACCGTTGAGGACTTGTGTGATTACCCTCGACGACCTACGAGCCCAATAGGCGGGGGTTTTATATTGAGACTCCACTAACGATTGTATAAGTCCCCGTGCCTGCGCCCCTGGTTGTCAAAAGGAAGCATAGTTTCGGTCCCAACACAGCCAAAGTGACGCACCTAGCAGCAGTGGTTGCCTCTTGAGGAGACACCACCGCTGGTATAAGCCTCACCCCTCTGCGACCGCCTCGACGCACCCCTTGCTCACCAGCGCTACCGCAGCCCTCCTTAGTTATCGCTCTACCACTTCCCCGTCCGCTCTCGGAACTGCCCATGACCGCCGCCCAGACCGCCGCTGCCCCCGCCACCCAACAGCCCCTGTCCGATCTCGATCCGGCGCTGTTCGCTCACCACCGCGTGCGCAGCCGCGACGGCGATCTGCGACCGTTCCACCCGGAACGTATCGGCCGTGCGGTGGCCAAGGCCCTCCTCGCTGCTGAAGGCGGCGACGTGCTCACCGCGCGCAGCCGCGACCTGACCGCGATCCTTGCGCGTCAGATCTGCGAGCAGCTCACCGCCCGTCGTCCCGAAGGTGGCGCCTTCGACGTCGAAGAGATCCAGGACCAAGCCGAGCTCGCGCTGATGCGCGCCAGTCAGCATGAAGCCGCGCGTCGTTTCGTGCTCTACCGCGAAGCGCGCCGTCAGGCGCGTTCGACCCAGACCGTGGCCAAGAAGGCGCCAGTCGAAGTCCCGTCGCTCAACGTCACCTGGCCCGATGGTGCCAAGCGTCCGCTCGACATCGATCGTCTGCGCCGCGTGCTTGGCGAAGCCTGCGTCGGCCTCGCCAACGTCAGCGCCGAGTTCCTGGAAAAGGACATCCTCGCCAGCCTCTTCGACGGCGTGCCCTATGCCGAGCTGCTGCTGGCCCCGGTCATGGCCGCGCGCATGCGCATCGAAGAAGAGCCCAACTACACCTTCGTCGCCGCGCGCCTGCTGCTCGACACCGTGCGTGAACAGGCCCTCGGCCGTCCGACCACCCAGGCCGAACTGGCCGACAACTGGGAGGACTACTTCAAGGCCTACATCCAGCGCGGCATCGAAGCCGGCCTGCTCGACCGCGAGCTCGGCAACTACGACCTGAGCCGCGTGGCCAAGGCCTGCCAACTCGACCGCGACAACCAGTTCGAGTTCCTCGGTCTGCAGATCCTCGCCGACCGCTACTTCCTGCACGTCCAGGGCCGCCGCATCGAGCTGCCGCAGGCGTTCTGGATGCGCGTCGCCATGGGCCTCGCCGTGCGCGAGACCGATCGCGAAGCCGTCGCCATCAGCTTCTATGAGCAGCTCTCGACGCTGCGCTTCGTCTCCTCGACGCCGACGCTGTTCAACAGCGGCTGCACCAATCCGCAGCTGTCGTCGTGCTTCCTCTCGACCATCCAGGACGATCTGGGCGACATCTTCAAGGCCCTGCGCGACGACGCGCTGCTGTCGAAGTTCTCCGGCGGCCTGGGCAACGACTGGACCCCGGTGCGCGCGCTCGGTGCGCACATCAAGGGCACCAACGGCAAGTCGCAGGGCGTCATCCCCTTCATGAAGGTGGCCAACGACGTCGCCGTCGCGGTCAACCAGGGCGGCAAGCGCAAGGGCGCGATCTGCGCCTACCTCGAAACCTGGCACCTCGACATCGAAGAGTTCCTCGACCTGCGCAAGAACACTGGTGACGACCGTCGGCGCACGCACGACATGAACACCGCCAACTGGATCCCCGACCTGTTCATGGAACGCGTCGAGGCCGATGCCGAGTGGACGTTGTTCAGCCCGAACGATGCACCGGATCTGCACGACAAGTTCGGCAACGAGTTCCGCAAGGCCTACGAAAACGCCGAAGCCGCAGTCGCCTCGGGCAAGATCAAGCTGCACAAGAAGGTCAAAGCCCTGGCGCTGTGGCGCAAGATGCTCGGCATGTTGTTCGAGACCGGCCACCCATGGGTGACGTTCAAAGATCCCTGCAACCTGCGCAGCCCGCAGCAACACTGCGGCGTCGTGCACAGCAGCAACCTCTGCACCGAGATCACGCTCAACACCAGCCGCGATGAAATCGCGGTGTGCAATCTGGGCTCGGTCAACTTGGCCGCCCACACCACGCCGACCGGCCTCGACCATCAGAAGCTGGAAGAAACCATCAACGTGGCGATGCGCATGCTCGACAACGTGATCGAGATCAATCTCTACACCTGCCCGGAAGCGCGGAAGTCCAACCTCCGCCATCGTCCGGTCGGGCTCGGCATCATGGGCCACCACGACGCGTTGTGCGTTCGCGGCCTGCCCTTCGCCAGCGATGAAGCGGTGCAGTTCGCCGACGAATCGATGGAGGCGGTCAGCTACTACGCCATCCTCGCCAGCTCGCGCTTGGCCAAGGAACGCGGCGCTTACGGCAGCTACGCTGGCAGCCTGTGGTCGAAGGGCATCCTGCCGATCGACTCGATCAAGATCCTGGCCGAGAACCGCAAGCCCGGTCAGCTTAACCAGGACCAGACCGCCACGATGGACTGGAAGCCAGTGCGCGCGCACATCGCCGAGTACGGCATGCGCAACAGCAACACCCTGGCGATCGCGCCGACCGCGACCATCAGCAACATCATCGGCGTCAGCCAGTGCATCGAACCGGTCTATCAGAACCTGTTCGTCAAATCGAACATGTCCGGTGACTTCACCGTGGTGAACATGTACCTGGTCGACGAGCTGAAGAAGCGCGGCCTGTGGGATCGCCAGATGTGCGACGACCTGAAATACTACGACGGCTCGGTGCAAAAAATCGCGCGCGTCCCCGATCACCTCAAAGCGCTGTTCGCCACCGCGTTTGAGATCGAGCCCAAGTGGTTGATCGAAGCCGCCGCCCGCCGTCAAAAGTGGATCGATCAGGCCCAGTCACTGAACCTGTTCATGAAGGAACCCTCGGGCAAGAAATTGCACGACATGTACTTCCTGGCCTGGAAGACCGGCTGCAAGACCACCTACTACCTGCGCTCGCAGGGCGCGACGCACGTGGAAAAATCCACCGGCAAGAGCGGCCAGCTGAACGCCGTGTCGTCCGGCGGCGTGACGAAAGTCCCGGCGCCGACCCTCACCGGCAAGACCTGCGACCGCTCAGATCCGACCTGCGAGGCATGCCAGTAACGCCGAACGAACGACGCGCGCCGTAAAAACGACGCGCGTCGAACGCGCCTGCAACGGCGAGTGGCGAGTGGCGAGTGGCGAGCGGCCACAGACGAGCGGCGAAAGGCGAACGGCCAAGCAACCCCGATCCCTCCCATCACCGCCCCTGCTCTTTCCCATCCACCTCACGCCAACGACCCCGGGACCGCCGGTTTCCAACCGGCCGGCGACGACGCCATAACCCGATCAACGCTGCTGATCTGAAACGACTAGCTCCTCGCCACTCGCCACTCG
>JANPLC010000037.1:0-8287 GCA_031426335.1 Planctomycetota bacterium
CGCGCAGACTGAAGTCCGCGCCCCCAGGATGGACCCTCGTGCTGCAGTGACGTTTTCGCGGTTGATCACCGCGATCCGCGGCAGCCTTCCCAATCGGTGCCGAAGCGTGCGAGGTACTTCTGCAACCGGTCCGCATCATTCGCCGTCTTGCGCTCCAGGCGAGTCACCGCGAACAACGTGCGACCAGCCTCCGATAAGGTGCGCGACGCACGACAGACCCGAATGACCTCCGCCAACTGCACGCGGTCGAAGTGATCGATGCGTTCCGCCCCGGCCGAACCGAGAACTTCGACCAGTACGTCGTCGCTCGCTGTGGTCGGCGGTCGCCACTGGCGATGCAGGCGCTCGATCTCTTCATTCACCAACGATTCACCGATACGCCCACCATCAGCGAGGGTGGCCAAACGCGTGACGGCGGCGCCAAGGTCGCGAAAATTGGCACTCCAAGCGGAGGACGGTGCCGTAGCGAACGCCAGGAACCGCGCGCGCGCTTCGGCATTGAAGGTCACGCGTTTGCCGCTGTCGCGCGCGAAGCGTTCGAGTTCGAAGTCGACGTTCGGTTCGATGTCTTCGCGCCGTTCGCTCAGGCCGGGCAGGCGGAAGCTCCACAGGTTGATACGTGCGAGGAGATCTTCGCGGAAATCACCGTCGCGCACGGCGGCGTCCAGATCGCAGTTGGTTCCGCCAATCAGCTGGAAGTCCGACAGCACCGGTTTGTCCGCACCGACCGGCAAGTAGATCTTGTCTTCCAGCGCACGCAGCAGCATCGCCTGTTCGTCGAGGCCGAGCTCGCCGATCTCATCAAGGAACAACACGCCGCCATCGGCACGTTTGAGCAAGCCGTCGCGGTCGCTGAGCGCGCCGGTGAATGCGCCCTTACGGTGACCGAACAATGCCGACATCGCCTGGTCACCGCGGATAGTTGCGCAGTTCAGTTCGACGAACGGCCCGTCCACCAGGTTGCGCGCCTTCTTCAATTCAAAGATGCGCCGCGCGAGCACGGTCTTGCCCGCGCCGGTGGGACCGGTGAGCAGGATCGGCGCTCGCGACGCGGCGGCGACCTGCTCCACGCGACCAACGAGCTTGGCGAACTCGCGGCTCTTCGTCGGGATGCCGGCAGTCAGCACCGACGCGCCGGCTTCACGTTCCTCAGCGAAACGCGTGGCGAGCTTGTCGTACTTTTTCAAATCCAGATCGATGATCGACGACGTGCCGGCAGGACTCTTCACGCCGTCGTCACCACGCGTCCCAGGCGACGTCTGCACAATACGTGCGGGGAAGTGCCGCGATTCAGTCAGCAGAAACAAACAGATCTGCGCCACGTGCGTGCCGGTGGTGATGTGGACGAGGTAGTCCTCCTCCTCCGGCTTCCACGCATAACCGCGCGCGAAGCCCCACAGCGCGCCATAGACGCCTTCAAAATCCCACGCGTCGCTAAACTCGATGTGGCGGCTGTGCACCATCGTCGTCGGCGATACTTGCACGATGTCCGCGGCAATGGTCTCGGCCAAACGATCGAAGCGTCGCTGATGCAGCATCTCGAACCGGCTGATGGCGAGGTCGCCCTGCATGTGCAGGCCGAGTGTCGGCCGCCAGCGGTTCCAACGTTTGTTGTCGCCGCCGGCATCGAGGGTCGGCCCGAGCAGACCGATGGCGACGATGGGGCGGGGCTTGGGCATGACTCGCTTATAAGCGAATAAAATATCCAACAAGCGATGAATGTGGTTATGGGCGGCTGGCCGCGGCAACTACCGATGAGATTCAAGTCATGAAATGACAGATGGTTAAATAATCCCATCACTGCGCTGACCGATCCTGGCACGCGCCGCGCAATGATTGGCCCGTCCCCTGTCGAGAAGGAGCCACCCATGGCCAACAAGACCCTCTTCCAGTCGCTGATCGGTGCCCCCAAGACCGATGTGGTCAACGCCGCCGGCGGCAAGGCCTACGCGCTGAGCCCGAAGCACGCACTCGCACAGTACGCGTCGACCGGTTGCATGAACGGCACCTTCTATGCCGACGCCGCGGAACAGCTCGACACCGTGCTGACCCTGGCCAAGGCGGTGGAGCCCGAGTTCGTCGCCAAGGTTGCCCTGCACGCTCGTGCGGTCGGCAACATGAAGGACCTGCCGGCGCTGTTGCTGGCGATCCTGGCCGTGCGTGATGTCGCGCTCATGAAGCGCGTCTTCGCCCGCGTCTGCGACAACGGCAAGATGGTGCGTACCTTCGTGCAGATCGTTCGTTCCGGCGTCGCGGGTCGCAAGTCCCTCGGCACTGCGCCGAAGAAGCTGGTGCGTGCGTGGATGGAACGTCTTTCCGATTCCCAGCTGCTGGGCGCCACCGTGGGCAACGATCCGTCGTTCGCCGACCTGGTGAAGATGGTCCACCCGAAGCCGACCGATGCGGCCCGTCGCGCGTTCTATGCCTGGCTCATCGGGCGTGAGCACGATGCAGCTGCGCTGCCGGCTGCGGTTCAGCACTTCGATGCTTGGAAGCGTGACCGTACGCTGCCGATCCCCGACGTGCCGTTCCAGTTGCTGACCAGCGCGCCGCTCGACGACGCGACCTGGGTGGCCATCGCCCGTCAGTCGCCGTGGCAGGCGACCCGCATGAACCTCAACACCTTCGCACGCCACGGCGTGTTCAAGGTCGAGGGAATGGCGGAGCTGATCGCGGCTCGCTTGCGCGATCCGGTCGCCATCGCCAAGGCACGGGTCTTCCCGTACCAGTTGATGGTCGCCTACCGCCAGGTCGACGACGCGGTGCCGATGCCGGTCCGCGAGGCCCTGCAGGACGCCATGGAAATCGCCATCACGAACGTGCCGGCCTTTAAGGTCACGGTGGTGGTGTGCCCGGACGTGTCCGGCTCGATGCACTCGGCCGTGACCGGTGAGCGTGGTTCGGCCACCTCGGCAGTGCGCTGCATCGATGTCGCGGCGCTCGTGGCCGCGGCGGTGGTGCGTCGCAACCCGGCAGCGGAGGTTCTGCCCTTCAGCGATCGTGTGGATCAGGTTCGCCTGAACCCGCGCGACTCGGTGATGACCAACGCAGAGATGTTGTCGAAGCTGCCTTCGGGCGGCACTGACTGCTCGCTGCCGCTGGTCGAGCTGAACCGCCGCAAGGCTAAGGCAGGCTTGGTGATCCTGGTCTCCGACAACGAGTCCTGGATCGACGCCAAGCCGCACGCACGCGGTACCGCGTTGCTGCGTGAGTGGCAGATCTTCAGCGCCCGCAACCCTGGGGCGAAGCTGGTCTGCCTCGACCTGCAGCCGAACCGTGCGGTGCAGGCGCCGGAACGGACGGATATCCTCAACATCGGTGGCTTTGCCGATGCGGTGTTCGCCACCATCGCGGCCTTTGCCGATGGCACGCTGGCCGCCGATCACTGGGTGGGAGTGATCGGGCGTATGGAAATCTGAATGAACCCCGCTGCCGGCGTGAGTCGGCGGCGGGCCTACCTTCCCTTCTTTCACCATCTGACTTTCACAATTCGGGCGAATGCCGACGTGATTACATGGAAAGATCACGTCATCACCTCGTCGCCCTTTTCCCGTCATCCACCTTCCCTGGGCGAATGCTGAGGCGAGTACATACCAAAACTGCTCTCGCCTCAAAACCTCGTCGCCCTTTTTCTTCTTTCACAATCTTCCTGAGCGAATGCCGACGTGAGTACATCACCTGGACGTCGGGTCTGATACACCTGGGGAGCCACGTGCTCCTAGTCCGCTCTCGTCAATCTCGTCGCTCTTTTCTCTGTCTCTCTGTCTCTCTGTCTCTCTGTCTATGTCTCCTGCTCTTTGACTTTCTCGCTGCGAATGCCGAGGTGATTACATCCTACTAAGATCGAGGTCGCTGGTTCGAGTCCAGCCGGGTCCGCCATGGGCCCGTAGCTCAGTGGTAGAGCGCGCAAACATCACCTCACTTTCGTCGCAGCGTTTTTCTTCTGGCCTTTCCCGTGACATGGGCGTCTCGCCCATGAGGGGGCGTCCAACCACGGGCGAGACGCCCGTGCCACGGTAAGGCACTCCCACTCTCACAGTCTTCCGGGCGAATGCCGACAGGACTCCCGGTAGAGCATCCAACTTTCGGGTTGGAAGGTCCCAGGTTCAAATCCCGGACGGTGGGTAACCACCGGTAGCTCAGAACATCGCCCTGTCTTTTTCGTCGCTCTTCTGTTTTGACCCCGCTCTTTGTGCCACGAATGCCCGCATGATTACATGGATCGAAAGGTTGCCGGTTCGACTCCGGCCACGGTGCAAGCCGTGTAGCTCAATGGATAGAGCGCTCGAATGCCGCAAGGCGTCATCATGCACCTTTCGTCGTGGCTTGTTCTTTGCCTCACCTTTCCTCCAGCCACGAATGCTGGTGCGAGTACACGGTCGCCGGTTCGAGTCCGGTTCTGGCAGCTCGGTTTCGGCCGACTGCCTGGTAGCTCAGCGGTAGAGCATGCATCGCCCATCCCTCGTCGTGGTTTTCTTCCCCGCCCACCCATCATGACCGCCATGTCCACCCATCTCCATACCTCCATCGCCCGCGCGGCCGCTCTTGCCACCACTGCCCATGACGGGCAGACCCGTGACGACGGCGGCGGGCCCTACATCAAACATCCGGAGCGCGTCGCTGCTGCGTTGGCACGACTCTATCCCAAGGATGTCGCGCTGATCTGCGCCGCCTGGTGCCACGACGTGCTGGAGGACTGTCCGCAGGTGAAGGAGGCAACGCTCCGGCTCTCCATCGGCAACGACGCGGTCGCGCTGGTGAAGGAAGTCACCAATCCCAGCAAGGCACACCCCGATCTGCCGCGCGCTGAGCGCAAGGCGATGGACCGCGCGCATGTCGCGACCATCAGCAAGCGCGCGAAGCTGCTCAAGCTGGCGGACCGCGCGGACAATCTCACCGAGGGCGCGACCTGCCCCGACAAGGCGTGGATCGCCACCTATGTCGCTGAATCACGGCTGCTGTTCGAGGTCCTCAAAGGCACTGATGACGTGCTGGAGGACGATTTCGCGGTGGCGCTTGATCGTGCAGCACGCGCTGCAGCAATCTAAATCACCTCGACCCACTCATAATCCCCTGAGAAACGCATGTGTTTTAGCGGCTATATCGCATCTACCGTCTCTCTAACACCAATCACGGTGACCAACCCGCCTACGTTCTCAGTTGAGCCGCTGTCAACAGAAGCCACCACCGTTCTCGGTCTACCTTTTCCTGAAGGCTGGTCCGTTGCCAGGATCGGATCGCACACGTTGTGCGCGTGTGGTTTCCATAGCCAACCGGCTTGGCCGTGGATGGAAAAACGTGAGAGCGACTCGGATGAGTCGACCTCACGCCAAAGGCTGGCTGATTATATTGCTTCGCTGGGACCGGTTCGAGTTCAGCTGTTTAGCCACTGGGAAGAAGATCCCGCACCTGAGCCGAGCGGTCGCTTGTTGGCGCCGACTTCGTGGATCGCGCAACATTGGGACCCGCTGCCCGATGGCTGGTTGGTCGAGGTTGACGAGTCCGCACCTACGCCGGTTCATCCATGGGAAGACGGCCCGATTCCCGAGAAACACACGTATCCCTGAGAGTCCAAACATGTCGTCGAACCACGAACTGATCACCGTCCCCGATGCCAAGCCGATCAAGGCCTGGATCCGCGGCGTCGCGCTCGAAGACGAGGCGCGCAAGCAGCTCATCAACGCAGCCCGCATGCCGTTCATCCATCACCACATTGCGGTGATGCCGGACGTGCACCTGGGCATCGGCGCCACCGTCGGTTCGGTGATCCCGACCGTCGGGGCGATCATCCCGGCGGCGGTGGGTGTCGACATCGGCTGTGGCATGTGCGCGGTGCGCACCTCGCTGACCGCCAAGGATCTGCCGGAGTCGCTGCGCGAGGTCCGTCGTTCGATCGAGGAGGCTGTGCCGCACGGCCGCACCGACAACGGCGGCACCAACGACCGCGGTGCCTGGGGTGACGTGCCGCGGCGCGCGCAGAACCTGTGGAAGGAGCATCTGGCCGTCCGCCACGATGCGATCTGCGCCAAGCACAAGCGCCTCGACCGCGGCAACGGCATCAACCACCTGGGAACCCTCGGCACCGGCAACCACTTCATCGAGGTGTGCCTGGACCAGGAGAGCCGCGTGTGGTTCCTGCTGCACTCGGGTTCGCGCGGCATCGGCAACCGCTTCGGCCAGTACTTCATCGAGTTGGCCAAGCAGGATATGCGCAAGCACGACGTGAACCTGCCGGACCAGGACCTCGCGTACCTCGAAGAGGGTTCGGAAAAGTTCACCGACTACGTCGAAGCGGTGGAGTGGGCGCAGGACTACGCCCGTCTGAACCGTCAGGTGATGATGGAGCACGTGGTCGAAGCCGTGCAGTCGACCCCAGGCATCCCGCCGTTCACCGCGTGGATCGAGGCGGTAAACTGCCACCACAACTACGTCGCGCGCGAACACCACTTCGGCAAGGACTGCCTGGTGACGCGCAAGGGCGCGGTGCGTGCCGGCCTCGGCGACCTGGGTATCATCCCAGGCTCGATGGGCGCCCGCAGCTACATCGTCCGCGGCAAGGGCAACCCGGAGTCGTTCTGCTCCTGCAGTCACGGCGCCGGCCGCACCATGTCGCGCACCAAGGCCAAGAAGCTGTTCACCTTGGACGATCACGCCAAGGCGACCGCCGGCGTCGAGTGCCGTAAAGATAGCGATGTGATCGATGAGACGCCGATGGCCTATAAGGATATCGATGCGGTGATGGCGGCGCAGTCGGACCTCGTGGAGGTCGTGCATACGTTGAAGCAGGTTGTGTGCGTGAAAGGTTGAGGGAGAGGGATAGAACACAGAGCACCAGAGAACCAGAGCAGAAGGAGAGTTAGCAGTGGAGAAGGTGGATCCGGTTGCGATCAACAAGTTCACGGAGCGGATTATTGGGTGTTGCATCGAGGTACATCGTGAGCTTGGTCCGGGGTTGTTGGAGTCGGTCTATGAAGAATGCCTGGGGATCGCCCTGGCCCAGGCTGGGCTTCAGTTTGAACGGCAACGAGAGATTCCGGTGCATTTCCGTGGTCAGCAACTGCAGCAGACCTTCAGGTTTGACCTCTTCGTTGAGAATCTGGTGGTGGTGGAGATCAAGGCAGTCGACTCGATCAAGCCGGTCCACAAGGCCCAGGTGATTACCTATCTCAAGCTCGTCCCCGCTCCCATTGGTTTGCTCTGTAACTTCAATTCACACCAGATGGTTTCAGGCATCCACCGACTCATCCATCCTGTTCTCGCCCCAACCTTCTCAGCAAAATGAACTCTCTGGTCCTCTGGTGCTCTGTGTTCTATCCGTTCTCTGTTTTATGGGGCGGCCATGGATAAACGGATGCTGTTTCATTGGCGGCGAGTGGAGTCCTTGATCAAAGAGGGGATCGGGCACGCCTCTGCGCGGTCTCCGTCTCCAGTCGTGACGGAAGTTGCACGTCGGGTGATCGAATGGCTGGAGCACAATGAGCTTGGACTCGCACTCGATGACTGTGAATCGCTCAAAGACGCACTTGGAGCTGATGCTCTGCCATCTCAGCTATTTGATCAAGCTAGGTTTGAGATCACGAGTTACGAAGCAGGACATGTTGTCGAAGTTGAGCGGCGGCTGGACCTCCGTGAGGTAACCGGCTGGCCATCATTCCATCTCGCCAGTTCCCAACAGTTGGATTTTCCTGCCCACTACGGCCGGAATATGGATGCATGGATCGACTGCGTTGAAGAGCTGGCAGAAGAGTCTGCGGGCCAGGGCCGGCTAATCCTGCGCCTTACCAACTGGGGTAGTTTCATGGAGGCATTCACCGCAATCGTGGAGTGCATTGGATTCATCAACACCCGGCGTCGAGCAGTCAGAATCTGCCTCGACATCTCATCGGATTCAAATCTGGAGTAATGATGATCACCATCGACGGTTCTCAAGGCGAAGGCGGCGGCCAGATCCTCCGCACTTCGCTCGCATTATCAGCCATCACCGGAACCCCGGTGACGATCGAGCAGGTTCGTGCCAAGCGGCCCGTACCATGCTGCGCATTATTCCAAGCTTGATCCGGCTGCGCTGTGATCGCACCGTTTGGGGTTTGGTCAAAACCTTTCTCAAAAATGAAAAGCTGCGTCAGGCGTTTTCGATTCAGCCGTTATTGGTGGGCGGCAACCCGTTTGACACCACCAGCATTTACGGGTTGATTCACTACCTTGAACGAGCACACGGCGTGTTCTTCGCGATGGGCGGCACCGGTGCCATCACACGCGCACTGGGCGGCCTGATGGAGCGCCGCGG
>JANPLC010000038.1:0-6251 GCA_031426335.1 Planctomycetota bacterium
TCATGCGGGCCAGCGGCCCGCGCTCCCGGGGAAGGCACCGTGCTTGTCGTCGCTGACGGATGGCCTACACCCCCACTCCTGCCCACGGAGCTCACCATGCGTTTTCTCGCCTCGTTCTTCGCCGTCCTCACCATCGCCATCGCGGTCACCGCCGGCACGACCGCGTGCAGCAGCGTCCAGCGCTACGCCGACAAGGTGAACATCTACAGTGAGCCGGAAGAGAACCAGATGGGTCTCTCCGCCTACCAAGAGGTCCTCGCGAGCGAGAAACGCTGCACCGACGCCGAGGCCAACGCGATGATCGAACGCGTCGGCAAACGCCTAGCTGCAGTGGTGCCCGGCGGCGACAAGTTCGCCTGGGAATTCACCTTGCTCGAAAGCGAACAGATCAACGCCTTCTGCCTGCCCGGTGGAAAAGTCGCATTCTACACCGGCATCCTGGCGTACTGCCAGAACGAAGCAGCCATCGCCGCCGTCATGGGCCACGAGATCGGCCACGCGGTCGCGCGTCACGGCGGCAAACGCATGAGCCAGGGCGTGATCCTCAACGGCGCCACCGCCACCCTCGGCGAAGTGCTGAAGGCCAAGGGCTACAGCGAATCGACCACCAACCTCAGCCTCGCTGCCGCCGGTGGCTTGGCGAATGTCGGTGTCGTGTTGCCGTTCAGCCGCGGCCACGAACTCGAAGCCGACAGCATGGGCTTGGACTACATGGCCAAGGCCGGCTACGATCCACAAGAAGCCGTGGCTTTCTGGCAGCGTTTCGCCGCCCTCGGCAGCAGCGGCCCGGCTTTCATGAGCACCCACCCGCAGTCGGAAGACCGCGCCAAGGAACTCGCCAAGAAGATGCCCCAGGCCACGGAGGCCTACGCGGCCTCGGCGCAGAAGTACGGCCTTGGCGCGAAAGTGCCGGC
Organism: Planctomycetota bacterium; assembly: GCA_031426335.1. Taxonomy (GTDB): domain Bacteria; phylum Planctomycetota; class UBA11346; order UBA11346; family UBA11346; genus BOG-1363. The sequence continues at coordinate 915 of JANPLC010000038.1, forward strand.
GAAGTACCTGACCCCGGCAGCACCCAAGCCGGCCGCACCGGTCAAATAAGCAGACTACCACGCCACAGCGCAGGTCTGCGCTGTGGCTCCGCACTGCGATACGCACGTCCGCCAATCGTGAATAGCTGAAAATGCACGCCGGTGGTCATCCACCGATGACGTAAATCGCTGAGGCTTCAGACACCAGACTCAGGCGTACCAGTAGTACGTGGCCACGACCGTGATGAACAGGACGATGAGGACCACGATTGGGAGCGCCTTGCTGCTAAATGCCTTCTGCGAGGTCGGGATGATGGGGAATGGTCATATAACCTCCTTGGTTGGTTCACCAGGAGTACTGCGGCAGGTGTGCCAATGGAGGAGAGTCATCCGAGGAATCAGCCAGAGCGTGGAAGCTGAGTGAAAACCCGTTGATGTCCTAGGATAGCAGGGTGCGTGTGCCGCGAAGATCACATGACCATCAACGCGCTCGGCGCAACCGTTCCCGCAGTGCACGTGGGCTGACACCAGCAACGCGGCTGACGAAACGTGAGAAGGCGAATACGTCGGGAAACTCCAGCAGCTCAGCGATTTCACTGATGGGATGATCGGTCTCAGCGAGCAAACGCGCGGCGGCTTCCTGTCGCGCCTGGTCGAGGAACGATTTGAGCGTCATCGCCGCCTGCGCGCGGAACACCGCTGAGGCATGCCCAGCCGACAAACCAAGCGCACGTGCCACCGCAGCGACGCTCCAGCGGCGGTTCTCGCCGTGTTCGACCAGGGTGCGCACGTGTTCGACAATCGACGGCGGTTCCTCGTGCTCAGCCCGCGGCGCGACGGCGAGGGTGATGATTGCCTCCAGCAGATGACCGGTGGCATGCTGTCGTGCGCGATCCGGGCGATCGTGATCCACCAAGGCCACCAACGAATCGCGTAGCGCTGGCCACGCTGGCAGGTCGGAAAGCACCAGGATCCCGCTCGGTGGCGCGACCCCGTCGACCCGTACCTTGAGCGACACATGGCGGCTGCGGCGGTCGTAACAAAACCCATGCGCGAGCCCGGCCGGAATCAGCAGGCCGTCACCTGGGCGCAGGCTCAGCTCATCATCGCCGGCGAGGCAACGGAACGCTCCGGCGACGGCGATCTCGACCTGCCAGAACGGATGGGCATGGCTGGCGAACTCATGTTTGGCCGGCGAGGTGCCACGCTGGACGTACAACACCTCGCAGCGCACCGATGAAGGGGGGATGCGCGCGACCATCGATTTTGCCAAATCTTGGCGCTGTCTGGCCATGTAATTGCGTCCGTGCCGGTTATATTGCCAAAAGCTGCCCGCGTCCGCCAGCGCTTCCTCTGTCCACTCCCGGAGCCGTCATGACCACTGCGACCAAGAACTACCTCTTCGCTCAGCTCGATGACATCAAGGCCGTGCGCTGCCCCTGTGGTTGGACCAAACGCGCCTTCGCCCAGCCCGACAACCAGGTGGCGACCATCCACTACGTCGACATCCAGGAAGACGCGCGCACCCACTACCACAAGAAGCTCACCGAGATCTACCTGATCCTGGAGGGTGAAGGGTTCATGGAACTTGATGGCGAGATGATTCCGGTGAAGCCGATGAGTACCGTGTTGATCAAGCCGGGCTGTCGTCATCGCGCGATTGGGAAACTCAAGATTGTGAACATCCCTGTGCCGGCCTTCGACCCGCACGACGAACACTTTGATTAGCTGATCCGCTCACTCGTCAGAGTAGGCCGCGAACAGATGTCGTTGGAGCGCGGGTGAGACCGCGCTCCAACGGGTGATCAGGGGCGGTATCGCTGGAGTTCGGTGGTGATCGTCGTCGCCACCTGCGCCAACAACCGCGTCGGCGCCTGTCCGTACTGTGCGCGGATCATCAGATCACGCAGCTCGCCCTGACGGGTGCGCACGAACGTATCGAGGTGGTCGATCGCCGCGTCCGGATCACGAGCGACGTCAGCGCGCGTGGCATCCCAGGCGTTGATGACGTCGGCGTCAGCGGGGTGGTAGTCGCCGCCGGGCCATTTCTCCTGGCCGATCAGGTCCAGGGTGGCGCGCAGGCGGTCGAGCGGTGTCGGCGCGGTGTCGACCGTCGCCCGGAACGGTTGGGCGGTGGCGGTCAGACGGCGCAGCGTCCGCGTGGTGATGGGAGTTGTGGGGCGGGTGGTGTCAGCGGTGGTGTTCATGGGTTGGTCCGTCAGGAAAGGTGGTGGTAGGGGTGGGCTGGATCTGCGGTTTGCTGGCGAGTCCTACGACGGCGACGGCTGGAATAAGGCGGGACATGGGATGCTCCTTTCGAGCGGTGGTTGAGATGAAGCGTGATACAGGCGGGAATTACACAGGCCCTGAAACGCAAGCGGGGCGACCTTCTTGGAAGGCCGCCCCGCGCAAAATCGTGCAGTGGGAGTCCTTCCGGTGCTAGGCACTGGAGAGCTTGGAGGCCACCATAACGACGATGCGCTGCGTGTTCATGACGAGGGGATGCTGATCGCCGCAGTACTGAAAACAAGCAGGCAGATCGTCCGTTTCGACGGTCTTTCCCGTGGCACGGGCCTCCCGCCCGTGATCGAGCGACCAACGATCTCGGGCAAGACGCCCGTGCCACGGGAAAGACACCGGTAACCGACTGTAGCGTTGTGCTATACCTGTGATGACGGTGTCTGTACGTGCTTTCTTGCCGCTACCGGCGGTGGAACAACGCCATGCGGGACACCTTCTTCTGCCGACGACTCCGGAGGCTGGTTCAGCGCCCGGAGCCCGTCACGGTACTCCTCCCACACCTTCACTCTCAAGGAACTCCATGCGCATCCTGTCTGCCCTCGCTCTTTCTCTCACGGTCGCCGTTTGCGGCGTGCTCAACGCCGCCGATGACGGCTTCGTTTCGCTGTTCGATGGCAAGAGCCTCGACGGTTGGAAGATCAACGAGAACCCCGCCGGCCTGAAGCTGGAAGACGGTTGCCTGGTGGTGAACGGTGATCGCGCCCACGTCTTCTACGACGGCGCGGTGGCCAACCACGACTTCAAGAACTTCCACTTCAAGGCCGAGGTGATGACGTTCAAGAATTCGAACAGCGGCATTTATTTCCACACCGCCTTCCAGAAGGACGGTTGGCCGAGCAAAGGGTACGAATCACAGGTCAACAACACCCACGGTGATCCGAAGAAAACCGCCGGCCTCTATAACGTGAAGGACAACTTCGAAGCACCAGCGAAGGACGAGGTGTGGTTCACCTACGAGATCATCGTCGAGGGCAAACACATCGTCACCAAGATCGACGGCAAGGTCATCACTGACTACACCGAGCCAGCCGATCTGAAGCGCCCCGAGCGTCAGCTGTCGAGCGGCACCTTCGCCCTGCAGATCCACGATCCGGGCAGCAAGGTGAAGTACCGCAACATCCAGGTGAAGCTCCTGCCGTAAGTCAGCGACATCCGAGGTTTCGCAAACCCCAGGGCCAGTGGTCCTGGGGTTTGTTGTTGGGCATCGCTGGTCGCCCACTCGGTAGCCGCAGAGCCGCAGAGGTACGAGGAGGGCCGCAGAGAATATCAATGAGAGCGGCCCGACTTCTTTCGCTCTGCGGCCCTCTTCTTGCCTCTCCGCCTCTGCGGCTACCGAACCGTTCCACGGTGATGTGCCCCAGCGATGCGTTTTGACGATCCCCGGTGTCCATTCCGCCCCGTGTACAGGTGTAGGAGAATCCACCAGCGACACCGGCGGCTTCGTGGCACTATTACCCACCAAGAGCAGGCGGTCCCTGCCTGAACGAGGTTTCCCATGCAGCAGCTCATGGTCATGTTAAAAGTCGGTGTGCCCCTGGTCTTGGGGATCGCGGTCCTTGGTTGGCAGTGGCCGAGCGATCGTGCTGCGTTGCCAGCGGTGCACCTCGATGACCAGGCACCTGCCGCTGCTCCGGCGCAGTCGGCGGTGAAGCCACTCGATGCAGCGGCGCTGAAGAGCGCGAGTGCGACCATCGACAAGCTGGTCAGCACGCAGCTGGCGGCGAAGAACTTCAAAGCTTTGCCACGCGCAAGCGATGAGATTTTTCTGCGGCGCGCTTACCTGGATCTGATCGGTCGCATTCCGACGCTCGAAGAATCCGCCGCCTTCCTGAATCAGAAGAGCAGCGACAAACGCGAAAAGCTGGTGAAGAGTCTGATCGGCAGCGAAGGTTACCTCAGCCATCAGTACAATTACTGGGCCGACCTGCTGCGGGTGTCGACGCGACTGCAGAACCGCTATGCAGGACAACCCTACATCGATTGGGTCAAGCAAGCGCTGCGCGACAACAAGCCCTACGACAAATTCGTCAGTGAATTGATCCAGGCCGAAGGTGCTGCGCTGGCACGCGGCAATGGTGCGACCGGTTACTACATTCGCGATTACGGCATGCCGCTCGACAACATGTCGAACACCATCCAGGTGTTCCTTGGCACGCAGCTCGCCTGTGCGCAGTGCCATAACCATCCGAATGACAAGTGGACGCAGATGGATTATTTCGAGATGGCGGCGTTCACCGCCGGAACCTCCGCAAAGAAGGGCTATCGCGAAGAATCGTCGAAAACGATGAAGCGCGGACCGGAAATGCGCGAATTGGCGCAGAAGATCAAGAGCGCGCCGCCACAAGTGCGCAACACCATGCGTGCGTTGAGTGAGACCGTCGGCCTAGGCGTGACGGACAGCGACAGCGCATCAACGAAACTGCCACACGACTACCAATACGCCGATGCGAAGCCCGGCTCGAGCGTTAATGCCCATGCGATGTTCGGTGAAGCGGAGATCACCAAAGGCACCACGCCACGTGCGGCCTATGCCAGCTGGATGACCAGCCAGCCGCGTTTCGCTCAAGTGATCGCCAACCGCATGTGGAAGAAAGTCATGGGTACCGGCTTGATCGAGCCGGTCGACAACCTCAAAGACGACACCGTCGCGTCGAATCCCGAACTGATGGACTTCCTTTCCCGGGTGATGGTGTCGGTGAAGTTCGATCTGCGGAAATTCCAAGAGATCCTCTACACCACGGAAGCGTACCAACGTGAAGCGGTGAAACAGGACCTGGCCGAAGAGGCTTACGCCTTCCAGGGCCATAAGTTGCGTCGTCTGACTGCTGAACAGGTGTGGGATTCGTTGATGACCTTGGGCGTGTCCGACATCGACACCCACAAGGGCATGGACGCCACACACCTCTACGAAATGTACGAGGAGAACAAAGACAAGACGGCAGCCGAGTTCTTCGAAATGGCCAATAGCATGGCCACCCGTCGCGAAGATGCGGTGAAACTCAAAGAAGACTTCAGCGCCTTGAAGGAGAAGATGGCCAAGGCCAAGGACGGCGCGGA
>JANPLC010000039.1:0-16331 GCA_031426335.1 Planctomycetota bacterium
AGGAGCGGCATAGGGATTGTCGGTCATCAGGGTTCCTTGTGGGCTCGGCAGAACATGAGGACTCGTGCGCCGGACACCAGGGCCGGGTCGCGCGGCTGTGCAAAATATGGAAGTGCGGGTCCAGGGGCGGCAGAGCCCCTGGCAGGCGTAGCGGACAGCGTCCGCGAACAACAATCCCCGCTCGTGCGCCTGCGCGCACGAGCGGGGACGAGGTTTGGTTGCGCAACGCGCAACACCTCGGCCTTGCCGAGGTCGCCCCCTCGTGGCGCAAACCTCGCTAGAGCAAGTGGCGTGCTTTGATTTCCAGATACCGGCTGACCAATCCGGAGGTCAGTTGCGTCGGCGCGACATCGAGCGCCAAGCAGCCGTGACGACGCAGGCGTTCGACCAGTTCCTGGCGCCAGCCGATGATCGAAGCGGCAGCGCCAGCGCTCCACAGTAGGTCGGGTTCCTGGCGCAGACGTGCGCCCAGGTCTTTGGCCTCGGGCAGCAAGTCGTGCAGATCGCGATCCTGCAGCAGCACCGCCATCGGCAGGTGACGTCCGACCAGCCGGCGGCAGTGACGTTCGAGGTGGTCGGCGTTGACTTCGTCGAGCACGTGCGTCAGCGCCACCACCAGGCTGCGTTTGCGCTCGTGCGAGGCGAGGTGGAGGAAGGCTTCCTCGTGGCGGCTCTCGACGCGTTCGGTGTGCAGGTCGTGCAGCGCGTGCACCAGGCGCTGCATCTGGCGTGGGCCGCCGGCAGAGGGCACGTAGCGTTTCACGCCGTCGGCATAGGCGACCAAACCAACGCGATCACCTTGGCGTAGCGCCACCCACGCCAACATCAGCGCGGCGTCGATCGCGTGGTCGAGCAGATTGAGTCCACCATGACGCGAGACCATCATGCGTCCGGCGTCGACCAGCAGCACCAGGCCCTGCGATTGGCTGGTGCGGTAATCGCGCACCGTCAGATGGTCACGCCGCGCGGTGGCTTTCCAGTCCATGCGGTTCAGTGAGTCGTTGTTGTGGTAGTCGCGCAGGCGTTCGAATTCGGTGTCACCGCCGATGCGCGCCGCGCGGCGTACGCCGATGAGGGCCAAACGATCAGCGCGCGCCAGCAGCGCGTACTCACCGAGCTGTTTGAGGTCGGGCTGTACCCGAACCTCGCGTTCAGCGCCGAGCAGCACCTGGCGTCGCCACAGGCCCATCGGGCTGACCAGCGCGACATGCACTCCGCCGATGGCGAAGCGGCCGCGTTCGCCGGCCGTGACCTTCACCTGGGTGGTGGCGCGTGCCCTGGGTGCCAGCTCCAACTGCAGCGCGTCGTCCCCGACGGTGAACGAGCGCGGCAGATCGAGGGCGAACTGGATGGTGCGGGCGCGTCCAGCGAAATGGTCGATCATGACGGTCACTTGCTCGACTCGTCCGCGCGACCACGTCACCGGCGCGCTGATTTCGGCGCGCAGCAGGCGTCCTAGCCGCAGCGCACGAAAACCGTCGAGCGCCGCCACCGCCAGCACCACCGCATCAAGGGCGAGCAGCGCGGGCAGGTACGACACGTCGATCGCCAGGCCCAGCGACAACAGCGCAGGGACCAGGACCAGCAGCACCAGGAGACGGGTGGGGTACATTTGGGAAGGGATTAGGGGCGGCGAGAAGGGGCGAGGTGAAAAGGGGTTAGGGGCGAGGGGCTAGGGTTGTGTGATGGCATCGGTTCAGATCCGTGTGGTTTTTTTCGCTGATCGAATCGTCGTCTGATCAGCAGCGACTGGAGGCCGAGGGATCGTTCTTCCACGACCCTAGCCCCTCGCCCCTAGCCCCTTTGCCTCTGTCCCTCGTGGCACTTCGACGCTCTTCAGCAATTCGCCGAGGATGCCGTCGACCTTTTTGCCTTCGACCTCGGCCTCAGGGCTGAGGATCACGCGGTGACGCAGCGCTGGCAGCGCGACCTCAGCGATATCATCGGGCGTGACAAAGGTGCGTCCGGCGGCGAGCGCGGCGGCGCGTCCGGCGGCGAGCATGGCGATGCCAGCACGCGGACTGGCGCCGAGGAACAGCCCTGGGTAGCCGCGGGTGCGGCGCACCAGGCTGGTGATGTAGGTGACGATCGAGGCATCGACCGTCAGTCGCGCGGCAAAACTCTGCAGCGCGAGCACGCCCGCTGAGTTGGTTACCGCTTGGACCTGTTCGGCGAGGATGCGTTCCGGCGAACTGTCCGCGAGATGCAGGGTAAGGATGCGCTGCTCATCGGCTTCTCCTGGGTAATCCATTACCAGCTTGAAGAGGAATCGATCCAGCTGTGCTTCGGGCAGGGAGTAGGTGCCTTCGTTTTCGATCGGGTTCTGCGTCGCCATCACCAGGAACGGCGGCTTCATCGCGTAGTGGCGACCATCAAGCGTGACCTGGCGTTCCTGCATGACTTCGAGCAGCGCGGCGTGGGTCTTGGCCGGCGCGCGATTGAGTTCGTCAGCGAGTAGGAACTGGCAGAACACCGGGCCCTGGTGGAAGACGAATTTGCGTTCGGCGAGATCGAACACGTGGCTGCCGGTGATGTCGGCCGGCATCAGGTCGGGCGTGAACTGGATGCGGTTGGTCGCCAGCCCCAGGATGCGCGCGATGGCTTTCACCAGCAGCGTCTTGCCCAGCCCGGGCACACTTTCGACCAGCACATGGCCGTTGGCGACCACCGCATTGAGCACCCCGTCGACCAGCGCCTGCTGGCCGACGAAGAGTTTGCCCAGCTCGCCACGGCAAGCGTTCAGCAGGGTGCTGGCCTGGGCGAGTTCGTCAGGAGTCGGTGGAGTCAGGGTGGTCATGGGAACCTCGGGTTGAAACGGAGGGCGGGGTAGTCGGTTGGCGTCTTCTTGCCGAATCAGCAGCCGAATCAGCGGCGGCATCAGTGAGTGTCAGCAGCCAACGACGCGCTTCATCGGCATCTAGCAACGCGGGCGGCGGCTGGCGGTGGCGCAGACCAGCGCGCGCGATCGCGCGCGCACACCACGCGGCGTAGCCGCCATCGCGCAAACGGGTCGCCAGCGCCAACACGTGCCGTGAAAAGCGGTCCTGGCGAGTTTCGCGGGGTGCTTCGCGCCGGCCGAGCCACGCGGCGCCAGCAAGGGCGAGCACCACCAGGAACACCACGAAATGCCACGAGATGTACGAGATCGGTGCGCGAGTCAGCACCGCCAGCATGGGATTGGGCGGGCCGCCGTCGCCGCGGATACGCAGGTACTTCACCCAGGTGGTATGCGGGTCGCTGCCGTGGAAGTCCGTCACCTCGTCAACCAGGGCATGCAGCAGTTTGCGTGCTGCTGGGTCGGGTTGTGCACCGTCGAGCAGCGGCAGCGCGTCGAGCACCACCACCAGCCGGCTATCGCCATAGGGGATGGCGATGGCCCAGGGAACCGCGTGGGCCGCCGCTTCGACGCCCCCGGTGGCGGCGCTGGCCGTGAGCGTGATCAGCGCTTCGAACTCCACTTCCGGCTCGGCTTCCACTACGGGCTTCTTCGCGGGCTTCTTCGCGGGTTTGCTGCCGGTGTCCTCGTGGTCCTTTTTTCCGTGCTGCTCGTCCGCGGGTTCCGCGCTGAGTGACAACGAACCGGTCACCCGCATCGCCAACGGAACTTCGCTCAGACCCAGGCCGTTGATCGCCGTCGGAATCACCGGCGCGCTGCGTTTGAGGCGGAACAGTGGGCAGACACCATCATCGCTGTCGAAGATATTGTTGGCGTTGTCGTCCTCGGCCGCGGCGCGTTTCTCCAACTGCTGCGCCAGGGATTCGAGTTTGCCCGCATCGCTCGGACTGCGTTTGGCTTCCTGGCGGGCTTGGTCGGCCCAACGCCGGCACAACCAGCTGGTGAGGTTGCCGCCGCGCAGGATCAGCAGGGCTTGGCGTCCATCCTGTTCGCGCAGCCAGCTCTCAAGCCAGGCGCACGACTCATCATCCGGCACCGAGCGCTGACGCGCGACGTGGATCAGCAGTTCGCCGTCCTCTTCCAGGCGTGGGCCGATGACCTCGGCGTCACGCAAGTTGGTCTGGCCCTTGAACACCTCGTGCAGCACGGCGCAGCCGTTGACGCTACCGGGATCGGTGACGCCGTAACGCGAATCGAGTGGATCGCCGCAGCCGGTCAGGAGCAGAGCGATCACCGCGGCGAGCCAAGTGCGGGGTGAACTCATGCCGGCTGATCCTTGGCGAGGATCTCATGCAGGTGCATACGTCCCAGTTCCAAACTTTGCACCAGCGTCTGATCGGCGGGGTGATGGCCGAACCAGGTGCGTTCGAAGGTGCTGACCGCGTCGTTCAGCAGCGGCGTCAGAGTCCGCCGGGTGGCGCGTTCCTCCGCCCAGCTCGCGAGCATGCGCAAGTAGCCGCGATTGGTGGTGCCCTTGCTCACGCGCAGGGCGCCGGCGTGATCGAGTTCGACCAGATGCAGCGCGTAGCTCCAGGCCACCGCGCGCCGCCAATCACGCTCGGCGATCGCGCGTTCCAGCGCGGCCTCCGGATCCTTGACCGATTCGCTGTCGGCGAACGGCAACGCGCTGAGGTCGGCGACCGCCCGCGCCACGGCGGCACGGCGGACCTCGGCCACCGGTGCGCCGCGTTCGGTGATCAGGTTGCGTACCAGCTGCCAGATCAGCCACGCGGTCGCCGCCACCACCAGCGCGATCATCAGCCACGAAAAAAGACTGCCGATACCGCTGGGTACGTCGAGACCGCCGGAGGAATCGCGGGCCTTCGGCGTGTCTGGTGCGCGGGCGGCGATGCGCTGCCAATCGTCGGCCTTGGCGTCGTACCACGGTGGCGCCTGCGTGCGCAGCGCGTCACGTGCGGGATCACCCTCGACGGCGGGCAGCGGTGCGTGCAACGCGACGATGAGCAGCAGCAACAGGGAGCGCACGAGTCTGCTCATACGCTCGGCTCCAGCCGTTGTGCGGCCCGCCGCAGCGCCAAATCAGTTTCCCAGCCTTCGCGGCGGGTGCGCAGATCGATGTAAGAGAGGAACCGCACCACCGCCAGGTAGCTCATCACCAGCCACGCGGCGAGGTGCGGAGCGATGCTGGCCCCAGGAATGTAGGACGTCAGCGCCTGGTCTTCGCCCAGCAAGTCGGCGTGCAGCAGCAGCGAGGTGATCATCTCCACCGTACCGATCAGGCACATCAGCCCGATGGCCAGCAACGGACCAGCGATCAACAGATGCGTCACCCATTCCGTGCTCCACACCGTGCGCAAAGCGTTGGCGCGGCGCCAGGTCGCTCCCAGCGTTTGGCGCTCAAGCACACAGACCTCGGCGGCATGCGGCGGGTACAACACCAGCAACAGCGGGCACACCGCCAACAGTCCGCGGTAGAGGCCGAACAGCAGCAGCGCCCACCAGCGTGCCAGCCCCTGCCGCAACGCCGTGGCGACGCGGGGCTCTTCGTCGAACAAGGCGGTACCCAGGTACGCGGCGATCGGCGCGGTAGCGAAGGGACCTTCGATCGCGATCAGCAGCAAGCAGGGATACCAGGTCCCCCACGCCTCGTCGCCATGACCAGACAGCAGCCACCAGTTGAGCACCACGAAGGGACCGCAGCCGACCAGCGCGAGCAGGCCGAGCGCCCAGAAATGCCGGCGGATCACCAGCAGTGCGAGGTCGTACAACTCCGGCAGCCGGCGCTCGCGCACGACGATGGTGGTGCGGTCGATGTTCATGGGGCGAAGCGCCGCACGTCACGCGTCTTCATGCGTCACCATCATCGACGACTGTGCTCATGCGTCCCTGCGCGCGCCGCCCGAGCACCACGAGGTAGAACACCAGCAATGCCGCACACACCAGTGCCACCACGCCTTTGGCCGCCCACGGCAGACCCGACGGCGAAACGAAGGCCTCGATCGGCGCCGCGGTTGCCACCAACACGGCTGCGACCGCGATGATCGGCACCGACTCGCGCGCCGAACGCATCAACGACGCCAGCCGCGGCAGTCCACGCGTGCGCACCAACCCCAGGCCAAGGCGCAGTCCGGCCGCGCCACCCAGCGCGATGCCGGTCAACTCGAACGGTCCGTGCGCGGTGACGAACTCGAAGAAGTGCAGTTTGGTCGAGGCATCGACGGTGGCCATGTAGCCGAAGCAGAAACCGAGAAAGACGCCGTTGGCGGCCAACCACAGCAGCGAGCCGATGCCGGCGAAGATGCCGCTGGCGAAACAGGCCAGGGTGATGCCGACGTTGTTGCTGATGTAGAAGCCGTACATCACGCCGCCTTGTTCGACGGAGCGTTTGTTCGGCGGCTCGGCGTACATCTCTTTGAGGTCGTCGACCATCCCTTCGCTGAGGTAGGCCTGCGCCGCCTCGGGATTCGCCCAGCCGAGCAGCGCGCTGAGGAAGAACGTGCCATAGAAGGCCAGCAACGCGGTGCGCAGGCAGCCGTCGCCGTAGAGCCGACCAGGAACCTCGACCAGTACCTGATGCGAGATGTGTTGCCAGGAGATGCTCAAACGCCGGTAGAAACGCAGGTGCGCGCGCGCCACCAAGTGGTGCAGGTAACCGACAGTGGATTCCGGCAGGTGGTAGGCATCCGCCAACGCCAGATCAGCGCAGGCGGAACGGTAGAGCGCGGCGAAACGCGCGGGCGGCGGATCATTGCCGGTGGTGCGTGCGCCCGCGCCCAACGTGCCTTTCTTCAGCACCTCTTCGGTTTCCGCCCAGGTGCGTTGGCGTTTGGCGAGGTAGCCAGCGGCACGTGAAGCCACTTGCAGTTCGCCGCGTTCGCCGGCCGGGGCTGCGAGGCGCTGGTAGACCGCGCACAACAGCAGGTCCGGATCTTTCGGACGCGGCAGCTCCAGGCGGGCGGCGAGCGCGAGCGCCAGAGGTTTGGCCATCTCTGCGCGCCGCTGCGGATGCAAGCCACCACGGCGAGCGACGTAGCCAACCACGGCGCGCAAGGTGGTGCCGTCGACTACCGACTGGGTCTCAGCCGGCAGTTCGCTGGCCGCCTGATCGACCTTGGCGTCTTTCAGTCGCACCGGCCGCGCGCTGCCTGCGCCGTCGGCGTACACCACCAGCGTGCCACCGGCGAGATCCCCCAGGCGCTGGAATCTTCCCGAAGCGACCATGGCGATCAGTCCGGTGGCAAAGGTTGGGAAGCTGTCGGCAAAACGCAGCACGTTGCGCAGGAAACACGCGCCCCCGCCAGCGGGCAGACCGTCGACGCCGATCACGCGGATGCCGCACATTTTTTTCCCAGGCGTAAAACCTTCCCAGCGCCATTCGATCAGGCCGCCGAGCAGCCAATCGACGAAGAAGAACAGCACCAGCCAGATACCGATGCCGATCTCCACCCCGAAGGCCAACAGCGGGATGGCCAACAGGCCCATGAAGACCACGCGCAGGAGGAAATCGATCACCCAGGCCCAGAACCGGATCATCGGTCCGGCGATGCGGAAGGTGAACGCGATGTGTTCCGGAGTGGCGAACGAGGCGCTGGTATCAAGGGCGGGCACGCGGACAGGCACGGCAGGAGCATCACCGACGCGTATGCTCAGCGCAAGTCGCCGCAGTATGGCGGTACGACCTGTCGCGTCGGCGGCGAGTGCGGGTCCAGGGCCGGAGAGGCCCTGGTGGGGTGTAGCGGGGCAAAGCCCCGCGAACAACAATCCCCCGAACGCGCCTGCGCGCGTGAGCGGGGACAGGCTTGGTTTTGCGCAGCAAAACTCACCGGCGCAGCCGGTGTCGCACCAGCGTGATCACCGCGAAGCGCTGCTGTTGCGAAACCACAAGCGCAGCATGCGAGCCGCGCAGCGGCGAAGTCGAGTTGGGGCGCAAGCCTCGCTACAGGTTTTTGTCCGGCGGAGCGCTGAGCGGCGCTGCATTCGCCGGGTAACGCCGGTGCATGATGAACTCGCTGAGCGCCAGCATCAGCGTCGAGACCACGAAGGTCATATGGATGATCACCTGCCACATGATGTCAGTGTGCGTCGCCTTGATGAGTCCCGGTTCGAGGACGAGGTTGGGATTGCCCACCTCGATGAAGCTCTTGAGCAGGTGGATCGAGCTGATGCCGACCAGCGAGGTGGCGAGCTTGATCTTGATCGCTCCTGGATCGATGTGTTCCAGCCAGTCCGGTTTGTCCGCGGTCTTGTCGAGATCGAGTTTGCTGACGAAGGTCGCGTAGCCGCCGATCACCACCATGGTGATGAGGTTGGCGACCATCGCGATGTCGATCAGTTCCAGCACCAAGAGCAGGAAGACCATTTCGCTGGCCCCGACCTTCTCGAACAGGTGCCAGACGGAGACCCCGAACTTGTAGCAGTAGAGCACCTGCGCGAAGATCAGGCCGACATAGATCGGTGCCTGGAGCCAGCGGCTCCAGAAGATCACGTGTTCCAAGCCGTATTCGACTTTTTTTAGCATGGCGCTGACATCCAGGCGGTCACAGGCGGCGGCGGGGTTCTCGTCACTCCTTCGGCGCCTGCAAGAACGGCTCCGTCGGCTGCTCGATCACCGTCATTGAATCGACTTCTATCTTCGCCATGTCGCCGAGGCCCGGTGCCGGGATCCAGGTTCCAGTGATCTTCACCCAATCATCAACTTTGAGTTCGCTCGCTTCACGACCACGCAGCACCACGAACACCGGCGAGGCATCTGCCGCGCAGCAGGTCATGACGTAGCGGTAGAGCAGCAACTTGAGATCAGCGCGATCGATTTCGGGCGGGACCTTGTCGATCTCCTCCTGCGTCGGGATCATCAACCGTCCGATGGTTTCCACCCGGGTGACGCCGAGATGTTTTTTCGGGTAGTAGAGTTCCATCAGCGGCAGCGGCACCGCAGCTGGGATCGCCGGATCTTTGGCGGTGTTCGGCGTGGCGGTGGGGTCCGCCGGCGTCGGGCCGTCGAGCAGGATTGGCGGCGGTGTCGCGGTGTCGGTCTTCACTGGTACGGGTGCGGCAACGACGGAATTTTGCTCGTTGCCGAGTGCCGGCGGCGGCGTCTGCGCCGCGGGTGGTTTCTCGTCTGCGGCGTGGCGGCTGGTCAACACGCTCATCGGCGCCGGCTTCGTGAAGTCGACGATCGGCTGCGATCCCAGCGTGGTCACGCCCAGGGTCAGGAAGAGGAACAGTGGAATCAGATGCACCAGCGTCTGTACCCATTGATCGGTAGTGTTGCCGTGATCGTGATCGTGGTGGTCGTGGTCGTGGTGATCGCTGGCACGATTGACCAATGCATCGATCAGCACCAGGCCGCCGAACAACGCCGTCGCTGCGATCAGCACCCACTGCTGCCACGCCGCGATGTAGCTGGCGTAACCGCCGCCGACCAGCAACGCGGCGAGGAACGCCATCCAGCCGATGCTCTGCACCAAACGTGCGGGATTCATAGAGCGGCCCGACCGATGCCCATACTGGTGAGGCCGGCATCGAGCAGTGGCACCAGCGCCAAGACGTAGAACAGCACCAGTACTGCCATGGCGCCAGCGATGGCAAAGATGAACCACGAGCGGAACACCACGCGGTACATCAGCAGCAGTTTGATGTCGAACATCGGTCCGAAGACCAGGAACGCGAGCAGAGCCGCCAACGAGAATTCGCTGAACGACGCCGCGACGAAGGCATCCGCTTCAGCGCACAACGACAAGATGAAAGCGAGCAGCATCATCGCGAGTGGCGCAAGAATCACGCTGGAGGCGACGTCGGAGAATCCCGCGCTGCCGAAATAGGTCTTCATCGCTGCGGCGATGAACACGCCCATCAGAAAGAACGCTGCCATTTCCAGGAAGTGGTCGATGACGTTGGCGGAGAGTTGGCCCATGGTCTGACGGAACGAGCGTCGCGGCTTTGTCGCAACGACTGGTGCGGTGACATCCATCACCACCGCCGCTCCCGGTTTTTTCAGCGCCGCGCCGAGATTGACCAGCGGTGCCGGATGATCGTGGCAGTCGTCGGCACAGCCATCACCATGCTGATGGCTGTGGTCGTGCTGATGGCCGTGGCCGTGGCCGTCATCACCCTTGGCCAACGAATCACTGACCTTGGGCAGCAGGATCTTGCGCGGATCCATGCGCCAGAGGAGGTAGCCTACAATGACGGCGACGAACAACGCGCCGACCGCGCGCAGGATCGGGTACCGCGCGTCCTGGAACGCCAGCCACGTGGTGAACAACACCGTCGGGTTCATGATCGGGCCAGCGATCAGGTAAGTCACGGTATGCGGCAGCGGCAGGCCTTTGCGCATCAACCCACGCGCGACTGCCAACACGCCGCATTCACAGGCCGGAAACGCGGGTGCCGCTAACGCGGTGGCGGGAATGCCGAACAAGCCGAGACGCTTGGCCAACCTCGGCAGCAACGTCGCCGGCATGAACAACTCAATCAGCCCCGCGAGCAGCGAACCGATCAGGATGTACGGCACCGCCTCCAAGACGATGGCGATGAAGTACGTGGCGAACGAGTCGTGCCACGGCTGGCGTTCGGCGAGCGGGGGGAACAGCACCACCGTCAGACCGATCAACAGCAGGAACAATGCGCGGTTGACGTAGGAACCGGGGCCGGCGGCCTTGGATGGGAGGTGGTCGACAGCCATGAGGTCGGGCAGGGTGGGCGGGGCGGGAGGGGGGTCAATCGAATGCAGAAGGCGGGATGACGAGTGAGGAATGTTACCGCCGAGTGGGCCCAGCGCTGGGCTGCACATCCAATGAGGTCCCCCTGAGAGACTTCCAACGCCAAGCCGCCAAGCCGCCAAGGGAAAGACAGGTTGTTGAGAGGATTCACAGTCGAGATTTTTGCCTGCTATTCTCTGCTTCACTTGGCGTCTTGGCGACTGGGCGTTGAATATCCTGATTCGGGGTTGTGGCTTTGATGTGGTGGATTGGGAACTCGGACTTGCCGGGCCGGGCTACGGTATTACGAAGTATTACATGAACCCAGTCCTCCTGCTCTTGGCCAGCGTCGTCCTCTGCACCGGCGTGGTCGCGGCCGACAGCGCTCCGTTCAAGGTCGTTTGCACCACGACCATCTTGGCCGACCTCGCGCGCCAAGTCGGCGGCGGACGGGTCGAGGTTGTCAGCCTGATGCGCGCTGGCGCCGATCCGCACACCTTCCAACCGACTCCCGACGATGTGCGAGTGATCGCTGGTGCACGTGTGGTGGTGGTCAACGGCCTCGGTTATGAGGGTTGGATCGATCAGCTGATCAGCGCGGCGGGCGTCGCACGTGATCGTGTCGTGATCGCCTCGACCGGCATTGAGGGCATGACCGCGGGCGCGCATGCCCATGCCGATGGCCACGAACATGGTGGTGATCAGGATCCCCACGCGTGGCATGATGCGAAGAACGGCATGCGTTACGTCGCCAACCTGCGCGATGCGTTCACTGCGGCGGACGCTGCCGGGACTGCCGACTACGCCGCCTGGACGGAACTCTACCAAGCACAGCTGCGCGTCGTCGACGCGTGGGTGAAGAAACAGATCGCCACGCTGCCAGTCGAACGTCGCGTGCTGGTCACCAGCCACGATGCGATGGCGTACTTCGCGCGCGCCTACGGTTTGGAAGTGGTGCCGGTCGAAGGCATCACCACCGGCCAGGAACCAGATCCCGCCCGCTTCGCCAAACTCATCACCTTGCTGCGCACCCGTGGCGTGCCGGCGGTGTTCATCGAATCATCGGCCAATCCCAAGATCGTCGAACGCCTCGGCATCGAAGCCGGCGCGCGTCTGGGCGGCACCTTGCTGGCGGACAGCCTCGACCTGCCTGGGCGCCTGGGCGACAGCTACCTTGGCATGTTCGCGCATAATGCGCGGACGATTGTCGGCGCGTTGAAGTAGTCGATCAGCGGCCGAGCGGTCGGCTCTGCTCGCCCTGCTGCAGCACACCCTCGATCCGTGGTCGGCTGCCATCCGTGGTGGTGATCTGCAGATCTTCGATGGTCAGCACATCCCCCGCACGCAGCAGTCCGATGTAGAGCTCCAGGGTTTCTCGCCGGCCATTGTCTGACGTCACCTCGCGGGCGATTGCCGAGCCGAAATCCGGCAGCCGCGTTGGCTGGATCTCGGCGCCGGGCGTGCGGATCAGGACGCGGGCGGGCTGGGTGAAATCGATGAAATCCTCATCGCCCTGGTTGCTGACGATCAGCGCGTGATGGTCATTGCCCAGCGGCTCCAGGCGCGCGATTAGGAGTGCTGGCCGTACAGTTGCGGTCGCGGCGGCGGCGACCTGGGCGAGCGATAAGGAATGGGTGACTTCGCGCCCGGGCAGACGGAACAACAGCACCCCAGCACAATGGCGTGGTGCGAGCCTCCGCAGGTCGGCAAGGTGTTTGGCCAAGCCCGTGGGCGTGCCACAAGCGAAGGCCAGCACTTGACCAGTGGTGAGTGAAAAACTGCCGACCTTGGCGGCCTGCGGCATGCGCACGATCAGCACGTTTTCGTCGCCACGCAGCACGCGTTGGGCGATGCCGCCGGCGTTCAGCACCTGCTCCGGCGACAGCGGGATCGCGGGGCGCAGCAGCGTGCCGGTGGCGTCATAGAGGCTGCACTGTTCGTAGGTGGCCAGACCGATGCGGTACGGACGTCCGATGGCCTCCAGCTTTTTCACCACCCGCTCCAGATCGCTGCCTCCGACCAGTGGTGTCTGCCCACTGAGGTCGATCGGCAGGTAGGCGTTGTAGAATTGCGGCACGATCGAATCGACACTCGCCATCAGCACCGGCAGATCGCGGCTGTGGGCCCAGTCGAGCAGCATGGTCACCGACAGATGGGTGCCTTCCGGCAACGCGGCGCGCAGCGCGCGCAGGACTTCAGCATAGGCAGCGAGGCGTTTGGTCGGTACGTCGCAGTCGATTTGAATCCCGATGGTCGCCGCGTTGCGGTTGCGTGTCCAGCCGTCGACCACCAGCGGGATCAGACGTTCACTGATGCCCGCATCCATCTGTTTGGCGATGGCTGAGTCGATGCGCACCACCAGATGCTGACGTCGCCCAGGAATGGGTGACGAGGGCCGGCCCTGCGGCTCCCACAACCATTCGTCGCGCCACGGCTGGATCATGCCGCAAAGCGAGAACACTTCCGTACCACCCATCAGGTCGAGCGCTTGGCGTTCGGCGGTGCTGAGCGTGCGGTTGACGCCCCAATCCCAGTAGTCGATGGGGAAGCCGGCGGGCGGCGGTGGCGGCGGAGCGGCTGGCGCGGTAGTGGGCCAGACGCCGGCCAGTCCGATTGCGAGCGCGATAGCGACCACGAGCGCGATAATGCCGGTCAGCCGACGGGTGCCCGGTGAGGCATGGGCAGTATCAAACGAGTCGTCATCCATACCGGTGGTCATGGCAAGGTCTGCGGAGTGCTCACGTGACTTTCACTCACGTGACCTGCTTGAGCGGATCGCCGTAGCCGAGCACCACCAGGGTGCAGGCCTCCATCACTTTGATCCCACGTGCACGTGCCGCGCTGGCGAGCGGCTCGCCATCAGCACCGGGATTCAGCCACAGCACCTGCGGGGCACAGGCGACGATCTGGTCGAGCATGGCCAAACCCGCGGTGGGGTTCACGTACATGCAGATGATGTCTGGTCGCCCGGGCAGCGCGGCCAGATCACGGAACACCGGCAATTCCGCGATGATCCCGCCTGCCGGATGCACCGGCCACACGGTGTATCCGCGCTCGCGGTACTTCAGCACCGCTTGGTGACTGTAACGTTCGGGCTTGTTGGAGGCTCCGACGATGGCGACGGTGGGCATGGCAACTCTGTACGGGTGCGTATGAAGAAAACACTCTCGGTCCTTGCCCACCAAGCAGGCGCTCGCGAGCATCCCCGCCTGCCACGGACGGCAAGCACGATGGAGTACACGGATGTCGGAACGTTCAGCGGATGAACCACTCATTCCCTTTTTAACCGCCTTCAGCACGGACGCGGTCTTTCCCGCGCGATCTCGGCTTTTTTGCGACCAGCGCCTGATCGGGGCGTTGCCGGCGGAGTTGCGTGGTCGCTGCGAATGGCTGGGTGCCAGCGGCGGCATGTTGCTCGCGGCTGCCTGTGGCGCCGCCGCGGTCGAGACCCCGCGTGGCGG
Source organism: Planctomycetota bacterium (assembly GCA_031426335.1). GTDB lineage: Bacteria > Planctomycetota > UBA11346 > UBA11346 > UBA11346 > BOG-1363. The sequence goes on from JANPLC010000039.1 coordinate 14,019, forward strand.
GCGGGTGGCGGTGGCCTTGCCCGCTTCGGCGTTAACCGACCAGCAATTATTTGCCGCCGCAGCGCTGGCGGTGCGGCTGCACCTGACCACACTGACCCTGGTGGTGGTGGGCGGCAGCGCGGCGCTGATCGCTCCGCTGATTGATCTGGGTTGGCGGCGCGACGGCGCTGGTCCGTTGGTGTGCCTGAGCCCACCGCTCGACGCCGCATCGTTGCCACCCGCCAGCGATCTGCGACGCGAATGGCCACCGGTGAACTTGCGCACGCTGCTGCCGGGAGCCTTGCCGCCGTGGCCGGTGGATGCTGCCAGCCTGCCGCTGGCGGCAGCGAGCGATTGGCTCGCGTGGATGGCGGCGCGTGAACCGGATCTGGTGGTGGCGAATTTGGCTGCCGGTTGGCGCGACCAGGTGCCGGGTGCGGCGGTCCTCGGCGCGCTCGCGCAACTGGCGGGTGAAGGTCGGCGGGTGTGTTGGCGCCTGCCGTCCGGCATTGATGTGAAACCCTGGCTCGATGCCTTGCAGCAGATCGGTCGGCGTGGGCTTGGAATCAAGCTGCTGATGAATGCTAACGATCTGCCGCCCAGACCGCACCTCGCGCCGCTGATCGGCTGGTGGGTGCTGGTGCCGGCAGACACCCGTGAGACCGCGGCGATGCTGGCGTTCGCGCTGTCGTGTGAGGATCCGGTAGTCATCGGTCTGCCGCCGACGGTCCCATCGGCGCTGCCACCATGGGCGGATCAGCAGGCCTTCCACCCTGGGCATGGTCGTTGGCTGGTTCATGGCGGTGCCGCGACCGTGGTGTGCGATTACCGCACTTTGTCGGTGGCGAACGCGGCGGTGACGTTGCTGGCCGAGGCGGGTCATCGCGTCGGCGTGTTGCTGTGCACCAGCTTGGTGCCGCTGCCGCTGGCGGATCTGGATCTCGCTGGTCCGGGACCGCTGGTGGCCTGTGGCAGCGATCTCGGCATCGCACTGGCCTCGGCCATGACCGATCGTGATATGCATGTCGACATCGCCACCGACATCGGTTCGTCAGCGGCGCTCGTCGCCGCCGTGCACAGGGCCATCAATCGCTGACGTGGCCGTGATTACGGCGCAGCGACCGGCCACTGCTCGGACTGATTTTCCAGCCAGACGGTGATCAGATCGGCGGCATTGCGGGCGGCCTGTTGTAAGGCGGTGGCTTCGTCGGTCAGGCCAGCGCTGTAGCCGGTGCCGCTCCACGTGCTGTTGGCGCTGCCCTGGCGTGAGGTGAATAACGACTGGCCGCGGCAGTGGATGGTCCAGCGGCTGGCGATGCCACGCGCATTGCTTCCGCTGCTGGTGATGACCTCTTCATCGATGTGCAGTTCGATCTTGGCCGAGCCGAGAGGGCTGACCTGCCAGCCGAGCCGGCGTTCGATCGCTGCGGCGACTTCCTCCTGCAGGTAGCCCTGCATGCGCACCAGGCGGCCTTGATTGACGCTCACCACCACCCGCACTGGTTCACCCAGCGCGCGCACACCAGCAGCGCGGTAGGAACACGACATCAGCGGAATCAGTGAAATCAGCAGCGCGACGACGGCGAATCTGGTCAACCAAAGCCGCACTCCGCACGTCGCACGTCGCGCGCCGGTCATGGCGCTGGCGGCAGTGCTTGTGGTGCGCCGAGTTCGCCCGCCGTCGGCAGCGGCAGCGTGGCCAGTTCGAGGGCGGCAGCGCGTCCGCTCGCCGAGCCGCTGTCGCGGCGAATGACTTCGCGGTAGTAGTAACGCGCGGACTGGACCCATGGACGGGTGGTTTCGGCCTTGGGCGCGGCCAGCCACGCCAAGCCGAACTGCACGCGTTGCGCGTACCAGCGCGCGACCTGCAGGTCGCGGTCCTGGTGCCAGGCACGGATGCGGGTGCGCAAGGCTTCGACCACGCGGATGCGTTCCGGGTCGCCGTCGGCTTCGATTTCCGCTTGGTCGACCACCGCCGCGGCGCTGATCAGCGAGCCAACGTCGTAGTGTTCACCACGGTAGGACACCAAATAGCTGAGCGCACGGTCGGTGAGCGCGCTGAAGATCAGCGGATGAGTGGGATAAGTTTCGCAAAAGCGCTCGTATTCGCGGCGGGCGAGGAAGAGATCATCACGATCCCCGCTGCGCAGCAGTGAGCGCGCCAGCCCCAGGGCGGCCCGCGGCGCGATCTGGACGCGGTCGCCATGCAGCACCATGAAGTGGAACAGGCGGTTGATCTCGCCCATCGAGGAACTGCCCTCCAGGTTGATGACGTCACGGGGATCCTCCGCCGTGAGATCGATCGCGGCGGTGAAGTTCTGCTCGCGTTCGGCG
>JANPLC010000040.1:0-25098 GCA_031426335.1 Planctomycetota bacterium
CCCAGCGTCGTGCACATCACCAGCACGAGGTACGCGATCCGACAGGAGCTAGAACCGAAAGTTTGCAGCATGGCGCCAAGCATGGCAGGACGTTGAGCCGCACGAACCCAAATCGAGGGTCTGGCCCGACCTGCACCGACGATGAACGAAGGATGTCGACAGGATCGTGCGGCCGGTCGCGGCACAGCCGCTACCCCACGTGCCTCCACCACCTGATCATTGGCTTGGCGGCCGAATACGTGTCGTAGGTCGGCTACGTACATGCCGTGGCCCCAAAGGCAGGGTGGGTCTGGTCACCAGGTGAACTCCAGACGTACATCGAGCTGATCAACGCGCCGGGCGTGTGGAGCATCAAAAGTTCCACTCCGACCGGGTACGTCCTGGGAGCGGTGTGGTTGCCGGAGGCCGGGATCCTGGTCGGCATGGCAGTGTGGTTGCCGCGTTCCGGCATCGGTAGCACTCCGTTCAATGAACAGACCGGCACCTGGGCTGATACCGTGGTCGCCTATGGACCATTCCTGCTGAAGGGCGAACTGCACGCGCTCACCAGTCGGCTCGAAGCCGGCGACACGGCCGCAGTCAACGAACTCGCACTGGCACCGGCTGGCGCCAGTTCGTTCCATCACTGCGTGATCACCAGCTGCGCCGACGATGATCAATTCACCCTGCTCTCGCTCGATTCCGTTCGCCGCAGCTACGACAAGAATGGCAAGGATCTGACCAAACGTTCGCTCCTCAAACACTTGTTCATCACCCCTGCGATGCGCAAGGAGATCGAGGCGAAAGCTGTCGAGCCGAAACCAGCAGAACCGATCGCGGCCGCAGCAATCGCTGCAGCGCCGGAGAAACCGGCGGGCGAGTCGGCTTGAGCCGCAGACCGTTCTGAACAGAGCCGGTTATTTCCCCGCGGCCCGGTACAGGAACGGTCGGCGGAACATGCCGCCGAAGTGATGCGGGCAGTGGCCGCGCAGGGTGACCTGGTTTTTTCCGGCTTTGAGCTTGCCGGTCAGGTCGATGTCCCAGGAGAAGCGGTAGTCGTTGCGCCACCACGGTTCGGGGAAGGGGCGGTGGGCGACGAGCTGGCCATTGAGGTACAACCAACACTGATTGAAGAGCCCTGGGAAGTGCACGTGGACCGGGCCGGCGATCTGGTCAGCGGTCAGCTCCAGCGTGGTCTGGTACCAGTAGTGGCCGGTGTAGCTTTGACGGTCAGCGTGGCGGATGCCTTGGCCTTGGAGGTAGAGGTCGGTGCGCAGCAGTTCCCAGGCTTGCGGATCCGTCAGACGCGCAGCGGCGCTGAGTTTGCTGCCTTCCGCATTCCACCACGTCAGGTCGGCGTCGGTGTAATACCAACCGCGCGAGAGGCCCGTGTCGTGGGGATCACGACGGAAAGCCCATGTCAGCGGAGCCGGCGTGATCAGCGTGCCTTTGTTGCCATTGGTCAGCGCCGCCAGTTCGCGCATGTGTTCCACCTCACCGGGCCACCATGCTGGGCCGTTTTCGCCGATCGCCTTGTAGGTGGTGAAGGTCGGGTTCATCACGGTCAATTGTTCACGCGCAGCCAAGCCACGTTCACCCGCTGCGACGGCGGCGAGATAGTCGCAGCGACCCGCGGCGGCCTGCACCATGGCGAAGTAACCGTCGATGACGGCAAACGACAGTTCGGTGAAATGCAGGCGGTCGACGTACAGTTTCTCGTTGCGGCTTGGCTTGTCCTTGGCGCGCAGCGGTGCAATCGCCTGTTGGGCGAGAACGAGGTGTTGTTTGAGCGTCGTCAGCAGCTCCGGCGTATAGATAACCGGAGCGGCGGGGAATTCGTGTTCGGTCGACAGCGTCTGTTCCCACGCCGCGAACAACGCGCCCCAGTAGTCCGCCATCGGTTTGGCCGCCGGGCCGTAGAACGCGGGGTAAAACTCCGCCAGCAGCGCCGTCACGTCGGCGTCCGGGTTCCACATCAGTTGACCACGGAAGAACAGATTGAGGAACGTGGTCGCGGTGGCACCGCGACTTTCCGTGCCGATGCCAAGGATCTTCGCCGCGCGGTAATGTTTCACGTCCTGCGCGAAGGCGTAATGCGATGGATTGGGCAGGTCGCGCCACACCAGTTGGCCTTGATCGTAGTCGTAGATCGCCAGACGACCGGACATCAGCGTGGCCCACCGCTGCATCATCGCGCGGTATTCCTGCCTGGGTGGTGAATTCACGTCGTCCATGCCATGGTTGGGATCGATGTCGATCGGCGCCAACCACATCACCACGTTCGGTTCGATGGTGGTCACCTGCTGCGGGGGGATGGTGACGTTCGCGTAGGCCATGCCGCCGATCAGCGTCGGGCTCTGCGGATAGCGGGTGCGCAGGATGCGCGCGACGTTGTTGTAGAGCGTCATCATCGCATCGGTATTCGAGGGCTGGAGTGCGAACTTGTCCTCGATGCCGGCCTGCAGGTCGCGGTCACGCGGCGACTCGCTGACGTAGTTGCCGTCCTCGATCGCCAACGAGATCCCAGGGACGCCCTTGGCGTACTCGGCATCGATGCGCGCGGCGATGGCGTCCGCGGTGGCGGTTTCCGCCAGCGGCACGTTGAACATGGTCTTTCCTGGGGGGATCAGCCTGTCGGTGTAGTGGCCGAGCGCATGGCCCATGCCGACCATGCTGACCTCGGTCATGAAATTGCGGTGACGGAACTGCTCGGCACCGGTGCCGTCGGCGTTCCAGCTCAACCAGTAGTGGCGGATCTCGAATGGTGGTGCGTAGGCGTGATCCAGATCGCCGACGGTAAGCGTGGCCCGTTCAGGAATACACTCGCCCAAGTCTGTGGGCACGTACCAACGGCAGCCCCAGCGTTGCAGCAGCTCGACGACGGCGAAGTAGTGCGACTCGTCGTTGTTGCCGGCGAGGAAGATGCGTTGCCCGTCACGCTGCAATACGATCGCATCGGCGCGCAGGACCGGAGAGGGTTTGGCCACCGTGTTCAGCTTCTGCTGCAAGGACGGCATGGCGGTGAGTGCCGCGCTGCCGACGTAGAGGACCGGGCCGTTCCCTGGTGTGGCGCCGACGGGGACCTGGGCGCCGCTCATCAGCGTGATGACACGCGACAGTTCCGCGGCCGCCGCCGCCTCCCATTTTCCGGCGGTCGGGGCGACCACGATGGAGGCGCTGGTGGTGCCGTTCTCGACGATCACCAGGTCCGCGGCATTCACGTGCCCGAGGAGAACAACCATGACGAGGATGAAGGCGCGGGCGAACGACATGAAAACCTCCGGGCGACGGCGCACCCTCAGTGGTTCGGATTCAGGTCGCCAGTGTTGAGGCCCACGACCACTGCGCGTGTACGACGCAGACGGTCGTACTCGCACCGACCCGCGATCATGAATCTTGGGATCCGATATACTCAACGAGACTTGGCCACCGAAGACGTGATTACGACTCACCCATGAGCGTCACTACGACAGTACGACCGCCACCGTGGTCACGGTGTTCGCCAAGGTAGATCCCCTGCCACGTGCCGAGCGCCAATCCGCCGTCACGGATGGGAATGGTGAGTCCGGCGCCGAACAACGACGCCTTCACGTGCGCCGGCATGTCGTCGTCGCCTTCGGCGTCGTGGGCGAAGTAGCGCGCGCCGTCGGGAGCCACCGCACGCGTCCAGCGTTCTAGATCCGCTCGCACGGTGGGATCAGCGTTCTCGTTGATGGTCAGCGACGCCGAGGTGTGTTGGATGAACAGGTGTGCCACGCCGACACGCAGCGTTTTCAGCTGCGGCATCTGCGCCACCAGTTCATCGGTCACCAGATGGAACCCACGTGGGCGTTGGCGCAGGTGGACGATGGTCTGGTGCCACGCCATCGCGCGTCCCTCAGTCCCACACGGCAATGACGAGGGCTTGTTTGCGCTCCGCGGCGAGGGCGAGCAGGTCGAGCCATTCGCTCGCCATGTCGCGGAAGTCGTTGAAGTCCTGGATCCACTCCTCGCCGCTGTAGTCGGAGTCGGCCAGCGGACGGTTGAGGTCATCGAGCACGATGGGCGCTGCCTGCTGCGCCAACCGCACAACCGTCGCCGGTGACAGGTAGGTGTCGACCAATTCACTGTCCTGCGCCCACGGCGCATCGCGACGACGATCGCCGTCAGAGAAACGCCAGAAGAACACTGAGAACACCGTCGCAAACGCCGCGGACCAGGTGCAGAACGTCTGCGGTCGCACGATGGCAAAAGCTTCCAGCAGTTCCTTCTGCGCGTCGACCGCACAGCTGACCAGTTCCTCCGACTCGATGGTCATGCCCACGGCATCATCATAGTCCGTGAAGGCACGTTCCAGGACGGCCGGTTCGCCGAGGTAGACGCTGCATTCCATCGCTATTCAACCCTTGGTCGTCAGAGCCTGGCTGGCGCGGGCTGGTACCCCGATGGGGTAGAGCGTCAAACCAAACGGCGCCGTACGGCTTTCGTCATACTGGTTGCGACCGTCGAAGATCACTTTGCCCTTCAACTGGCTCGCCAGTTTGCGGAAGTCCGGACGACGGAACGGGCGCCACTCGGTGACCAACAGCAGGACGTCGGCGCCCTCGGTGGCGTCGTACGCATCCTCCACATAGGTCAGGCGCGGCAGCGGGCCAAGGGCCTTCTGCGCTTCGTGCGTGGCCTTGGGATCGAAGGCGCGCACCTGCGCGCCCGCGGCGACCAGCGCGCGGATCAGTTCGAGCGACGGCGCGTCGCGCACGTCGTCGGTGTTGGGTTTGAACGCCAGGCCCCACATCGCCACGGTGAGCGACGACAGCGGGCGGTTGGTGAGCGTGCACCACGCCTGCAGCTTGTGCAGCATGACCTGTTTCTGCCGCTGATTCACCGCATCGACCGCGGCCAGCAGGTCGGCCTGGTAGCCGGCGACGTTGGCGGTGTGCACCAGCGCGCGGACGTCCTTGGGGAAACACGAACCGCCGTAGCCGACGCCTGGATGAAGGAACTGCAGGCCGATGCGTTGATCCGCACCGACGCCAAGGCGCACCTGACGCACGTCGGCACCGACACGCTCGCAGATGTTGGCGATCTCGTTGATGAAGCTGATCTTGGTCGCCAGCATGGCGTTGGCGGCGTACTTGGTCATCTCCGCCGAACGGATGTCCATGGTGTAGAAACGCAGGCCGTTGCGGATGAACGGCTGGTAGAGGTCATGCAACAACACACGCGCACGGTCGCTATCCAGGCCGACCACCACGCGGTCGGGTTTCATGAAGTCGTCGACGGCGGAACCTTCCTTGAGGAACTCCGGGTTGCTCGCCACGTCGAAGGTGTGCGCCGCGCCGCGCTTGGTCAGTTCCTCCTGCACCCAGCCGCGGACCTTGTCGGCGGTGCCAACCGGTACGGTGCTCTTGTCGACGACCAAGCAGTAGCCGCTCAGGTGACGGCCGATGTCGCGGGACGCGGACTCGACGTACCGCAGATCCGCCTCGCCGCTCTCTGACATCGGCGTGCCGACACAAATGAAGGCGAGTTCCGCCTCGACCATGGCCTCCTTGGCGGCGGTGGTGAAGAACAGGCGGTGGCCGTGGACGTTCTCCTCGACCAGCTCCTCCAAGCCCGGTTCGTAGATCGGGACCTCGCCAGCGCGCAGGCGTTCGACCTTGCGCGCATCGACATCGACGCAGGTGACGTGATTGCCCATTTCGGCAAAACAGGTGCCGGTGACCAGACCGACGTAGCCGGTGCCGAAGATCGTGACGCGCATGGAGCCTCCGGCGCGGCATCCTGGGATGAGGGCGTGTGGTTCAAGATGCGGCGCCCGCCCAGGCACACCTTGCCGCACGACCCGGCTTGGGCTAAGCCGCGCGCCCCGGAGCCATCCATGCGCACCCTCGCCACCCTGTTTGCTGCTCTTGCCACCCTCACTTCCACAGCGGCCGATCTCGCCGTCGGCAAGGCCGAGGCCTTCCACCAGTTGGTCGCCGCCGACGCCAAGGTCGAGAAACTTGGCACCGGCATGAAGTTCCTCGAAGGTCCGTGCTGGATAAAAGCCGAAGGCGGTTGGCTGGTGTTCAGCGACATCCCGTCGAATGAACTGAAGAAGTGGACCGCGGCCGGCGGGATCACCACGTGGCGCACGCCGAGCAACAACGCCAACGGCAACCTGCTCGATCAGCAGGGCCGCTTGATCTCGTGTGAACACAGCGGTCGCCGGGTCACCCGCACGAATCCCGACGGCACCATCGAGGTGCTGGTCGACGGCTTCGACGGCAAGAAACTCAACTCGCCCAACGATGTCGCGGTGAAAAGCGACGGCACGTTGTGGATCACCGATCCGCCCTACGGCATCCCCAAGGACCAGAAGCAGGAGCAGGCGGCGAACCACGTCTTCCGCTTCGATCCCGCCGCTCCCGACAAAAGCAAAGCCATCACCGTGGCCATCGCCGACTGCGACAAGCCCAACGGTCTGTGTTTCTCGCCGGATGAAAAACTGCTGTACGTCGCTGACTCGGGCAAACCGAAACACATCCGCGTCTTCACCGTCAAAGCCGACGGCACGCTCAGCGACGGCAAGGTCTTCGCCACGCTGGATAAGGGCGCACCGGACGGCATCCGCTGCGATGTCCAGGGCAACGTGTGGTCGAGTGCGGGCGACGGCGTACGCGTCTATGCGCCGGACGGCACTTGGCTCGGCACCGTGCTGACGCCAGAAGGTGCGGCCAACCTGTGTTTCGGCGGCGCTGACGGCAAGATGCTGTACATCACCGCGCGCACGTCGCTCTATGCCATTCCGACGCTCACGACGCAGGCAGTGGTGAAGTAAACGGCGCCGTCCGGCTGCTCGGCTCATCACCTACCACGTCGCACGTGTGGACCAGGAGGGTGGCACTGGTCATGACGGCCTGCTAGCGTTCCGCGAACCGAACGGAGATCCCCATGCGTAGATTCCTCACCGTCCCCCTGCTCCTCATCGGCGGCGTCGCCAGTGCGGCGGACGATGTCGCGTCGGATTACTGGGTGCGGGTGATGCCGGCGGCATGGTTTGTCGGCTTTGATGGCGATGCCAAGTATTCGGCCAACAACGTGGCCGGCGACAGCCTGTCACTGGATGATGTCGACCTGGCCAATCAGGAAGCTGGCTTCGGCTTGGAGGTCAGCGCCAAGCTGCCGATCCTGTTCTCGTTCCACGCCGGTGGCTTTGTCGTCGGCACCGATGGTCAATTCACTGCGGCGGCCGTCGATTTCGGCGGCGTGACCTTCAACGGTGCGGTCGACAGTTCGCTCGACCTCTCCGATCTGTATGCTGAAGCCGATCTGCAACTGCTGGACCTCGACCTGGTCGGCTTCGCCATCGGCGTGGGTTACCACTTCATGAACGCCCAGATGGAGTTCTCCGGCAGCGGCAACACCGCGAAGCTCGATGAGGATGTGCAGTTCCCGGTGCTGGCTCTGCGTGGACATGCCAATCTGCCGATCCTGACGTCGCTCGGCGCCGAGGCCAAGATCCACTGGATGGAATTGAGCGTCAATGACACCTCGGTGTCCTACCTCGACGCCACGCTGCAAATCACCTGGCGTCCGTGGGAGATGCTCGGCTTCATCGGTGGCTACCGCTACGTCGCCGCCGACCTCGGCTTCGACAGCCCGAGCGGCGTCAACGCTGACGCGGATCTCGACCTGACTTTGTCTGGTCCGTTCCTGGGGCTGACCGCCCAGTTTTAGCGGGCTTGGGCACCAGCCGGAACGGCGGGTAGCCCACTCCAGGGTTGCCTTTTGTTATCACTCGCGTATCTCATGGCCATGATCCCTCAGCGCGTGATCAGCCTGTTTCTGGCCGTCTGGTGTGGCGTGTGCGGACACCTGCTCGCAGCGGAAGCTGCCAGCGGCCGCACCGCCGATGGCGGGCAATGGGCCGAGCGCGACGGGGTGAAAATCCTCTCGTTGGTCGGCGACGCGACGGCACTCGGCAGGCAGGCCGGCGAATTGATCGGGCCGCAAACCAAAGGGATGCTCGGCAAACTAGTGCTGGTCCTGCCCGGCCTCCCGCCGGTAGCGCCGGCGGACGCCGATGGCCACCTCATCGATCCCGAGTACCGCGACGAGATCAACGCCTGGGCAGCCGCGGCGAAGATTGATCCCGTCGTGTTGATGCAGGCCAACCTCGCGGTCGGCGCGTTGTGCACCGCGGTGGTGCGTGAGCCGGATGCCGAACAGCAGCGCCCCCTGTTGCTGGCGCGCAACATGGATTTCCGTCCGGCGTCGGAACTTGGTCCGCGCACGGTGGTCATCGTCCGTCGTCCAACCGGCAAACATGCGAGCATGGCCGTCAGCTGGCCTGGGTATGTCGGCGTGGTCAGCGGCATGAACGATGCCGGCGTCAGCGCCTGCTTGTTGCTCAACCACGGAGCGAAGCGCACTTCGGCGGGCGAGTACTTGGGCTTCCGCCTGCGCGCCATCCTCGATCAGGCGAAGGATCTGCCGAGCGCCCTGGCGTTGTTTGCCGCCAAACCGACCGCCTCGTCGAATTACGTGATGCTCGCGGATGCGACCTCATCGGCGCTGGTCTGGTGGCAGGATGGCAAGCTGCAGCAGGTCACGCCAAGCGATGGCTGGCAATTCTGTACCAATGCCAAGCTCGCTGACGACACGCGGCAGCCGCAGGACGCCCGCGGCAAACGCGCCGTCGAGCTGTCGCGTCTACGCCGGAATCCCGACATTGACTGGATGAAGCACCTGCTGACGGCGACCTACATGCCGCTGCTCAACGCACAGGCGATGATCTTCGTACCGGCGACGCGCACGCTGCACCTTGCCACGCACGATGCGAAGGCGGCCGCGCTGTCGCCCTGGTATGTGCTCGACGGCAAGGCGTTGATGTCAGGTGCCGACCTGACCGTCGTGCCGGTGGTGGCCAGTCCGGCGATTGCTGATCCGTTTCCGCATTACGCCGGAGCGCATTGATCCCAAAGCCGACATTGGATCGAACACAGAGTACCAGAGCACCAGAGCCGAGATGGCGTTTGTTTCTCTCGCACGATCACCTGCTGGATGACAGTGCGCATCGGACTAAAGTCCTTGGCAAATCCTCTGGTGCTCTGGTGCTCTGTGTTCGATCAGGAGCGGAGTGCGCGGATGACCGCTTCGGCCTGCGCCGTGCGCTCGTCCGGCAACAGCAGGCAGACGCCGGCGAGGCGTGAACGCCACGCCGCAAGGAACCGCAGTACGCCCTTCGCATCTTCATCCGGATCAGCGGTCAGCCGCTGCTTCAACTTGTCCGGCACCGACAGCGTCGGAAGTTCGTTGTCGAGTTCGTCCGCGGTAGCGGCATCCGGCAGGACCAGAATCTCGGCGAACAACGGCACTTTCGGGGTAATCGCGCCCATCAGCGCACGGAACTCGGCTGGCTGGTAGACCGGTTGCAGGGTGAGGAAATCCGCACCGGCACGCACATAGGTCTCATCGATGCCGGCATCGCCCAGACTGCGCGCACGCGCCGACGACAAGCGCACGCCGACCGTGAACGCCGTGGGTTCTTCCAGGCGCGTGCCGCCCAGGTCACGGCCCTGGTTGAGGGTCTTCACCGCGCGCAGCAACGCCGCCGCTTCGCAACCAGCGTTGGTGACATCGGCGCGGGTCTCGCTGCTGAACACGCCGTCATCGATGATCACCGTGCGCACGCCAACCAGATGCGCGGTGAGCAGCAGTTCTTGGGCGGCAGGCAACGTGGTGTCCGCGGCGATCAGTTCGAGCACGGCGGGTTTGCCGGTAGCGTCCTGCAAGTGGCGCAGACGTGCCGGCAAACGCGCACCGCGACCGGAGCCCGGCCAACCGGTGAGCAGCCCGACGGCATTGGCACCCGCAGCCGCGAGGCGTTGCAGCGCGGCGCCACCCGCGGTGGGCGACAAGCGCCCTGGTACGAAAGCGAGGATGGGGAACGGCGTTCCCAGGAGCGCTGACGAGGTCACCGCCGGCGTGGCGATGGCCTGGTCGCGGATCCACAAGCTTTCGGAGAACTCCGCGCGCACCGGCAAGGGCGCACCGGCGAGCGCCTTGGCCAGCGCCGCGATGTGTTCCGGTCCGACGCCACAACAACCACCGACCAGCGATGCACCGGCCGCAACGTAGGCGCGCGCCTGCGTCACCAGATATTCCGGTCGCAGGTGGTAACGCGGCACGCCATCGACGCGCGTGGGGAATCCGGCGTTCGGCCGCGCGACCACCGGCAAGGACGATACCTGCGCGAGACGCGCGATCACCGGCAGCAATGCACGCGGACCAGCGGCACAGTTGATGCCGACGGCGGTCGCACCCGCGGCGGCGGCGGCGCGCGCAAAGTCGGCCAGCTCCGCCGGATCATCACGATCGAGGCTGCGACAGACCAGGGCCGGCAGCCGCGAGGCGCGACGGATGCCACCGAGCGCGGCGAGCGCTTCAGCGGTGGAGGGCATGGTCTCGATGATGAAGCCGTCGACGCCACCATCGGCAAGCGCCATCGCCACTTCACCGAAGGCCTCTTCGGCCTCGGCGGGTGTCAGGTCGGCACCAACCACCGGCCCGAGTGGGCCGATGCTGCCAAGCACGAACACGCGTTGTTTGGCGCCCTGCGCGGCTAGGCGCGCCAGCCGCACGCCGGCTCCCGCCAGACGCGCCACCAATTCGCGGTCGCCTTGCAGGCGGAAGCGATTCACGCCGAAGGTATTGGTCGTCAGCGCCTCAGCACCGGCGGCGACGTAGGCCTGGTGCACGTCCTGCACCAGATCCGGATGATCGACATTGGCGCGTGCGATTGCCGCCGGAGCGACACCGCGCCCGATCAGTTCGCTGTCCATCGCGCCGTCGAGCACCAGCACGCCCTTGGCCAAGCGACGCTCGAGCGCGCTGCGCAGCGGACGGTTGCCTGGGGCACCGACCAGGTGGCGCGACAGCAGGTTGGCGATGCGGTCGGCAACGTCGGGGCTGAGTTCCAGGCCCGGTCCACCGAGCACGCGTCCGAGCGCCGCACCATCGACGGCAGGGCGCAGATCCGCCAAACGATCAGCAGCGTTGGCGGTGGCCTCCAACAAAATGGTGGTGGTGAGCGCGCCGACGCCGCCCGGTACCGGCGTGAGCGCGGCGGCGACCGCGGCGACGTCCGGCGACACGTCCCCGACGATGCTACTCTTGCCGTCGGGGCCGGCGACGCGGTTGATGCCGACATCAATGACGATGGCGCCCGCACGGATGTGCTCGGGTTTGAGCAAGCCGGCCTTGCCGACTGCGACGATCACCAAGTCGGCCTTGCTGGTGTGCGCCGTCAAATCGCGCGTGTCGATGTGGCAGACGGTGACCGTCGCACCGGCAGCGAGCAGCAGCTGGGCCACCGGTTTGCCGACGATGGTCGATGCGCCTACGACCACGGCTTCCATGCCGCGCAGATCGCGACCCAGGTCATGCGCTGCGGCCTTGGCGAGTTCGACCGCAGCAACCGCGGTGCACGGCGCGAGCGCCGGTTTGCCGGCCAGCACCATGCCAAGGTTGGAAGGGCTGACACCTTCGACGTCCTTGTCCGGTGAAAGCAGCGCCTGCGCCAAGAAGTCCGACAAGCCATCGCCCACCGGCGTCTGACCCTGGGCGAACCGCCGCAGCGGACTCTGCAGGATGATGCCGTGCACGCGGCTGTCGACGTTCAGCTCTTCGATGATCTCACTGAGGTCCTCTTGCGTCGCCTGCGGATCGACCGTCACCACCTGATGGCGGATGCCAACGCGCGCGCAGGCCGCGGCCTGGTTCTTCAGGTACACCGACCAACCCGCATCGACGTGCACCGACACCGCGGCCAAACACGGCTGGATGCCACGCGCCTGCAAGGCGGCGACCTGATCGGCCAGACGTGCGCGACGTTCTTCAGCGATGGCTTTGCCGTCGATCAGCCGTGCGGGCATGGGGGCCTCCGGGCTTGGAGACTATGGCCCAGAGTGGGTTCGTCATCCCGCTATCACACGTGGGAATCCCTGCAGGCGCATTGCCGGATGGCGGACCAGCCGAACAGCCGCACGGCGGGTCAATGGACAGTCGGTGACCAGTTCCTAGGGTCGCAGACCACGGAGAATACATGGTATTCGATCCATTCGCGGGCAAGGCCGTCAAACCGTTCGGTGGGCCTTCCGCACCGGCGACACCGTCACCGCGGGCAGCAGCGCTCGCCGTGGATGCAGAGGCTGTAGACGCCATGAGTCGAGGCCACCGCAGCTGGATCTATCCGCTGATCGGCTTCGGCATCATTCTGCTCTTCAGACTAGTGCTCGTCCGCGTCCTTGGTCCGCCGCCGGAAATTTGGGGCTGGGTGCTGCTCGGGGTCGTGCTGTTGTTTGTGCTCGGCGGTTTGTGGCGATTGGTCGCCGCCTGCTGGAATCTCCGCAAGTACCGGAGATGGGGTTTCCTCTGGCCGATCTCGCTCGGCCTGATCGTCAACCTGCCGATGCTCATGTTCATCGCTCAGGCGATCGGGATAGTGTTTCGCATCGACCTTGCGTACCAGGTGACGCGGTTCTTCCGCGGCTGGTGAGGTTCACTCCCACCGCACATCGTCGAGGTAGAACGTCACTGGTTTGCCCTGGCCACCGAGCGTCCAGTAGAAGCCGGAGATAACGCGCGTGAGATCCGAGCCGCTGGCGTTGAATTCGTAGCGCGTCCATGCATTGGTGAGCACGACCTTGAGGCTCTGGCGGAAGGTGTCGTGGTACTTCTTGTCCGCGCCGATCATGCCGGTGCCGAAGGTGATCTCTTCACCGCCGGTCTCGCCGCGGGCCCAGAACACCAGACGATTGGCGCCGGTCAGGTCGAGGCCGCACTGGCGTTCACCCCAGGCGTTGGCCGGGTGCTGCCACACCACGCCACCCCAGCCGCCGCTCTGAGTAAAGGATACCTTGGTGCAGGCCGCGCCGCTCTTGGGCGAGGTGGCGCAGTCCGGATCGAGTTTGATCGCCTTGGCGTCGCCGATCCAACCCGAGGCCACATAGGGCGAGCCGCCCTCGCCAATAATGGAGATCGGCAACGTGCTTTTTTTCGCCGGTGCCGGCGGACGTGGCGCACCGCTGTCGACGCGCAGCGGGATGTTCGCCATCGCCGAGCCGCCCTTGCCGTCACGCACGACGGCGAACAGACGGTAGGTGCCCTTGTACGCGGGCATCTTCAGCTCTACGCCCGTGAGATCGCCCTTCACGATGGCACCAGGATGGGTCGGCAACGCCGCTTCGGTATCGCCACCGGTATTGAGTTCCTCGGCCTCGTCACTGAGAACCCATTCGACGGTGAGCACATCGCTCTCGGCGTCGCTGGTCTTCAGCGCGACCTTCACCGTTGCGCCCGGGTCGAGTTTGTTGCTGCCGGTCAGCGTCAGCGGTTCGATCGCGGGACAGCGGTTCGCAACCGGCTTGCCCCAACGCTGCGCGAGCGCGTCCACCGACGCCGTGCGACTGCCATCTGGCATGATCATCCCGAACCACGTGGCGGTGGCTTCCTGCTTGCTGCCCCAGGTGAAGGCGACCGAGCCAAGACACAGCGCGCTGTCCTTTGCCAGCGCGTCGTAAATTTTTACGTACGACTCGGCCTTCTGCGTGGTGGTCAGTTCGCTCACCGCGCCGATGTCGTTCTTGGGCACCTCCCAGACACCAGCCGGGCCGTACTCGGTGACCATATACGGTTTGGTGCCACCAGCAGCGCGGTAACGCTCGGGCATCGAGGCGCAGCCGCCGTAAGAATTGATGCCCATGATGTCGATCGACGGGCAGTGCTGGTGCAGCATCGCCACGCGTTTGCCACCGATCTCAGCGGTGACGGTCATGGTCGGATGCAGCGGATCGATCTCTTTCGCTTTCTTCGCCATACGTTCGACCGCTTGCCACATGAGGACGTTGTCACCCGCGGCGTAGCCTTCCATTTCATTGCCGAACGCCCAGGCGAGCACCGCCGGATGATTCTGCCAGCGACGCACCGCGGCTTCGGCCTGCGCCACTTGGTCATCGACCAGCGCCTGATCCTTCCAATCGAAGCCATGGCGTTCGTGCGGCACCCAGTAGCCGACGATCACGGCGATGCCGAGACGCTGGCATTCGTCGAGCAGAGGACCGATTTCTTGGCCCGAGGCCCACGTGCGGCAGGTGTTGCCACCGCACGCGGCGAGCAGCGCCTTCGACGCATCGCCGCCGGCACCTTTCACCAGCCACGGTTTACCGTCGCGCGTGAGTTGCCATGCATCGCCGAGCTTTTCCAGCTGCACCGGTATGGCATCCGCCGACATGGCTGTCCCCTGAAACAACGCCAGTGCGACAAGGGCGAGGGCGGCGGAACGGAGCGTGCTGAGCGGGTTGTGCATGACTCATCCTGTGGGGCGTACGATCACCAGAGAAGCGCCTGCGGAGTCGCGCTGTGACGGCCACCGAAACGCATTTCGTCCACCCAAGGTCCTCCGCTGATGGACGAAGTGCTCCTGGTCGGCATGGTCACGTCACGCGGCCCGCGCTGCCACGTTGAACGGACCTGACCATGGCTGATCCGATCAAAGATGTGTTGCTCGATCCCGCACGCTTGGCGATGTGGACGCGTCTGCGCGAAGTGTGTACGCACGGCATTCGCAGCTACCGCCAACTCGCCACCAGCGACAGCCTGGATCTGCCAGCACTGCCGCCGGCACATCAGCACGCAGTGCCGACGCTGGTGCTTGGCCTTTCTGGTCTGGTGCGCATCAGCGCGAAGACGCCGATCGATTTGCTCCCAGGCGAGCTGCTGCTGGTCGAACCCGGTACGTGGCACGATCATCCGCGGCATAAACCGGGAACGACCTCGTTCGGCCTGGGTTTTCTCGCCGGACGCTGCGACGTGTTGTTCTTCGATCACCAACAAACCCTGTGGGGCACGGTGCCGGAGCAGCCGTACCAGGGACTGATCGCCACGCTGATGGATGAAAGCCGCGAAGCCGAACGCCTGCGCCTGATCGACGAACTGCTCACCCAGCTGGCGCAGGAACGCATCGACTTCGTCGACTGGCGGCGGCCCGAAGTGCTGACCATGGCCGCGTGGTTGTGGAACCACCTGCACGAGCCCTTCGATGTCGACGAGATGGTCGCACGCGCCGGCATCGGCCGCACCGCCGGCTTCCGCATGTTCAAGGATTTCTTCGGCCGCAGCCCAAAACAGGAACTGCTCGCCAGCCGCATCGCCATCGCCAAACACCTGCTGCACCGCGGCATGTCGGTGACCGATGCAGCCAAGCGCAGCGGCTTCGCCACGCGCGCGGAGCTGACGCGCGCCTTCCGCCGCAAAGTCGGGCATCCACCGTCAGATGAGATGTAATACGGACATCGCCGCAAATCGACTCGCTAACCGCAGAGACGCAGAGTACCGCAGAGGGCCGCAGAGCGGAGTTGCGAGGGTGAGAGAATTAGTTGTATGGCTGTTCTCTGCGGTCCTCCTCTCACCTCTGCGTCTCTGCGGTTTACGAGTCGCTGACCGGTGACTGACCCAGCTCACAACGTCGGTAATGGAATGCTGATCGTCACCACCGTGCCTTGCCCAGGGACCGATTGCACGGTCACCGTGGCGTGCAGTTCATCTTGCAGCCGTCTGACGATCAGGTCGAGGCCGACCGGACGAGCACCGCTGAGGGATTCGTCGCCACTGTCGTAACTCAACTCGAAGACCAGCGCCTGCGCGGCCTGGTCGTCGAGGACCGCGGCCGCTTCGGCGGTCATGCGGCCCTGCTCGATAGCCATGCTACGCAGACGCACGGGATCGATGCCACCACCATCGTCCGCGACGGTGACCACCAAGTCGCGTTCACGGCGTTCGAGCGCGAGCGTCAGGAGCGGTGCGGCCGGTTTGCCCACGGCCGCGCGGTCCGCGGCGGAATCAAAGCCCTGGTCACAGGCGAAGCGCAGCAGGTGCGGCAGCACATGGTTGAGCACGTCGAGGTGCGCGCGATCGACCGGGACGTCCTCACCCTGGATGGTGAAGCGCACCTCGATGCCACGCCGCCGCATCATCGGGGCGACCAGCTGAATAGTCGGCGCCAAGCCAACGCGCACCGGTTGCACCAGCATACCAGCCAGTTGCACCAAGGTCGCGCGTTTGGCCACGCGCAAATCGCTGCGCGTGACCGGCGGCCGGGTGGTGCGTTGCCCGAAGGTCACCTGCGGCGTGGTGTCGTCCTCGCTCCCGAGCAGGGCGCGGAACTGCCGTTCGATGGCGATCACCACCGCCTCCAGATCAGCCACGCCATACCGGCAACGACGCACCTCCATGTCGCTGAGGTTGGGCAAGCCGAGGTAACGCGTCAGTTCAGCCTCAAAGGTGCGGCTGACCTGTTCCATCTCGGCCAGGCCGAAGGTCGCGCCACCACTACGCAAGGCGCGTACACCACGTTGCAGATCAGTGAGCTGGACACGGTCAGGCGTCGAACCCATGCGCGCCGACAGATCGCTCAGTTGTCCAACCGTGGAGCGCAGGTGCATGAGGAAGCTGTGGAACAGTTCGACATCTTCGGCCATGGCCTTGAGCTGTTCGTAATCCGCGTGCGAGCGTTCAACCTCAGCCGCCAGGCGACGCTCATCGCTGATGTCGGTGAAGGTCACCAGCACGCCGGTGGCCTCCGGCAGGGAACCGATGTCGCGCCGCAACCGCCGGGTGGTGCCCGAGCCGTGTTCGATGCTGTAAAAACGCAGCCGCAGGGCCAGCGGACCATTGGTGCGCTGCACCTCGATGACCTTCACCGGATTGACCGCGTCGAGTTCCTCCGCGTCGATGGTGCCGCTGCGCACGATCTGCAGATGATCCACCAGCCGACGCCGCAGGATCGCCCCGGTCGCGCCTGGGGCGACCAGTTCCGGGAAATCGACGCCTTCCAGGTCATAGCGTCCGAGCAGTTCGGCGGTGGCGCTTGAGCGGTCGGGTTGGATGCGCCCCTGCGGATCGAGCGTCAGCAGGCCGATGGGCAGGGTGTCGAAGATCAGCCGCATGGCGGCGTTGCGCCGCGAAATCTGTTCGCGCCAGCCGCGTTGTGAGGCGAGCAGGCGATTGATCTCCCCGCCCAGCCGGGCGATCTCGTCGCCGCCCGCTTCGTTGAC
Organism: Planctomycetota bacterium; assembly: GCA_031426335.1. GTDB lineage: Bacteria > Planctomycetota > UBA11346 > UBA11346 > UBA11346 > BOG-1363. Next base: position 17,058 of record JANPLC010000040.1, read on the forward strand.
CAGGCTCACGTGGTCGTTGGTCTGACCGATCTCGCCCAGATGCCGGCCAAGACGGCTGATTCGCCGCAACACCGTGCGTTCGAGCAGCAGCAGCACCACCGCCACCAGCACGCCGCCGGTGATGGCGATGGCAATCATCATGATCTCCCAGGTGATCCCGCCGGCCGCCGCCATTCCGCGATCGAGCGACAACGTCACCACCAGCGGGCCGCCCGCCAGATCGATGCGCGCATGACCGGTGAGTTCATCCGTGTCGCGGGTTTGCAGCACCGCCGCCTGCGGCCCATCAAGCATACGCAGATCCGCCGCCGGCAGATTCAGCGCGACCCGTGGACGCAACCGGGTCTGGTGCAGGATGTCCTCACCCAGACGCGCGATCCACGCCTCGTCGAGCCAGCGGCCCGCGACCAGCGCACCAATCTGACCGTCCTCCAGCACCAGGTGCGTCCACACCAGCAGCAACATCCGCCCATCGATGGTGGTCAGCAGCCGGCCGCTGGCGCCCAACTCAGCGGCCGCGGCTTCCGGAGCGACCAGGGCCACCAGCGTGGGCAGGTGGGCAACCGGGACCTCGCCCGCGATGGCCGCCCGAGCGAGTTCCGGCGGTGAAGACAGGCGTACCTCCAGAAACAGCGAGGCATCCCCTGGGAGCGGCGTAGCGCGCGCCTCCATCGCCTCCTGTCCGGCGGACCAGCGACTCCAGGCCAGCACGGATTCCGTGAGTTGGTTGCAGCGCGCGTCAAAAGTCTGGCGCGCCAGAGCCAACTCCTCCATCGCCTCGGCCGCTTCCAGACGCTGGAAGGAGGTGCCGAGCAGGTGGTGTGTCCACGCTCCCAGCGCGATCAGTACCGTCAGCACGACCCCGACCAGGACCGCCAGGGTCCGGGTGCGTACCGAGTGTTTGAGAGGAAACATTCCCGCGAGGATACCCCGCAAAGCTCCCGCTCGCCAAGTCCGCATCGCGCAACCCATACGCCACCCCCTGGCGAGGTCCTGCTGGCCTTCCATGCTGCGCGCCATGCTCGCGTGGCACCTTGGTTTGCGGTACCTGCGGCGGCGGCGGACGGCGTGGCTGGCCCTGGCGGCGATCACCCTGACCGTGGCGGTCCCGGTGGTGGTGCTGGGGGTAATGCAGGGCTTCATCGACATCACCCGCCTGCAGGTGCGCGCCAACGAAAGCGATCTGACCATCGAGGCGCCGTGGCAGGACGGACCGCTGCTGCAGAACGCCGAGGACCTGGCGACCGTGAGCGGCACTCCGGGTGTCGCCCACGTCGCGCCGTTCGTTTCGACCTATGCCATCCTGACCCCGCGCGACAACGGTGCCGACCTGCGGCTGAACCTGCCCTGCTTGGTGGATGCAGTCGACTGGCAACGCGATGAAGCGATGGGCCGGCTGTCGCCGAAGGTGCTGCATCCCCGTCCGGTCACCGATCTGCATGCCCCGCCGCTGCGTCCCGATGAACGCGGCACCGGCGTCCTGACGCCGGCTTGGCGCGACCACTTGATGTTCACCGGCATGGAGCTGGTCGGTGGCCTGGGGCTGGGGCCGCTGCCGCTGCCGCCACGCCAACGACCACATCCTGGGGTGGTGATCGGGCGAGAACTGGCCTACAGCAAAGGCTTGCGCCCTGGGATGACGGTGCGTTTGACGGTGCCCAACGCCACTGGCGGCACCTCCGGACAGATCACCGCGCAGATCAGCGACACCATCGGCACCGGCATCTACCAGTTCGACAGCTCGGTCGGACTGCTGCCGCTGCCGCTCGGCCAACGCCTTGCCGATCTGCATGCCCGTGGCCAACGTCCCGCCGGTCTCAGCGGCTACCGGGTGCAGCTGACCGCCGACGCGGATCCGCAGACCGTGCGCCGGCAGCTGATCGCCGCCACCGGTCAGCAGGTCGTCACCTGGATGGAGCGCGGCAACAGCAACTTGATCAAGAGTTTCGAGATCCAACGCAACGTCATCGGTTTCGTCATGGTGCTGATCCAGGGCATCGCGGTGTTCATCGTCTACGCGGTGTTCAGCACGCTGGTGGCGGAGAAACGTCATGACATCGGGGTGTTGCTCGGCCTGGGCGCGCGGCGTGCCGACATCGCCAATACCTTCCTGCTCGCCGGCATCGTCGCCTGCGTGTTCGGCGGAGCGCTCGGCTGGGCCATCGGCTGGGGTGCGCTGCTGGCGCTCAACCCGGTGAGCAACTTCTTCGGCGTGGCGCTGTTCCCGCAGGACGTGCTCTACACCCCCGAAGCTCCGATCAGTTGGAATCCCCTGATCCCATTGTTCTTCGTCGGCGTCATGACCCTGGTCGGCCTGCTCGCGGTGTTGCTGCCGGCGCTGCGCGCCAGCCGCATCGATCCGATCGAAACCTTGCGCGAGGGCGGCTGATGAACTCGTCGTCCACCGTCCGCCTGCAGGTCAGCGGACTGGGCAAATCCTATCCCGGATTGACGGTGTTGAAGGACCTCGCTCTGGCGGTGCCGGCCGGCGAAGTGGTCGCCATCCGTGGTGCGAGCGGCACCGGCAAGAGCACGCTGCTGCATTGCCTTGGCCTGCTCGACCGCCCGGACACGGGCAGCATTCGCCTGGATGGCGACGAACTCACCGCGCTGAGCCACAACGCGCGCTCGGCCGCCCGCGCACGCCGCGTCGGATTCGTTTTCCAGGCCTTCCACCTGCTGCCCGAGTTCGATGTGTTGGAAAACGTGCTGATGACCGCGCGCACCGCCGGACTGCCCCTAGCAGCGGCCGAGGTCCGTGCACGGGAGCTGCTCGCGCGCCTGGGACTCGCTGATCGTGCGCACCAGGACGTGCGCACCCTCTCCGGCGGCGAACGCCAGCGAATCGCGATTTGTCGGGCGCTCCTGCCGCGACCACAGCTGCTGCTGGCGGATGAACCAACCGGGAATCTCGATCCCGCGACCGCGGCAGTAGTACTCGACCAGTTGCTGGACCTCGCGCGTCAGGCACAGGCCAGCGTGGTGATCGTCACCCACGATCCTGCCATCGCCGCGCGCGCCGACCGCCGGCTGAGCCTGCGCGATGGACGCCTGCACGCCGAAGCCTGAGCCTTGCTCGCTGGCGGACGTCGCAAAGCGCGGTATTTACCGGTGGAAATCTACGTGCGGCGAATTACGACGCGCCCCCTTCCCAGGAACTGCTCATGAAATCGATCATCATCACCGCCCTCGCCCTCGTCGGACTGGTCATCGGCATCGTCATCGCCACCTACCCGAGCGCGAAGCCCACTGCGGCGCCAGCGCCGGCTCCGGTGCCCGCGCCGACTCCAGTCGTGGCGAAGCCAGTCCCGAACCCGGCGGCCAACGACCAGGCAGCCAAGGACCGGGCAGAGAAAGAAGCCGCGACCCGGGCTTCCGCCGCCCTCGCTGCCAAGGAAGCCGCCGACAAAGCCGCGGCTGAGAAACTCGCCAAGGAAGCCGCCGACAAAGCCACCGCCGAAAAGGCCGCCGCTGAACTCGCCGACCAGCAAGCCAAGGAAAAAGCTGCCAAGGAAGCCGCTGACAAAGAAGCCGCGGACAAGGCTGCCAAAATCGCTGCCGAAGCGGCCGCAGCCGCACTGATCGCCAAGGAACTCGCCGACAAACAAGCCAAGGAAGCGGAAGAAAAATCCACCGCAGAGAAAACCGCCACTGCAGCGGCAGCCGCAGCGGCGCTCGCGCTCGTCGCCAAGGAAGCTGCCGACAAGGCCGCCAAGGAAGCCGCTGACAAAGCCGCCACCGACAAGGCCGCCAAGGAAGCCGCTGACAAAGCCGCAGAAGAATTGGCCATCAAGCAATCTGCTGAAAAGGCCGCCAAGGAAGCCGCCGACAAGGCCACTGCCGAAAAGGTCGCCGCTGACCTTGCCGCCAAGGAAGCCGCGGACCGTGCCGCGGCGAACGACAAGCGGCGCTTCAAATATGGTGCCAAGGGCGAGAACGTGTGGCCGGCGAACGTGCCGTAAAAGTCGCTCGTCAGGACTGCCATTGGAAATACCGTCGCAATATCCAGTACACAGTCTCCTGATACCAAATGACTGTCAGGAATACCGTCATCACCACGTAGGCACCCATCGCCGTATATATCTGTCGTCCATACAAGTGTGCTGACATCAGCAGGAAGGCGAATAGCCACGGCAGGAATACGAATGGCGACCAGTAGGAGAAGTGTTCCGACAACCTCATCGGCGTGAACAACGCCGCCACATAAAACAGTGGCATGCTCAACGCCACTAAAGCGACATCCGGCCAACCACTTTTCCGGACTTCGACCAGACCGCAGAGCCACAACACCGCCACGGTGGCCAGCATCATCCAATACATCGGCGCTTCCCATGAGCGCGGGATGCCGAGGTGGACGATCAGGACACCGAGCGCCACCGGTGCCAATAACACCAGTGCCAGCAGCAGAGTCCTCGCCACGGCTTCACGATCGATCTGCATGACCTGAGTCTACCCGATGCCAGGACGGATTCCCCAGGCAATTCACTCAGGTGCGGAACAGGCTCGTCACTCCGCGACCCAGCACCGCTGACGACAGCCACAAACACGACGCCAGGAATAACATCGCCCACACTGCGAAAGCGCAGGCGATCGCCGGACCTTGGCCTAAGATGTTCACCAGTTCGAACAGCACCTTGGTGATCGGGAAGGCGTCGTGGCGTTGGGCGAGGATCAGCGAATCGCTGACTTCGAGCATGCTGAAGCTGAACGTCAGCAGCGCACCGGCGGCCAGGCTGCCGGCAATGAGCGGCAGGGTGATGCGGCGCAGACGCTGCCACAGACCGGCGCCGAGCGAGGCGGCGGCTTCCTCATAAACTGGCGGCACTTGCGCCAAACCTGCGGCACCGGCACGTACGACATGCGGCAGGCGACGCACCGCATAAGCGATAATCAGAATCGCCGTGGGATCACGGATCGGATCGAACAGCGCACGCAGCGGCGGAATCGACATCACCATCACCAGAAAACCGAACGCCAAGATCACGCCAGGGATCGCCAACGGCAGCATCGCCAAGGTATCGAGGATCTGCCACCCGCGTGGTTTCCAGCGCGTGCCGACCCAGGCGATGAACGTTCCGAGCACCAGCGCCAGCACGGTGGCGCCACCGGCGTAGAGCAGGCTGTTCATCACTCCCGGCACCACCGCCGGATGCGCGAGCGCATCGCTGAGGTGCCGCGTGGTCAAACTCTCTGGCAAGACCGAACCATACCACGAGCCCGACACCGCGATCAGCGCCACCGCCGCATGCGGAGCAACCGCGAGCAGCACGATGACACCAACGATGGCCGCAGCGCACGCTGCACGCCACCCCGACAAGCGCACTGGTATCCACACGCCGGCATGTTTGCCCGCGAGTGCGTCGTGGCGTTTGAGGAACACCAGCCGCGCGAGCAGGTAGAGCGCAACCGAGATCACCAACAGGATTACCACCAGCGCGAACGGCAGCGGATTCGATCCGAGTTCGCTCAGTCCATGATAAATCTGCACCGGCGTCGCGCGGTCATAGCCGAGCATCAGCGGCGTGCCGAGTTCAGTGAAACTCCAGACAAACACCACGATGCCGCCGCCAAATAATCCTGGCCGGATGAGCGGGAGCACGATGCGACGGAAACGCGTCCACGCACCGGCGCCCAGCAGTTGAGCGGCCTCCAACAGCGAGCCATCCAGACGCATCAGCCCAGCAGCGACAGTGAGATAGAGAATCGGATAGAGGTGCAGCGCTTCGAGCAGGCACACCGCCGCGAAACGATGATCACCCAGCCAGTCAGGACCATTGCCCGCGTCGATCACTCCCATGGCCGCCAGCGCACTGTTCACCGCGCCGTATTGGCCGAACAGTTGCGCGACACCGATGGCGCCGACAAACGGCGGTAAAATCAGCGGTCCGAGCGCCAACGGTTCCAACCAACGTTGCCCTGGGAAGCGGTAGCGTGCGCCGATCCACGCCAAGGGCACGGCGATGAGCATGGCCAACGTCGTGGCGACCACCGCGATGGCGAAAGCGTTGAGCAACCCCTGTTGATAAACCGGATGCGCCAGCGCCGCCGACAACACCGATGGTTTAATGCCCTGCCACACGCTGATGCCGAGCGGCAACAACAGGAACACGCAGAGGAACGCCGCGACGAAAACGATCGCCGACCAGCCGAGGAGGTTGCGCATCAGCCAACCCTGCTCTCGGATTTTTCAACACGAAGGCACGAAGACACGAAGTGGAGACACCTTGATGTGACGTCCGAAACTTTGCCCTGCTGTCCTTCGTGTCTTCGTGCCTTCGTGTTGAAAAATCTCGTCTCCATCACTTCCCCTCCCGCGCCAAGCGTGCCGCGTCGCGGTAGTGCTGCTGCGCCGCGATGGTCCACTCGCGCATGGTGGTGATGCGATCGTTCTCCAACTGCTTCTTGGCGGCAGCAATGTCGTGGTACTCCCACGGCAGCCAGCGGAACGCTTGCCAGGCGGCGGAGTTGGGTTTGTTCGCGACGATGATCGCCGCCCAGGCCTCCTGCGCTTCCTCACGCGGATCGAGCACCACCGCTTTCAAGGTCGAGCGGATGAGGTCGAAGTACGCCCCGGTCCACGCCGGCTGAAACTGGAACGACTGCGCCAGGACGAAGGGGTTCTCACCCGGATCGCTGCTGTGGGCGAGATGCTCCTGGGTGTACAGATCGCGGCGCACCGACCAACGACGCAAGGCGTAACGCGCCGGACCTCCTGGTTCGCCAACGCGGTAGTTCCACAGGCGTTGACCCTCGACCGACAATACGAAACGCATGAACGCCAGTGCATCCTCACGGTGCGGTGCACCGCGCATCAGCGCGATGGGGTCGGCGCTGATCGACGTGCCCCCCTGCGGCGTGCTGAACACCACGCGTTCGCGTCCGGATTCTCCGCGCGTCCATTCCGCTTCGCTGCGGCCATAGAAATCGATGCACATCCCGGCGATCGCGTCGCCGCGTCCGACATCACGCGGCACTTTGGATGCGGAGTCAGTGACCGAACGCGCATTGCCGGCGATGCCTTTGATCAACGTCAGGCCGTTCAACCATCCGCGATCCAGTTGCTCCGGCGTGGCCGTGGCCGGCGTAGCACCACCCTGTTTCACTGCGGCTGCCAACTGTTCCTGCAACATCATCACGTAGCAGGTGGCGATGGAGCCGGACTTGGTCGGATCGGCCATCACCACCTGACCGAACAACGCCGGATGCGCGAGATCGCTCCAGGCGGTGAACACGTTGCCGGTCTGGCCAACGCCGCCGAACTCTGCGAGGTGCGGCGAACGCAGGGCCGCCACGCGATCCGGATTGTAGCAGATGCCGAAACTCGCCAACGCCGCGCCGTAATAACGCCCCTTCGGGTCGTAGATGGTCTCGCCCGCCAGCGTCTGCGGGATGACCTCGTCGCGGAAGATCTCCGGCATGGCCTGGAGCAGACCGGCGTCGACGAGGTAGCCCTTGTTGGCCAACGAACGGTGATCGAACTCGCCGCCACCGAATAACAAATCGATACCGATGCCGAGGTCGCTAGCGAGAAACGCCGTGCGTGCCGGCGCATCGCCGGCCTTGGGATCGTTGAAGCTCCGTTCGTAGCCGGGCAAACGTTCCGCCGCTACGGCGGTGTAATTCTCGTTGATCAGCTTGCTGATATCGGACATGCCGCCCGGCGTGCGCCAGTCGATCTCGACATCATGGCCGAGTTCGCGTTGGGCATAGATGCGGAACGCGCGCGTAAATTCCGCACGGATGGCTTCGTTGTGCGGCGTGATGATGACCAACGGACGGGCACCGCTCGCCGGACGATCCGCCGACTCACGAAGCGCGAGCGGGATCGCCAGCAACGCGAGCGGCGCGATGACGGCCAGCCAACGCAAGATCACGCGATTTCCCCCGTGGCACGGGCGTCCCGCCCGTGGTGGGACTCACCACGACTCTCGCCGCCCCGGAGGGGAGGCTTGGTAATAGCCCGGCACTTCAGTGCCGGGAAAAGCGGTCTTTCGTTCGACCAGTCCCGGAGGGACGGCTGAAACACCGCATGGTTCAGCCG
>JANPLC010000041.1:0-13118 GCA_031426335.1 Planctomycetota bacterium
CTTCAGCAGGTTGGCGGCGTCCATCGCGCCATCGGTCTTGCCCGCACCCATGAGCTGGTGCATCTCGTCGATGAAGAGGATGATCTTGCCCTCGGACGACTTCACCTCGTCGAGCACGGCTTTGAGACGTTCCTCGAACTCACCGCGGAACTTCGCCCCGGCGACCAGGGCGCCGAGGTCGAGCGAGATCACCGTCTTTTCCTTGAGTCCTTCCGGCACGTCGCCTTTGACGATGCGGTTGGCGAGACCTTCGACGATGGCAGTTTTGCCCACGCCCGGTTCACCGATCAGCACCGGATTGTTCTTGGTGCGGCGTGACAACACCCGCACGACGCGGCGAATTTCCTCATCTCGACCGATGACGGGATCGAGTTTTCCTTTGCGTGCATCTGCGACCAGATCGCGACCGTACTTGGCGAGCGCGTCGTAGGTGTTCTCCGCCTGATCACTCTGCACCGTGCGGCCCTTGCGCACCTCGTCGATGGCCTTGGATAAATTGCTGCGGCCCAGACCTTGTTCGTTGAGCACGCCACCGACCTTGCGGTCGCCAGTCAGCGCCAGCAGCAGGTGCTCGATCGCCAGGTGCGAATCGCCGCGGTTCTTTTGTTCCTTCTGGCCTGCCTGGATGATCTTCATCAGGTCATTGCCGAAGCCGACTTGTGGTGGCGCTGGATGCTGCGTCGGCAGTTCGTCGAGCGCACGGCGCAGCGCGGTCTCGATGACGTTGGTCTTGGCCCCGACCTTGTCGGCGAGGCGACGCGCCAGACCGCTGTCGTCAGCGAACAAGGCGACGGCGAGATGGATGGGTTCCACCTGCGCGTGGTCATGGCTGACGGCTTGTTCCTGCGCGCCGACCAGGGCGAGGCGGGATTTTTCAGTGAGCGTGTTGGGGTCGAGCATGGGATCCTGTCCTTGCGGCCGGCGAACCAGTGTCGGCCATGCAGAGGAATACAGCAGTCATCATGCCAAGAAATAGGGGGCGGGACGTGTCAAATAGACCAGGAAACGGCTAAGCCGGCGAGGTTGGTACGGCCAATCCAAGTGGTCAGCTCATTCACACCGGTTGCCGCTGCGCCACCGGACAATCCCCGGACGCCAGAAATCGCGTCTTATTGAGGTAACACGCCGACGTGCGGTGTCCGCCGCCGCCGCGCGCATCGCCGATCGACGCGCAGTCGACGCGTCCGCCTTCGTACGCGCGCAGACTATGCACCCAGCGGCCATTGCCTTTGCGGTAACACAAGATCGCCAAGTCGTAACCAAGGCCGCCGGCCTCGACCGGCAGGCAGATGTGATCACCGACGTCGTTCTGGTCCTGATTGCACGGCACCACCAACGCGCGGATGCCAGCGAGGCCGTAGGGAGCCTCGACCGCGATGCCTTGCAGCACGGCTTTTTGCACGCGTTCAGCGATCGCCGCCAACAACGGCCGGCCGAGCTCCGCCATTTTCGCCAAGTCGACTTCCAAGATGCCCTGGAAGCGGTCGCCAGGAAACGTCGCGGACAAACCCGCGGCGATCGCCCGACTGTCCGGCAGTTTCCACTGCCACAGATCCTTGTCCTTGATGTAGGCGATCACCGACGGCGGTTCGCGCTCAGGGAACAACACCTTCCAGGTCAGTGAACTGCCGCTTTCGCTCAGGTCGAGTGTCCCCCAGCCAAGCTGCTTATGCATCGGCGCCTGCGACGCATGGTGATCGATCCAGATCACCTCGCTGGCCTGCGCCTTGAGCGCGCGCATGTGTTCGATCGGCAGACCGAAGTCGACCACATACACCCGCCGGTCGAGCACGGTCGGTGGCGCCATGCCGTACTGCATGGACAGAAACTCGCAGTCGGGCTCCTTTTTCAGCACCACCGCAGCGGCTCCGTTGCCGTCGAGGCAGTTTTTATGGTAGAGGCACAACGGACGCGGCATGGATCGCATGCTCATTGGCAGGCGATAGGGGCAAGCCCCGGAGCCGTGTGGTGCAACGCAGGGGAAGACGACATCCGCCGCCAAGTCGCCAAGGCGCCAAGGACAGCAGACGAATCACTTGGATCAGACTGGAACGACTTCTGCTTTTCGTTGGCGTCTTGGCGCCTTGGCGTTGAAAATCCATCTCTCCACATCTTCCCGCCTTCTGATGCAAGACCGTGGCCAACCCGCCGGATGATAGGTAGCTGCCACTGGACGCCGCAGCCCAGCGGCGAAGGATCGGCAGCCATCAGCCCGCAGCGCGGGTCATCACTCCTGCACTGGAGCTCCCATGCGTCGTCTCATCCTTTCTGCTGCCGTGGCGTTCAGCCTCGCTGGCCCGCTCGCTCCGGTTGCCGCGACGGCTGCGGACATGGCGGTTCCCGTGCCGATGGCGATGCCGGACGACGCCGCCTATGTCGTGGCGGTGATCCCCGATCTGCTCAGCACGCTTGGGCACATCGAAGCGATCGCCGCGCAGTTCGCTCCTGGGCAGATGCCGCCGGGATCGCTCAAAGGTCAGCTCGGCGCCATGCTTGGTGATCCTGGCTTGGCGAACTTCGCCGGCAAACCGGTGATCGTGGTCGTTGGTCCCGGTGCGCCGACGCCGTCGTTCGCGCTGCTGGTGCCGGCCAATGATCCACAAAAGTACCTCGATGCCGGGGTGAACTTTGGCATGCTGCTCGGCAAAGCGGTCGACGGCATCGCCGTGCTGACGCAGACGCCCGACGGCGAGATCATGGGCGAAAAAGTCGCCAAGACCTACGCCAACCTGATCAAGACCCTGCCCAAGGGCGACATCCGCCTGTTGATCGCGCCCGACAAGCTGATGCAGACCTACGGTGGCATGCTCGGCATGATGGTGCAGATGGCCGCGGCGCAGAACCCGCAGGGACCCGAGGTCGCCAAGATCCTGGGCCTGGAAATCGCCGGGCTGATGGCCGTCGCGGCCGACATCAGCGCGGTGCAGCTCGACCTGCGCCTGGATCCCGTCGCCATCGGTGAAGAACTGACCATCTCGGCGAAACCCGGCAGTGACTTGGCGAAGGTCCTGTCTGCGCCACCCGCGGCGGTCGGCCAGCGTGCCGCTGCGCGACTTGGCAATGAGCCAGCGCTGATGGCGATGAGCGGTCGCATCAACTGGGCGGCCTATGGTGCCTATGCCGGCAACCTGTTGCGCAAACTCAAGGCCAAGCCCGAAGCGCAGGGCCTGATCACCGATGAGGTGATCGCTGCGGCCGAGAATGTCGGCGCCGGCCTCAGTGGTGACACCGCCTTCCGCATGCGCACGAGTGACAAGGCACCGCTGATGTGGGAAGGCCTCTATGCCAGCGCTGACTCGGCCAAGGCGGAAGCCAATATCGAAAGCATGATCGGGCTGTTCACTGGCAAGGGCGCGATCGGCGACCTCTACCGCAACATGGGCGTGACCATGACGCTGACCAAGGCCGCACGTCAAAGTCCGTCCGGTGTGCCAGTCCATGCCATCGGCGTCACCGTCGACGAGACCAAGGTCCCACCCGAGCAGGCGGCGCAGATGAAGATGATGTCTGGCTACGAACTGGCGGTGACCAAAGGCTGGGTGGTGATGGCACAGGATCCGACCAGCCTGGATGCGCTCATCGCGGGCACCGGCAAGGGCATGTCGACCAATGCCGAGAAGGCGCTCGGCGCAGGACGTAACCTCTACGCCGACCTCGATCTGATCGGTATCGTGCGCGCGGCGATGAAGATGTCTGGCACTGGTATGGACGCGATGATCCCCGCGACCAAACCCGGTGAACCGCTGAGTGTGGCCAGCACCACTGCCGACGGTCGTGCCTTGGTAGAGATCAAATGGCCGCTCGCGCCGTTCGCGGAGTTGATGAAGGCCGCGCAGGGCGGCGGCGCGCCCCCGCCCAAGCCGGACGAAAACCCCGCGTTCTGAGCGGGCCGCCACAGGATGAAGACTCACGACCGCAGCACCCTGCGGTCGTAGTTTTTTTGGGCGAACCCGCTGGGCTCGACGACGGATACACGGCGTCAGCACCGCAATGACAACATCTGGATGGTGGTGGCTGGTCCTGAACCGGGGCCTACGCTCGCGCGTAGGAGACCGCCATGGATATCACCGTGTACCGACACCGGCTCGCGGCGGGTGAATTGACGCTGACCCGCAACGGTGACGCCCATTGGACGCTGTGTTATGACCGCAAGGTGGTGTGCAGCTACACCTCGGCACAGGCCGGCGCGTCGGTGGTAGCCAGCGGCCGGACCGGCGAACGGCGCATCGACAGCCTGACCACTCGTCCACGCTACTTGAGCGATTGGAGCTGGTGAATAGGGCGCTTGCCTGCATCAGCGATCCTCGCGTCTGCGGCAAAGCGGCAGCTGCCTAACGTAGCGCGTTGACGCGTAACGTTCGGGCTTTGTGGGCTCTGTGCCGGCCAAGACGGCCAAATGCACAGCCCTTCCCCCTTGTCTCCTTAGACTTCGCACCATGATCCCGCCCTCTTTCCTGGGGCGGCTTGCGAGCCGTCCTATCCCGCTTCCAAGTCCTGTCCGGAGCCCCTCATGGCCATCAATCTCGTCAAGACACGCAATTTCGGCATCGTTGCCCACATCGACTCGGGCAAGACCACCGTGTCTGAGCGCATCCTCTACTATACCGGCAAGAAGCATAAGATCGGTGAAGTGCATGACGGCGCCGCGTCGACCGACTGGATGAAGGAAGAACAGGAACGCGGCATCACCATCACTGCCGCCGCGGTGTTCGCCCAGTGGCGTGGCCACGACATCAACCTCATCGATACCCCAGGCCACGTGGACTTCACCGCTGAGGTGGAACGTTCCTGCCGCGTGCTCGACGGCGCGGTTGTGGTGTTCTGTGCCGTGGCCGGCGTGCAGGCGCAGTCGGAAACGGTGTGGCGTCAGGCCAACAAGTACTTGGTGCCGCGCTTGGTGTTTGTCAACAAGATGGACCGCATGGGCGCCAACTTCGACCGCGTGGTCGGCCAGGTGAAGGAACGTCTCGCCGGCAACCCGGTGCCGATCCAGATGCCGATCGGTGCGGGCGATGACTTCCGCGCCATCATCGACCTGGTGTCGATGAAATACATCACCTTCGAAGGTGAGAAGGGTGAGGATCAGAAAGAGAACGACATCCCGGCCGAGTTCAAAGCCGAGGCCGAGAAGCGTCGCCTCGCGATGATCGATTCGGTGGCCAGCCACTGTGGTGACGAAGCGATCGAATCCGCTTACCTCGACAACGGCACGCTGACCAACGAACAGATCATGAAGGGCCTGCAGAGGGGCGCGATGACCTTCAAGTTGCAGCCCATGCTGTGCGGCGCTGCGCTGCGCAACAAGGGCGTCCAGATGCTGCTCGACGCCGTGGTCGACATCCTGCCCAATCCCAAGGATGCCAACTTGATCAATCAGTTCGAATTGGGCGACACCCTCAAGGCGAACCCCATTCCGACGGTCTGCGATGCCAAGGCCCCGCTGCGCGCCATGGTGTTCAAGATCATGAACATGCCCGTGCTGGGCGACGTGTCCTTCGTGCGTGTCTATCAAGGCACCATCAAGGAAGGCGACGCGATGGTTGCCGCCGGTACCAACCGTACCGAACGCGCCGCGCGCATGGTCAAACTGGTCGGCCTGAGCTCGACCAAAGTCGATGAAGCCCAGGCGGGCGACATCTGCGCCCTGGTCGGCCTCAAGGGCACCCAGACCGGCGACACCCTGGTGCACATCAACGACCCACATCCCATGGTGCTCGACGGCATCAGCTTCGCCAAGCCAGTGATCACCATGGCGATTGAGCCCAAGTCGAATGCCGACAAGGAAAAGCTCGCCTACGGCCTGGCCCGTCTGGAACGCGAAGATCCGACCTTCAAGAAGTGGACCGATCCTGAGACCTCGCAGCTCATCATCGCGGGCATGGGCGAACTGCACCTCGAAGTGCTCTCGCACCGTATCCGCGACGAATACAAGGTCGACGCGGTCGTCGGCAAGCCACGCGTGAGCTACCGCCAGACGATCTCCAGGACCCTCGAAATCCGCGGCAAGCACGTCAAGCAGTCGGGTGGTCGTGGTCAGTACGGTGACTGCACCCTGATCATCCGTCCGCTAACCGCGGAAGAAAAAGCCACCGGCCAGGAATTCATCTTCGAGAACGCCACCCGCGGTGGCTCGGTGCCGAAGGAATACGTCGGCCCGATCGAAGAAGGTGTGCGTAACGAACTGGCGCGCGGCTATGAACTGCCGTTCCCGGTGATCAACGTCCACGTGTCGCTGATCGACGGTTCGTACCACGACGTCGACTCGTCGGAGCACGCGTTCGTCGCGGCCGGCGCGCTCGCCATCCGTCTGGCCTACCCGCAACTCGGCATCCAGGCGACCGAGCCGTGGATGCGCGTCGAAGTCGAGACCCCGGACCAGTTCACTGGTTCGATCATGGGTTCGCTCCAGTCGAAGCGCGCGATGATCACCGAGTCGCTCGATCGCGGCCCGAACAAGATCATCCGCTGCGAAGTTCCGCTGGCCGAGATGTTCGGTTACACCACCGACCTGCGCTCCATGTCGCAGGGCCGCGCCGGCTATTCGATGGAACCGGCTGAGTACAAGCAGGTCCCGAACAGCATGATCGAGAAGCTGAAGAAGGCCGAAGGCGTCGTGAAGGCCGAGAAGGGCTGATTACGTCGTACGTTTGACGTTCGTCGAACCCCGTGGTGGCTTGGCTATCACGGGGTTTTCGTTTTTCTGGACTGTTCTGGTTCGACACGGTAACCGCAGAGCCGCAGAGGTGAGAGTAGGGCCGCAGAGACGAGGCGGGATGGCTGAGCGAAGCACGGCGCGTGCAGGGTTTTATAGCCCTGTCAGGTTCGGAACTGCGCCCTCTTCTTACCTCTGAATCTCTGCGGTTGGTTGTCCTGTCTTTTACCGTCGTCTGCAGACCAGCAACACTTCATCATGCGCCCCGCTGGTCAGCGCATCCGTTCCAGCGCTCAGCGTCAATCTCTGCTGCATCTTCAAGCCAATCGGCATGAGCACGTAATTGTAGAAGAACATCGCGCGGCGTGGCATGACGCGAAACCAGAACATGCCGAAGTCGACGAGCCACTGGCGGGGTTGCATGCCGTAGCCGCCGCTCTCGACGATCTCCAATCCTTGTTCGGCGAGCATGGCCATCACCGCGGGTGGTTCGTAGCGGCGCACGTGGCCGCACATCGCATCGAAGGGGGTCCAACGTGCGGCGAACAAGGGCAACGATAGCACCAAGCGGCCATCGTCAGCCAGCACGCGCACCAGTTCGCGCAGTACTTGCTGGTCGTCCGCGACGTGTTCGACGATGTCGAACGCGCACACCAGGGCGAAGCTCCGCTCGGCGAATGGCAGGGTGGTCGCGCTACCAACGTGGGCCTCAGCACCGGCCGCACGCAGACGGGCGACGCAGCTTTCGCTCAGGTCGAGGAAGTGGGTGCCGGCGGTCGGTAAGCGTGGGCGCATTCCGGGCCCGACTTCCAGGCGTGTCGGCGCCGCACGACACCAGCGCTCCACCAGTGACCACGTGTTGAACCGTTCGGGCGGAGGCCAGCGCACCTTTGGCCAGAGGCGCTCATAGAACGCGCGATTGATCTCCGTCGCGTCGATGCTGCGGTTCACGACGCTGACGTCATGGTTGTTTGACGGCTTTGGTGAACTCCTGCTCCAGAGCAAGAAATTCAGTCCAGTGGATCTTGCCGAGCCAGTGGTCGATCGCCTCGGGCGAGTCGCCGAGTTTGGTCAATTGCTCGCAGGCGTCATCGACCTCCTGATGCAGCCGGGTGAGATCTTCAAGCAGCGGCTTGGTCTGAGCTGGATCATTGCCGGCGGCCATCACTTGGCGGATACGATTGCTGGTGCCGGCCACCGACACCGCCACAGCGGACTGGGTTTTTAGTTTGAGATCCAGACTGACGGAGGCGGTCAGTGGATCGCCCGGTACACCGTCAGTGCGCGCGAGGAAGGTCACGACGGCATAGATTAAGATGCCGACCCCAAGGAGTGCGGCGAGGAGCTTCAGCATGCGCGCATGTTCGCGCCTTGACGCTGGGTGATCAACCGCGTTTGGTCACCAGGGCATCGACCTGCTTTTCCGCTGCCACCCAATCGGTTAATTCGTTGCCGCCAGTAAATCCGCGTTTCTGTGCAAGGTAGTAGGCGGCCTCGGCGATCATTTTCATGCGTTCGGCCGGGCTGAGGAGCGGCTTGGAGGCTGCAGGCTTGCCCGTTGTTTCGCTCTTGGCTTCAACCGTAGTTGCGGCGGCTTTGGTCGAAACCTTCGCGGCGGTTGAGGTCGTGGGGGATTTTTTCGCTGGAGAAGGCATGGCGAACCTCCAATGAAGGAACTGTAAGATCGCCTCAAGGCTCGCAACCAGTGCTGCAAAAGCACCTTCAACTTCTTGTCTCCCTGTGGATTGCATAATTCTTCTGGGCGTATGCCGCGTTTGGCAGCAGTGCACCAATTTCTGCTGGCTGGCAGTTGTGCCGGGTGATTCGTACGGCATACATCAGCCCGTTGCGCCCATTCAGGACGTAACAGAAGTACCAGGGAGGGTCCGTGCGACGTGTCCTATTGGTCGATGACGACGAAGCGGTGCGCACGGCGCTGAGCCTGTTGCTGCGGCGTGAGGGTTGGGAGGTCACGGCCTGCACGTCGGTGGACGAAGCCGAAGTCGCCTTTGCCCAGACGCCGTGCGATGTGGTGCTCTCCGATCTGGTGATGCCTGGCAAAGGCGCGATGGAACTCTTAGCCAGCTTGCGTCAACGTGATCCGCGGCTGGCCTTCGTGGTGATGTCGGGCTACCTCACCGATGATCGCTTCAAGGAACTGCTCCAAGCTGGTGCCAGCGATTGTTTGGCCAAACCATTGGAGACCGACGACCTCGTGCGTGCTTTGACGCGGGCGATCGTCCTGCGTTCCAGCGTCGACCAACGTGGGAGCGTGGTCGGCGAACACGCGATGGTGTTGACCGTTCCGGCGGAGTTGAAGCAGCGTGCAGCGGTGATGGCCCAGGTCGATGTCGCGGCGCAAGCCGGCGGATTCGACCTGCGGCGCAACCGCATCCTCATGGCGCTGGATGAGGCCTATACCAACGCGGTGATCCATGGCGCGCGCGGCAACCGCCAGCTCACCATCGAGATCCGTGCGTCGTTCAGCCAACACGGTGGCGTGGTGACGGTCAGCGATCCCGGTCCCGGCTTCGACCCCATCCTGACCGAGTTGGTCGCCGATGAAGCGCACCGGCGCCGCGGCCTCTACCTGCTGCGCGCTGCGTGTGATGACACCCGTTGGCTGGGGCGCGGAAACGTCTGCCAGATGGTCTTCCGTCAGCCGCAGCCCGAGGAATTAACCAACAAGCGCGACACCACCGCGATCACTCTGGTGCCCAAGGCGCGTAAACGCGTCACCACCAGCAACAAGCTGGTAGCACTACGGCGCACCCAATCGTAAGGGTCAGGCCATCGCCTGGTGCACGCGGCGCAGGGTGGTGATGGTCTGTTCGGTCATGGTCAGAGCGGTCTGTAGCGCATCGATGGCCTCTGCCGGGTCGATGGTCTGACTGCTGGCGGCGCGCAGGTTGTGAACCGCGGTTTCCAGGACCAAGCGGGCATCGCCGAGATCTTCACGCTGTTTGGCGGAGAACTTCTTCGGGCTTGGGTGTTCGATCTCGGCCATGGCGGCACCTCGTGAGAATGCGAACGCCCGCCGCTGCTCTCGTTCATGAATGAGCAACGACGGGCGTCGGATGAAAGTCAGTAACGACTCAAGTCGGACTCAGGGCAGCGTCTTGATCTTGATATTCTTGAACTCGACCTTCTGGCCGTGGTCCTGCAGCATCAGGTAGCCTTTGCGCGGCAGGGTGCCGTACGGCAGCTTGAACTTGCCCTGCGGTTTCTGCCATTTCTCTTCCTTCACGTCGATGGCGAAGGTCTGCACGCCGTTCATCTTGCACGAGATCTTCGGTCCATCGCAGCTGATGTCGAAATGGTTCCATTCGCCCGATTTCATCTTGGGCGCATCGGCGTTCGGCACGACCACGTCATAGAGCGCGCCAGCGACGTGGCTCGGGCGGCTCATTTCACCGGTCTCGTTCACGTCCAGGATCTGCACCTCCATGCCGGTGTTGATCCAATCTTTCATCGATGACAGACGGATGAACACGCCGCTGTTGCCCTTCTCCGCGATCTTCCAGTCGAGGCTGAGCGCGAAATTCTCGAACTGTTCAGCAGTGTAGACCGCATCGCCGCCGCCACCGTCACGCACAAATGCCCCGTCGATGGCCTTCCAGTTCTTGAGGTCTGCTTTGTCGCGGTTGACCCAGCCGGTGGTCGCGGTGCCGTCGAACAGCAGTTTCCAGCCGTCGGCTTTCTCGGCATCGGTCAGGACATTGTCGGCGGCCATGCCGCTGACGGCGATGCTGAAGCTGAGGAAGGCGGCGGTGAGGAAACGCATGGGGTGTTCTCCGGTGGGAGGTTGTGGGTCGGTCGACAGAGCTGGCAAGCCCAGGGCGGGCTGCATCCATCCGTGTGCGGCGGAGGGAAAACGCCGAGGTCACGGTGGCGTGACGGGGTACCACAATCTTGCCGGTCTCACCCCCGACCTGCTTGCGTCCGGAATCATCCCTCCACCATGCGCCCTCCGCTCGCGGAAACCCCCGCGGGCACAGGAGCTGAATCCATGAAGGTCGCCATCGTCGGCGCCACGGGCGCCGTGGGCGTCGAGTTCCTCCAGGTGCTCGAACGTCGCAATTTCCCCATCACTGAACTGGTCTTGCTCGCGTCCAAACGCAGCGCTGGCACGACCATGGAGTTCAAGGGTAAGAAATACACGGTGACCGAGCTGACCGCGGATTCGTTTACGGGTTGCCAGCTCGCGCTGTTCAGTGCCGGCGCAGCGATCTCGCGCGCGTTCCGTGACGCCTGCGTTAAAGCCGGCTGCCTGATGGTCGACAACTCCAGCGCCTTCCGCATGGAAGACGGCGTGCCCTTGGTCGTGCCCGAGATCAATCCGCAGGAAGCCAAGAAGGCTTTGCAGAAAAACGGCGGCAAGGGCGTGATCGCGAATCCCAACTGCACCACCATCATCGCCCTGATGGTGCTCGCACCATTGCATCGCGAAGCCGGTATCAAGCGCTTGGTCGCAGCGACGTACCAAGCTGCTTCGGGCGCCGGTCACGCAGCGATGGAAGAGTTGAAGGAGTCGACGCGTGCGTGGCTCGACGGCAAACCATTCGAGCCGAAGGTCCTGCCGCATCCGTACGCCTTCAATCTGTTTCCGCACAACTCAGCGATGACCGACAACGGTTATTGCGAGGAAGAGATCAAGTTGCTCAAGGAGAGCAAAAAGATCCTCGGCGACGACACTCTGAAGATCACCGGCACCTGCGTGCGCGTCCCCGTGCTGCGCACCCACGCCGAGGCGCTGAATGTCGAGTTCAAAAAGCCGATCACCGTCGAGCGCGCCTACGAGATCCTCAACAAGGCTGCCGGCGTCACCGTGCTGGAAGATCGCGCCAAGAATCGCTGGGCGATGCCCATCGATGTCGCGGGCAAGGATAACGTCTACGTCGGCCGCATCCGCAAGGATCTGTCGCAGGACAACACCTTGGAACTGTGGGTGGTCGGCGACCAGCTGCTCAAGGGCGCGGCACTGAATGCGGTGCAGTGCGCGGAAGTGGCGTTCAAGTAAGCGGAGGACAACCAGTCTAACCGCCGAGGTCGCCGAGAGCGCCGAGGCGACGGCACATCACGAACTGGCAGCGCTCCAACGCTGCCGGTTCGTGTTTGGTGGCTGAAGCAAGCGGACGAGAAAATATCACCCGCGAATCTGCCGGTTCTCGGCGTTCTCGGCGTTCTCGGCGTTCTCGGCAACCTCGGCGGTTGGTATGGTTGTCAGGAGTTGACCCCAGGGCAGCGATAGGCTACGTGGCACTCCGGAGATCAGCCCATGCGCCGCTACGTCCTCGCCCCAGACGGTGACCGTTTCCGCCTCGATCTCCAACAAGTGGTCGATCCGCAGCCGAGCGCGGGCGAGGTGCTGGTGCGGGTGAAGGCGTGTTCGCTCAATTACCGCGACCTGGTGATGATCCGCAATGAACGGAAGCTGCCGACTGGCGGTCTGGTGCCGTTGTCGGATGGCGCGGGTGAGATCGTCGCGGTCGGTGCGGGCGTGCGCGATCGTCAGGTGGGTGAGCGCGTGGTTGCCGACTTCTTTCGCCACTGGCCACATGGCTCTTTCACTAAGCCGGCGATGGACTCAGCGCAGGGGGGCGCGGTCGATGGCATGCTCGCGGAATTGGTGGTCTTGCCAGCGGATGCCGTGCTGCCGATCCCCGAACATCTTTCCTTCTCCGAAGCCTCGACGCTGCCTTGTGCGGCGCTGACCGCCTGGAACGCACTAGTCACGCGCGGCCACCTGCGGGCCGGGCAGAGCGTGTTGGTGCTGGGGTCCGGTGGCGTGTCGGTATTTGCGCTGCAGATCGCGCACGCGCTCAAGGCCACGGTCATCGCCACGACCTCGACCCCGTCGAAGGTATCGAAGCTCACCGGCCTTGGTGCGACCTATGTCATCGACACCCATGCGCGCGCCGATTGGGAAGTTGCTACCCACGAACTGACCAACAAACGTGGCGTTGACCACGTGGTCGAAGTCGGAGGTGTCGGCTCACTCGAACGCTCGATCAAGGCGGTCGCGCACGCTGGCCACATCGCGCTGATTGGCGTACTCGCCGGCACCACGCCACCGACGAATCTCTTCAGCCTGGCGCACAAGAACATCAACCTCAGTGGCATCTATGTCGGTTCGGTGGAACACTTCGCGGCGATGAACCGGTTCTTTGCCGCGCACAAGCTCCACCCGGTCATCGATCGCGAGTTCGGCTTTGCCGATGCGGCAAAGGCCTATGAGCATCTCGCCAGCGGCGCGCATCTGGGCAAGGTCGTCATCACGATTCCCTAACCAATTTCGTCGCAGGAGGTGGGGAACGACCGCTGGGAGCGCGGCCCCCCCCCGCCGCCCACCACACAAAACAACCATGTGGGGTGGGGGGATTGCTGTCGAAAAGTTGGCGTGGGGGCCCCTGAATTAAAAAAAAGAAACACATGTAATAAAATAGAATCCGCCGCCCGCGGGCCC
>JANPLC010000042.1:0-5704 GCA_031426335.1 Planctomycetota bacterium
CCCGCGCGCGTACGGCGCACCGGCTGAGCCATCGTTGGACATCGACAGATGACCGACGCGAAAAAAAAGTGGTCCGGCCGCTCGCACGGAGGCTCGCTTGGCCATTCCGCCGTACATCTGGTAGCGCGCCTCGGTGGACCGACTCTGTGTTACCTCTTCGTGTTGGTACCGACGATCGTGTTGTTCCTGCGCCTACACGAACGCCGGCGCATCTGCATGGATTACTGGCAACGTCTACGCCCGGACCTCGGTCGCTGGGGATGCGCCTTCATGGCGTTTCGACAGTTCTGGTCCTTCGCACGGATGCTCGCGGATCGCTTCCTGGTCAGCGCTGCACCGCATGCGCTGACCCACCGCAGCCTGGGGTACGATACGTTGAAGGCGGGCGCGACCCATCCGCAGGGCTGCGTGATGTTGTCGGCGCATCTTGGGAATTGGGAGCTGTCCGGACGTTTCCTCGATCGCTACCAATTAGGCACCACCTATCTGGTGATGCTGCAAAACGAGGACCCCGCCGTGGCGGAACAAGTACGCGCAGCACTCGGCGCCAAGGGCCTCGGCGTCATCGATCTCAAAGATCCCTTCGCCGCCAGCCTGGAGATCGCCGCCGCACTACGCCGTGGCGAGACCTGCTGCATGCTCGGTGATCGCACCGTCGGATCTGACGATGGCACCGTGAGCGTGCCCTTCTGTGGTGGACACGCGCGTTTCCCCATCGGCCCGTTCATCGCCGCTGCGGTCACGGGCGCGGTCGTGGTGCCTACGTTCTGCCTCAAGGTCGGCTGGACGAGTTACGCCACCTTTGCGCCGACGATCTGGCCGTTATCGCTCGGTAAGCGGCGTGAACGCCAGCAACACCTGACCGCTGCGGTGGCTCGCTGGGCCCGCCTGGTGGAGGCCGTGGTGCGACGTTACCCCCTGCAATGGCACAATTTTTACGCGTTCTGGGAGTCGGAGGATGTTCGGGACGCGGTTGCACCCCGTGCCGGCGGCCGGAGTCTGTCGCGCTCTGGAGGGGCGCATGCTGCATACGGGCGCGAATCGACGGCGGGTGGTGATCACCGGCATGGACGCCCTGTCCTGCCTGGGTGACAGCCTCGACGAGATCAGCCAATCGCTGCGCAGCGGTCGTTCCGGCATCGTCATCAGCAAGGAGCGCGAGGAACTCGGCTTCCGCTCGGCGCTGACCGGCGCGATCAAACCGGTCGACGCCGCCGCCCATTTCCCGCGCAAGGTGCGCAAGTCGATGGGTGAGACCGCGCTCTATGCCGCGATCACCGCGACCAAGGCGGTGGCGATGTCGGGCTGCGCCGAACAGCTCAAAAGCGATCGCGCCGGCTTGCTGATCGGCAACGACTCGTGCGCCGATCCGATCGAAGAGATCCTCAGTACCGTGCGGACGGAAAAGGGCACCGGCTCGCTCGGCAGCGACAAGGTCATCAAAGCGCTCAACAGCACGGCGACCATCCACCTCGGTCCGATGTTCGGCACGCGCGGCATCAGCATGTCGCTGAGTAGTGCGTGTGCGTCCGGTGCGCACGCCATCGGCTGGGGTTGGATGCTGATCACCAGCGGCATGCACGACCTGTGCATCACCGGCGGCTCGCAGGAGTTGTGCTGGCAAAGCATGGCGGCATTTGATGGCCTGCGGGTGTTCTCGATGAAACTCGACAATCCGACCGGCGCGGTGCGGCCCTTCGATCGTGATCGTGATGGCCTCGTTCCCGGCGGCGGTGCGGCAACGCTGATCCTGGAAGAGTACGAACACGCCAAACGCCGCGGCGCCAAGATCATCGCCGAAGTCGCGAGTTACGCCTTCAGCAGCGACGGTGATCACATGACCACCGGCGACGGCAAGGGCGCCGCGCGTTGTATGCAGCAGGCCCTCGACACCGCCGGGCTCAAGCCGGCGGACATCGACTACATCAACGCCCACGCCACCGGCACCGAAGCCGGCGACGCGGCGGAGGCCAGCGCCATCCACAGCGTCTTCGGCGAAAACGGCCCACCCGTGTCGTCGACCAAATCCATGACCGGCCACGAATGCTGGATGGCCGGCGCCAGCGAAGCGCTCTATAGCCTGCTGATGATGCGGGACGGTTTCATCGCGCCGAACAAGAACTTCGAACACCACGATCCCAAGCTGCCAAAGCTGAACATCGCGGCCAAGCCGGTCGAAGGTGTGAAGCTGAAGCACGTGTTGTCGAACAGCTTCGGGTTTGGTGGGACGAATGCGTGTCTGGTGCTCAAGGCCGTCGAATGACCACCATGGTCCGGAAGTCCGGAAGTCCGGAAGTCCGGAAGTCTCGTGATCTGCGCGCTGACCGTGCAACTACGACCACGCGTTCATCGCACTGGTACCAATCGATCCCACCACTGATTGTCCTCCGGAAGGACTTCCGGACTTCCGGACTTCCGGACTTCCGGACTTCTTCCTCATGAAAGCCCTCATCATCGGCGCCGGCCCCTCCGGCCTCACCAGCGCGGTGCTGCTCGCCGAACAAGGCTGGCAGGTCACGGTGCTCGAAGCGCATGCGATTCCCGGTGGATTACTGCAGCGCTTCCGTCGCGGTCCATACTGGTTCGATACCGGGTTCCATTTCATCACCGGCGGTGGTCCTGGCGGACCGTTCCGTCCGTTGGCGGAACGGCTCGGCATCCTCGACCGCATCCATTTTCTGCCGCACGATTTGGAACGGCAGTTCCGCATCCACTTGCCGGATGGCGGCGTGGTCGATCTGCCGGCGGGTATCGTGGAATGTGAAGCCGCATGCGCTGCACGTTGGCCACAGCAGGCCGATGGTTTTGCTCGTTTCTTCCACGAATTGAAAGCCGGCCTCAAGGCCAAGCCGTGGCTCGCCATGCTGGTACCGACCGACACGCCACCGCCAGCGATCGATCCTGATTTATCGGTGTCTGAAGTCCTCGATCGCTGCGGCGTCAGCGGTTTGGCGAAAGAAGTCCTCGGCTGCCTCGCCGGCATCCTGGCGATGAAACCGGAGCGCACGCCGATGGGTCTGTACGCGACGTTCGCTGGCACCTCAATCGCTGGATCATGCCGCGCAGCCAAGGGCGGTGAGGCGATCATCACCCCGCTGGTCGAACGCCTGAAGGAACTCGGCGGCACGTTGCTGCTGAACCGCGGCGTCACCAACATCGAATTCACCGAACGCGAGGTCACCGCGCTCGTCGACGTGAAGGGCAATCGCCACACCGCTGATCTGTACCTCGCTACCTGTCATCCGGCCGAGGTCCTGCGCCTCACCGGCCCAGGCGGCATGCGCCCATCGCTGGAAGATCGCATCCGCGATACGCCGGACAGCGCCAGTGTGGTGTTGGTCTACGCCGGCTTGTCACAACCGCCGGCGGCGCTCGGACGTAGTCATCACTTCGCGCGCATCCGTGGTGACGGCGACCTCTACTATTTGGCGCCGAGCAATTTCGAAGAGACCTGCGAAGCACCGTACCTCGAAGCCATGGTGTGGGTCCCAGGCGAGGCCGTCGCCCAGTGGCGCGACAGCAAGAAGGGCAAACGCCCCGAGGACTACGAAGCGTGGAAACGCACGTGGGAGCAGGAAATCCTCAATGAAATCACTACTCGTCATCCGGAGTTGGCCGGCACCATTTGCCGCGTGTGGTCGTCGTCGCCGTTGTCGGTGGCCGATTACGTGCATTCGCGTAACGGCGCCGCCATGGGCCTGTCCCATGACGTCGGTCATGTCGGCACCGACCCCCTGCCGCGACGTAGTCGTCTGAAAAATCTGTTCTTCGCCGGCCAGAGCATCGGCCATCCGGGTGTGCTTGGCGCGATGATCGACGGGTTTGTGATGGCGGGGGCGATCGTGGGGAAGGATCTGGCGAACACGCGGTGACGCCCGGGAGCGCCGGTTTCCAACCGGCGGGTGACGTCAGGCCATCAGTAACGTCCAATCAAGCACGTGCGTCGTGCGCCGGTTGGAAACCGGCGGTCCCGGGGGTCGCCGATGCTACCGCAGGTCCTGCAACATCCGCCGGATCGCCTCTGCGTCTTCGGGATACGCTGGCTGCAACGCCAGTGCGTGTTCTAAATGGTGACGGCGCTTTGCCAGATCGCTCGTCGCCCGCGCCAGCAAAAGATGGGCGTTGAAGAACTGTGGATTGAGCGCCACCAAACGTTCCGCGAGTGGCAGCGCCTCGGCCTGACGCTTCGACGACAACAGCTCGTTCACCTGCCGTTCCAACTGAAGGTATTCACCCGCATCACGATCGTGCATCACCAGATCTGGTGATGCTGGCAACGCCGCGTCGCTCCCTGGCCCGTCGATACCAAACGCCACCGAACGACCGAGTCCATGCCACGGCTCGCCAACCCACAGCACCTTGCGCGTGACGTCGGCCACTACCAGGTGCGCACCGATCCAACCGTTGATGGTGCCGCGGTTGCCAAAGCCGACATCGGCGTCGTCCACTCCGCGCCGATCACGCAACACCTCAAGTAGTGATTCCGGCGAATGACGTTCTTCGCGAGCCAGCAACACCTCAGCGCGTTGCATGCGTTTGGTGGTCGTGCCCGTGGCGATGCGCTTGCCATTGGCCTTGTCAGCGGCCCACGCGTCGCTGAGGAAATGATTGGTCAGCACCAACGCATTGCCCGTCATCGGGCGAACACCAAAACCGTGCGGTCCGACCTCCGCCACCACCACACGGTTTTCCGGCCCGCTGGCCAACAACACGCTGTTGCTGACGAACACCGGGTTATCGCGCACTTCGGCAATCGCCTCGTCGATGGTACGGCAGCGTTCCAAGATGCGGCGCACGGTCATGACGATCGGTCGTCCGACGAAGGCCTGGCCATCCGTCGCCGCCGCATTGATCGATACCCACAGCCCAGCGTCGTTGAGACCGGTAACGGCTCCCGCCATGCCACCCCACGCCACCGAGACGAAGGGGATGCCGCCGTCGACGCGCACGGTGTAGACCACCTTGTCGCGATCGAAACACGAGCCGCCTTCGAAATCGAACAAGCGACCGATCAGGACATGGCCATCCTGCGAACGCGAATCCGTAGTCGCCACGGCGGTGCAGCCGACCTGCGGCGGATGGATCAGCGGATTGTCGATCAGGTACTGACTGATGTCGTGCAGCGCGTGGTATTGCAGACCACGAGTGAACGACGGACTGACGGCTGAGAACGGATCATGGTAGCGGCGATGGCCTTCGGTGATGGCGGCGATCTCGGTCAGTTCCTCCGGGCGGAAATACGAATCGAGCGCGCGGTTGTTCCAATTCACAAACCCCAGCACCAGATGCCGCAACCAGAAGTTCGGCACGCGGTCGACGAACACGCCCATCATCTCGGTCTCGATGCGACTGATCGAATCGCCGACCAGGGCGCCTTGGTAGAAGCCGAGTTCCGCCGGCGACCCTTCGAGATGGATGTGGGTGATCGCGCCGACGCGTTCGCGGTAACATTTGCCGAGCGTCACGCGTCCCTGATCACTCGCGAGAGCTGCCTCCTGTTCAGCCGTCAACGTCGGCAGCGTGATCGCCGGCATTGCCCGCGTGGCCAGCACCATGCCGGTGCCGGGAATGACCAGCATGACCCAGGCAGTGCCGAGCACGAACAGCGCGATGAACCAGCGCAGGAGCAGCATGTGCCCACCTGACCACTCAACGCGTCATGGGCAAGGTCTGCCCCTGGGGGCGTGGGCGGCTCGCCCGCGCT
>JANPLC010000043.1:0-7465 GCA_031426335.1 Planctomycetota bacterium
CTGATGGTCTTCGCATCGACGAACGAGGCCGCGCCGTTCAGCACGGTGATCTTGTTCTTCGTCATCAGGTACTGGATGCCCTTGGCCATCTGACCGGCGACATCGCGCGAACGCTTGATCACCGCCGGGAAATCGGCGCGCACGTTGTCCGCCGCCAGACCGAAGTCCTTCGCGTGCTTGAAGCTCTCGAAGATCTCCGCGCTTTTCAGCAGCGCCTTGGTCGGGATGCAGCCCCAGTTGAGGCAGATGCCACCCAGGTGCTCACGCTCGACGATGGCGGTCTTCTTGCCGTTCTGGGCTGCTTTGATTGCAGCCACATAACCGCCGGGACCGGCACCGATGACGAGGACGTCGTAGTCAGCCATGAGAAAATCCTTGGGAAACGTCCGATGTCCGATGTCCGATGTCCGATGTCACAGGACATCGGACATCGGACATCGGACATCGGACCAGAGGTTCAGACCAGCAGCGTCGCGGGAGCTTCGAGCAGTTCGCGCAGCGTCTTCATGAACGCCGCAGCGTCGGCGCCGTCGACTGCGCGGTGATCGGCGCTGAGCGTCAGGCGCATGACCTTGCCTGGGACGACGGTGCCGTTCTTGACCACGGCCTCGTCCTTGATGCCGGCGACGGCGAGGATGGCGACTTGCGGCGGGTTGATGATCGCGACGAACTCGGCGATGCCGAACATGCCGAGATTGCTGATGGTGAAGCTACCACCCTGGAACTCAGCGGGCTGGAGCTTGCCCTCGACCGCCTTCTTGGCGAGCGCGCGCACCTCATCACCGATCTGCTTGAGATTCTTGGTGTGGGCCTTGGTGACGATCGGCGTAATCAGTCCATCGGGAATCGCGACCGCGACGCTGATGTCGGCGCTGTCGTAGTAACGGATCGAGTTGTTCTGGAAGGTCGCGTTGAGCTTGGGGTGAGCACGCAGCGCGAGGGCCGAGGCGCGCACGATCAGGTCGTTGACCGTGACCTTGAAGCCGTCGAGCAAGTTCACCTGTTCGCGCAGTGCGACCAGCGAGCCTGCGTCGACCGATTCGCTGACGTAGAAATGCGGGATGGTGGTCTTCGCTTCGAGCAGACGCTTGCCAATGATCTGACGCATCGGCGTCATCGCCACGTCGCTATTCGCACCATCAGCGCGGATGACCTTGAGCTTGGGCTTCTCTGGTTTCGCTGCGGCGCCACCAGCCGCGCCGAGTTTGGCGGTGCCGGCCTTGGCAGCGGCTTCGACGTCACGGCGGACGATGCGGCCATCGGGGCCGGTGCCCTTCACCGCACGCAGGTCGACGCCGAGGGACGAGGCGATCTTCGCGGCGACGGGCGAGACGCGCACGCCCTTGGCCAGCGCAGCAGGAGCACTCGCTGCCGGCGCGGCGACCGGAGCAGCCACTGGGGCCGCAGCAGGAGTCGCAGCGACCGCAGCGGGCGCGGGAGCAGCTCCACCTGGGGCGAGCTTGGCGTTGGTTTCCTTGGCCTTGGCCACCGCCGCTTTGACATCTTCATCACCCTTGGTGGTGAAGATCGCCGCGACTTGGTTGACCTGCGCCATAGCACCGGCGGGGATCAGGATCTCGGCAACCGTGCCGCCATCGAGGGCTTCCCATTCGACGACCGCTTTGTCGCTCTGGATCTCGGCGATGACGTCGCCGCTCTTCACTTTGTCGCCGGGCTTCACGCGCCACGCGACGATAGTGCCCTCGGTCATGGTCGGGGATTTGGCGGGGACGAGCTGTTCGATGATCATGGGGCTAAGTCCGAAGGGTCTGATAAAGGGTCGAAGAGTAGGAGAAATCCGCCGCTTCAGCGGTAGCACGCCTTCTTCACCGCCGCGACGATGCGGTGCGGCTTGGGCAGCGTCTCGTTTTCGAGGTTCGCGGCGTAAGGCATGGGATTTTCAGTGGTGGTCACGCGGCCGACGGGGGCGTCGAGGTCGTCAAATACCAGCTCCATCAGCTGGGTGGCGATCTCCGCGCCGATGCCACCGGTCTTGTAACATTCCTCAACCACCACGCAGCGGTTGGTCTTGCGTACCGAGTTGGCGATCAGCTCGATGTCGAGCGGCTTGATCGTGCGCGGATCGACGACTTCGCACGAGATGCCTTCTTTGGCCAACTCTTCAGCGGCTTCGAGCGCCCAGTGGACGCTGCGGCTGATCGCGACGATCGTGCAGTCAGTGCCTTCGCGTTTGATGTCGCCCTTGCCGAACGGGATCAGGTACTCGGACGTCGGAATGTCCTGCTCGTAGTTGTAGAGCATCTCGTTTTCAAGGAAGCACACCGGATTTGGCTGACGCAGCGCGGTCTTCATCAGACCTTTCGCTTCGTACGGCGTCGACGGGCTGACGACGATCAGACCAGGGAAATGCGAGTAGAGCGCTTCGACCGCGTGGCTGTGCTGCGAGCTGACGCGCGGACCAGCACCGTTGGGACCACGCATCACCAGCGGGATCGGGAACATACCGCCGGTCATGTAGCACATCTTC
Source organism: Planctomycetota bacterium (assembly GCA_031426335.1). Lineage (GTDB taxonomy): Bacteria > Planctomycetota > UBA11346 > UBA11346 > UBA11346 > BOG-1363. The sequence continues at coordinate 2,489 of JANPLC010000043.1, forward strand.
GAGGCGTTCGAGATGATCTGGTCGAACGCGGGGAAGCTGAAGTTCCACGACATGAACTCGATCACTGGACGCAGGCCGGTCATCGCCGCGCCGACTGCGAGGCCAGCGAAGCCGGATTCGGTGATCGGCGTATCGATCACGCGCTCAGCGCCGAATTCGTCGAGCAGACCCTTGGTCACTTTGTAGGCGCCGTTGTACTGCGCGACTTCTTCGCCCATCACGAAGATGGTCGAGTCACGTTTCATTTCTTCGTACAGCGCCTGGCAGATGGCCATGCGCATGTTCACCAACTGGGTGCCATCCGAGAGCAGGATGCCCTTGTGACCGTTAATCGGCTCGCCTTCTTTGGCTTTGATCTGGCGCGAAGCCTTGAGCGGGGGAGCCGTCATGACTGACATTTGGTGGTCCTTGGAAGGCGGCGAGGTGAGGAGTTGATCTGCGTCAATAGCCAGCGGGTCTATTCGGCGTAGACGTGACGTGTCAGCTCGGAGAGTGGTGGCTCAGGACTCTCTTCCGAGAAATCCAAGGCTTCTTTGATCTGAGCAACAACCTGCTCGTACAACTGATCAGCGCCGGCTTCGGTCAGCCATTTTTCAGCAATGAGGTCTGCCTTGATGCGCTCGATCGGATCGAGGGACTTGTAGCGGTCGACCTCTTCCTTGGTGCGGTAGGTCGCGGCGTCCGACACCGAGTGGCCGCGGTAGCGGTAGGTTTTGGCCTCGATCAACACCGGCTTGCCGCTGCGCGCCAGGGCGATCGCCTGCTGGGCGGTTTTCCACGACGCGTAGAGATCAAGGCCGTCGAAGGTAAACGACGCCATATTGTAGCCCGGCGCTTTCGCCGCGGCGATGTCCTGCACCGACGAGGCGCGCGTACAGGCGGTACCCATGCCGTACATGTTGTTCTCGATCACGTAGATCGCCGGCAGGTTCCAGAGCGACGCCATGTTGAGCGACTCATGGAAGGTGCCCTGGGGCGAGGCGCCGTCGCCGAGGTAGGTGACGCTGACGCCGCCGGTCTTCTTGTACTTGGCGGTGAACGCCGCGCCGGTGCCGACGGGAATCTGACCGCCGACGATGCCGTGGCCGCCGAGCATGTTCCGCTCTTTCGAGAAGAAGTGCATCGAGCCGCCCTTGCCGCGCACGTTGCCGGTGACCTTACCGAACAACTCGGCCATCAACTCTTTCGGATCGAGTCCACAGAGGATGGCGAGCGCGTGACAGCGGTAGCTGGTGACCGTGGCATCGCGTTTGGGATCGAGGTGGTCGTAAAAACCAGTCTGTACCGCTTCTTGACCGATGTAGGCATGGAGGAAGCCCGCGATCTTGCGTGCTTCATAAGCCACGGTCGCCTGTTCTTCGAAACGCCGGATCAGCAGCATCTGCCGATACATTTTCAGCAGGCGGTCTTTGCCGATCTCGGCGCGGACGGCCCTGGCATCGATGGTGTTTTTGGCGGTGCTGATCATGCAGGGCCTCGCGTCACAGGTGGTGGGCGCGGGCGGCAGCCGCCGTCGCGCACGGCAGGCTGGTTACTTAGCAGATTCGTCGAGCGTAATGCCCGAACGCGGAGCGGCAGGGGCAACGGCCGGAGCCGGAGCAGGCTGCGCAGCGGGGGCCGGAACAGGCTGCGCCGGAACTGAAGCGGGCTGTTCAGCGGGCTTCTCCGCGACTGGAGCCGGAGCGACCGGTGCGGGAACAACTGGAGCCGAAGCCGTCGGTTGAACCGCAGGCAGCACAGCTGGTTTTTCCACCGCAGGAGTCGTCGGCGCCGGAGCAGCAGGCTGCTCGACCGCGGGAGTGGTCGGAGCTGGTGCCGGCTGCGGGACGACTGTGCCAGGAGCAGGAACCACTGCAGGAACGGTGGTGCCCGTGGTGGGATCAGCAGCGGGAGCTACACCAGGAACTACCGCGGGATCAGCAGGTGGTGCCGGTGGCGTCGCAGGTGCGAGGCCATCGCCGATCGGCAACGCGGCCGGCTTGGTGTTCGGACCCGCAGCCTTGCCGAAGTCGCCAGCGTGCTGCACCGACAACAACAGCACGATGGTCATGAACGCACCGGACAACCAGCCAGTGATCTTGCTCATCTTGCGCCCGGCACCGACGCCAAGGGTGCTGTCGAGTTGACCGCCGCCGCCGAAGGCAGAGGAGATGTCGCCCGCTCCGCCCTGCAGCAGGATCAGCCCGATCAAGAACAGGCAGAGCGGCAGCAGGAGGATGAATAGGACCAGGGTCAGGGTAGTCACGACGAGTTCTTTCCGTTCAGGTTCTTCTTAGCGATTCAGTGATCAGCTAGCTATTCAGGCGGCAGCGATGATGGCGGTGAAATCAGCCGCCTTGAGACTCGCACCACCGACCAACGCGCCATCAACGTCGGGCTGGGACAGCAGTTCCTTGGCGTTGTCGGCTTTCACCGAACCGCCGTACTGGATGCGGGTCTGATCAGCGAGGGCGCCGACGATGCCACGCAGGACGCTGCGCACGAACGCATGTGCGTCTTGCGCCTGTTGGGTGCTGGCGGTGCGGCCGGTGCCGATCGCCCACACCGGTTCGTAGGCGACGACCAAGGTCGAGAGCTGCGCGGCAGTGAAACCGGCGAGCGCACCCTTCACCTGACGGCTGAGTACTTCTTCGAGTTTGCCGCCATCGCGTTCGGCGAGCGTCTCACCGATACACACCAGCGGGATGAGGCCCTGCGCGAGCACGGCCTTCAAGCGCTTGTTCACCGTCTCATCGGTCTCACCGAAGAACTGGCGACGTTCGCTGTGACCCAGGATGACGTACTTGGCGCCCGCCGCCTTCAGCAGGCTGGCGGAGAGCTCTCCGGTGAACGCGCCTTTTTCTTCCCAATGGCAGTTCTGTCCGCCCACACCGATCGCCGTACCGGCAGCAGCTTTGGCCACCGCATGGACACCGAGCGCAGTCGGGCACACCACGACTTCAGCCTTGCTCGCAGCGGCCGGCGCGGCCAGGGCTTGCACCAAGGCGACACCCTCATCGACGGTCAGGTTGAGTTTCCAGTTGCCGGCGATGATGGGCTTGCGGGACATGGAGCGTTTTTTCCTCTAGAGGCGGTCGGCCAGCGGAGTTGTGGGGCCTTTACGGCACCCAGGCGGCGGCGGGGCAGGGACCATAGAGGAGTGCCCCCCTCGGTCAATGGTCCCGGAAGCGGGGTTTTGACCGCCGTTCGGATGATTGGCCGTCATCGGTGGCCACGCCAAGTCGTGGTTTCCATCGGTTGCGCGATTTGCGTCATTTTGCGGCACCAGCATTTGAGCTGAATCGCTCGGTTCGAGGCCAAACCCGATTCTGAGTCCCCGTCCCGCGCGATCGCGGATCGAGATTGCCTGATCGTACGCGGCTCCTGCGAGACCCTTTTTCGCCGCGGCTTGCACCGCTTGGCACCCCCCGGATGGTGCCGCCTATGTCCGTCCCGACCGTCCTGATCAGCAGCCTCGGCCTCATGGGAGGCAGCCTCGCTGCTGCGCTGACCCGGGCCGGCTGGCCAGTTATGCTCCATCATCGTCGTCCCGAAGTCGCCCTGCGCGCGCAGGAGCTGGGCTACGGCAAGGCGGTCACCGACTTGGCTCAGGGCCTAGGACACGCCGATGTGGTGGTGGTGTGTACGCCGGTGAGCGCCATCGCGCCGACCGTGCGAGCCCTGGCCGCACTGCATTCGCGTCCGCTGTTCACCGATGTTGGTAGCGTGAAAGGTGCGGTCTGTGCCGCGCTGGACGATCTTGCGCGCAGCGGGCGTTTCGTTGGCAGTCATCCGATGGCAGGTAGTCACCTGACCGGCATCGAACATGCGCGGCCGGATCTTTACCGCGATTGCATGACCATCCTGACGCCGCTGACGGACACCCCAGGGGAACCAGTCGCGCTGGTGGAAAAACTCTGGCATGCGGTCGGCAGTCGCGTGTGCCGCTTCTTACCCGCCGACCACGACCGCGCGGTGGCCGAGGCCTCGCACCTGCCACATGTGCTGGCGTCGGTCGCAGCCAGCCAACTCGGTGCCACGGCGGCACCGCTCGCCGCGACTGGTTTCCGCGACACCACGCGCGTCGCTGGCGGCAGCGTCGACATGTGGAGCGACATCCTGCTGCACAACCGCGAGGCTGTCCTCGCCGGACTGGCCGCGACACGCGAGCGTTTGGTGCGCCTCGAACAGGCGCTCGCCGCCGGTGACGAAGTCGCCGTACGCATCTGGCTGGAAGCCGGTCGCGAAGGCCGCCAACGCTTTGAACAACATGCGGTGATGGATGTCCCGCGTTTAGGTGAGGAGGCGTGAACAGCGGCAAGCTGCTACGCATCGCCGCCGCTTGCACAGGCGTGATCGCCAGCACGTGGGCGGAAGAATTCAGCAATAGCTTCGCGCTCGACATCGGGCCGAAGGACTACCGCGTCGATGTCACCGGCAACGATCAGCACGCCTACCTATCTGGCACGTACGAGACCAATCTCCACGTCACCTGGATGCTGCGCTTGTGGGACCAAGGTTTTGAATCTCCAGGTTTTCTCGGCGGCTTGGGGTTGGCCTATGGCTTGTACGAAGACCGCGATCTGCGTCTGCAAGTGTTCGAAATGCGCGGCGATTTCGGCCCGGCGTTCGAGCCGGTGTCGTGGATGCGCCTCGGCATGCTCTTTTTCGGCGGCACCGGCTACCACGACCTCAATCTGCCACCGGCGGTATTCGCCCAAACCACGGTCGGTGGCGCTGGCATGTGGGGCTTCAGTTATGGCGCCCACGCCTTCTTCACCATCAAGCCGCTGCCGCGCCTGCAGCTCAGCGCGCAGGGCGGCATCCGTGGGCTCTACGCCAGTTACGGCGTGTTTGAAAATGGTAATCTCGAACGCGGCGTCGAAAGCTCGACCATCGGCCTGCTGGCCGGCGCGAGCATCGACTTCACGTTTTAACCTCGCTCGGATGGCGCAAATTCCGCTAACCCAAACTGGCCGTCTCGCCGGTGCGGATCGC
>JANPLC010000044.1:0-2197 GCA_031426335.1 Planctomycetota bacterium
CCGTTGATGCGACAGCAAGAACACGTGAGCCGAATCCCACCTTCCCGCCTCGTCCTCAGTCGATTAGGGTCCTCCCCTCACCCATTGAATGAGGGACCTCCCATGCTGACCCGCCGCTCCTTGCTCCAGACCACCGCTGCCGGCCTCGCCCTCACGCTGCTGCCGGGATGCGGCACCACCGCCCGCACGGACTGTCCTGCCTGTGCCGAAGACGCGCTCGGTTGGAAGATCTCCCTCGCCCAGTGGTCGTTGCACCGCACGTTCTTCGGTCGCGACGGCTACGAGAAGAAGGACCCCATCGACTTCGCCGCCATCGCCAAGGGCCAGTTCGGCATCACGGCGCTCGAATACGTCAATCAGTTCTACGCCGACAAGAAGAACGACGACGCGTACCTGAAGGAGCTCAAGAAACGCGCCGATGATCTCGGCATGAAATCGGTGCTGATCATGTGCGACCGCGAGGGCAACCTCGGCGATGCCGACGACGCCAAGCGCACGCAAGCAGTCGAGAACCACGTCCGCTGGCTCGAATGGGCCAAGACCCTCGGCTGCCACTCCATCCGCGTGAACGCCGCCAGCGCCGGCACCTGGGATGAGCAGGTCAAACTCGCCGCTGATGGCCTGCGCAAACTGAGCGCGAAAGCCACGACTTTCGGCCTCAACGTCATCGTCGAGAACCACGGCGGTCTGTCATCGAACGGCAAGTGGCTGGCGCAGGTGATGACCACCGTCGGCCTGAAAAACTGCGGCACCCTTCCCGACTTCGGCAACTTCCGCACGAAGAAGGATCCCGACGAGTGGTACGACCGCTACCAGGGCGTCACCGAGCTGATGCCATTCGCCAAAGGTGTCTCGGCCAAGACCCATGAATTCAACGAGGCCGGCGACGAAGTGCGCACCGACTACCGCAAGATGATGAAGATCGTCAAAGCCGCTGGCTACAAAGGATACGTCGGCGTCGAATACGAAGGCACCCAACTCAAGGAGGCCGACGGTATCATCGCGACGAAGAAGTTGCTGGAGAAGGTGTTCGCGGAGATGGCAAAAGCCTGAGCATGAGAACCGGCGCCTGCCTACTTCTGCTTGCGCTATTGCTTACGTCAGTAGGCGGCGTCGAACCAACGACCCTCACTTTTCAGCGCGCGACGGTGGAGAAAGCGGCGTACGATGCCGAGGTCGCGTTCCACGCCGATCCGCTCGGGAACATCGATCGCGTGCTGCGTTCGCTCATGGACAAGAAGGCGTGCACGGTCGAGACGCTCGGGACTGCCACGTTGGTGGACGGCGCGTTCAGCGTCGACACCACCCGCGAGGTGCATTTCTTTGCGCCGACAGCCGCGGGCACTTACACGCTCGAGACCGCAGAGCGCAAAATCGGCTTCCGCTGCACCGGCAAACTCAGCAGCGGGCAACCGCCGTACACTCTCTCCTACGATCTCTCCTTTTCTCGCCTGATGCGGCGCTTGCCGATCGGCTTCGACAAGAATCTGGCCCCCGACCTCGACGCCGGCCTGCCCGAGATGACGAGCGTGGGCCTGCAATCCGCCTGCATGCTGGTGCAAGATGTGCCGCAATCTCTCGGCAGCGGAACCGGCGATGATCCCGAGACGGTATCCATAATCTTCGTGAAGCTGCGCTGAGGTGGTCGATAGGCGTCAGCCCGTCAACCGCTCAAACAGCAAGTCCGCCAACTGCCGCCGCGAGTCCACCACCGCCATGATCCACACCTCCTTGCCGCGGATGGTGTAGATCATCCGCCACGGTTTGTGGATCAGTTCGAGGTAGGCCAGCACGCCGATCTTCCGCAACTCCGGTACCACCCGTCCACGTTCCGGCAGGGTTTGCAGGCTGTCAGCCTTCTCGCCGAACTGAGTGATGACCTTCTCCGCGTTGATTCGATCGTTGAAGTACTCGACGATCGTCAGCGCATCGGTCTCTGCTTCGGGAGTCCAGCGGACGACGAAACGTGCACTCACGATGCCTCCGCCCCCGATTGTGCGCGCACACGGGCCCGCAAGCGGCTGAGCACGTCCTTGGTACTCGCGCCACGCTTGGCAGTGACGCTGCGCTCCGCCTGGAGCATCATCTTGAGCAGAGCTATGGCATCCTGCGTCTGTTCATAGCTCTCGACATCTTGCAGCACGGCCTGTGGGCGACCGTTGTTGACCACCATCACCGGACGCCGGCGTTCTTTCAG
>JANPLC010000045.1:0-17796 GCA_031426335.1 Planctomycetota bacterium
CGCGCTCGGGGAAAATCATGCGCCGCATCCTGCGCAAGGTCGCCGCCCAAGAGACCGACAACCTCGGCGACATCAGCACACTCGCCGATCCGTCGGTGGTGCAGGTGTTGATCGATAAGCGCAAGACGCTGGGGGCGTAACCCTGGGAGAGGCGAGCCCCAGCTCGCCTGGTAGTGGTCAGCTTTTGTGGTGTACGATGTCGTTCGGAACCCAAAGGCGAGCTGGGGCTCGCCTCTCCCAGGGTCAGCGTCCAGCGCCAGTGAGCGTGAGCACCGCGCGCACCCGCGCGAACAGCTCGAAGAAACCACCAGCCAGGCTTTCATCGCGCAGACGTTTGGCCACGGGGTCGCCGTCACTCAGCGTCGGGGCGTAGGTGTGCAAAAAATGCGGTGCGATGCCGCCATCGATGATCGGCAGTGCCGGCAGCTGCTGACGGATCACTCCCAGGTATTCCTCCCAAGCCTTGCCCAGGGCCTGGTTGCCGGCGTGGTGGTGACTGAGCACCAGGACGGGAAGCACGCCTTTGGCCAGCGCACTAGAGCAGCGTTTGACCTGCACCTGCGCGGTGGCGAGGGAGAATGGCATGCGATTACTATCGACCACCACCAGCAAGACGTGCGTGCGCAGCGACAGCGCGGTGGCGAAGGCCGCGTCAAGCGAGTCAACGCCAGCGTAGGTGACGATCCGCGGATCATTGGCGATCACGGGGGACAGCTCGAGCAGTCGGGCTAGTCCGCTGAGAATCTTGGTAGCGGTGTCACGTGAACCCTCCGGGGTGGCGATCAGCACTCGATCGAGTGCGGCGAATCCTTGCCCCGCATCGCTGAGCTGGCGGATCAGCGCGCGATAATCCTGCTGTGGCTCGCGGTTGGTGAGCGACACCGGCAGTGGGCGCAAGGCCCCCGGTACCACCTCAAGGTCGGCGAGGGTGGCCGGACGGGTGGCGTGGAACACCGCGGCCGCGCCGAACAATGAGAGGCGTTTGCTCGCCTCACCAACGGCGAATTCCACCGCGATCACCGGATCGGTGGCATCGAGCGAAATGATCACTGGTGTCCAGGCGCCGGCTTCCAGCTGCTGGGCGGATCGCGTCAGGCGTTTTCCGCCAGCCAGCAAGGTGACTTTGATCTGCGTGGTTTCGGAGGCGGCGATCAGGGCGACGACGCCGCCCTGACCGGCGGTGGATTCCTTGGGCAGACGCAGGTTCAGCACACCCTGGGAAGCGACGGCCACCTGCGTGATTCCAGCCGGCAGGCGGAAGGGTAGGTTGGCGCTGCCGATGGGCAGTTCCTGACCATCGAAGCCTGGGGTGCCGAGGCGCAGGTGGGTGAGCGGGCTGGTGCTCTTAACCTTGGCTTGCTCCAGGAGTTTCTCGTGACGGTTGCGCAGTTCGATTGGCGCCAGCTTGGGGATCGCCAGGGTTTCTAGTTTGCGCCGGGCTTCGTCAGCCTGGCCTTGGCTCAGGAGCATCTCGATGCCCTTGAGTTTGTGGTCGGTGTCGTCGTTCTGCTCACGCCACGCCTGCTTCAATCGACCGCCCAGTCCAAGACGCCGAGCCGCCTGTTCCGGCGTGTTGGGGGCAGCGTTGAGCACCTGGTCAGCTTCGTCCAGCCGACCATCGGCGATCAACTTCTCCGCCTCGTTCAGATGATCGACCTTGCGTGCGGTCGTGGCTGGGGTCGTCGTTGGTGGGGCCGCAAGCCGTGCCCGTGCGGTGGCCAAGCGTTCAGCGAGGGGGCCGGTCGTCGGCAGGCCGGTGGTGGGCAGTTGATTGAACACCAGTTCAGCGGCGATGAGCTGCCCCTTGTCGAGCAGCGCCTCGATGTTCTCCAGATTCGCGGTCAGCACCGTTTCGTTGAGGTCACGCTCGGCCTGGCCGGTGGCGTCCGCAGTCGCCTGGTCGTTTTTTCCACCGGCAATCATCAGCAGCACCAGCAGCGCAATCCCGGCCGCGATCCACGGCCAACGTTTGCGCCGCGGCGCGGGGACCGGTGTGGTGTTCGAACGCAGGATCGTCTGCGTGGGATGACGGGCTTCGACCGTCGGATCCGTCGCGTTAGCTGGTTCGGCGGTGCTGATGCCGGCGGGCGCGTCGGGTGGAATCGTGGTCTGCGCGGCCTTCAGCGCGGCTCCGACCTCTGCCGCGCTGGCGTAGCGATCCTGCGGCTGTTTGGCCAACAACTTGGCCATCAACGGATCAAGCGCTTTCAGATCCGGTCGTCGCGCTGACAGGCGAGGTATCGGGGCATGGACGTGTTGATGCAGCGCCTGCACTGCGCTGGTGGCGCGGTATGGCGTGACACCGGTAAGCGCCTGGTAGAGCGAACAGCCCAGGCTGTAACAATCGGCGGACGGCGTCGGTACTTCGCCGCGGCAGGCTTCCGGCGCCATGTACGACGGGCTGCCCATGATCGCGCCGGTCTGGGTCAGCATCGCCGACTCTTCGCCCTTGGCCAAACCGAAGTCTGCCAACTTCGCCTGACCTTTGCGCGTGACCATGAGGTTGTCGGGTTTGACGTCGCGATGGACGATGCCGAGTTGATGCGCGGCCGAGAGGCCTTCCGCCGCTTGGCGATGCAGTTCGATCACCTGCTTGGCGGTCAGGCGGTGTTTCTTCTTCAGCAACGCACCCAGGCTCCAGCCGTCGACGTACTCCAGTGCCATCAGCACCAGTTCGCCACCGCTCGGGCCCTTGGTGCGCACGATGTCGTGGCAGGCGATGACGTGCGGATGTTTGAGTCGACCGAGTGTGCGGCCCTCGCGCAGGAAGCGGTCGAGGTAGGTCTGGTCCTCCGCCAGGTGCGGCGCGATGACCTTGATCGCCACCACGCGATTGAGCCCGACCTGCGTGCCCTTGTACACCGCACCCATGGCGCCGCGCCCGAGCAGCGCTTCGAAGCGCAGGCCGTCAGCGTCAAAACCAATCAGTGGATCATCAGGCATTCAGTTGCTCGTGGTGCGGATCCTGTGGCCTCCCGCCAGGGGGGCAATTCCGGACAGAGCGCCTAGGTTTCAGCGCCGGTTACCGCAAGTCGACCCAACCATGCACACCAGCGGCGGTCGACGCGGCGGCCTCGACCAGGCGATCAGCGATGCCGGGGCCGAATTGCCACACGGCCTGGAACAGGCTGAGCGTGCGTTCCTGGCGTGCACCGCGGGGATGCAGGAAGCCCTGGAGCGCGCCCCAGGCCGGGCGTTCAGCAGCGTGACGATCACCGCGTTCCAGGCTGGCAGCGAGGCGATCGCGTTCGCGGCGCAAGCGCGTGAGACCGGCCTGACGGCGGCGTTCCTGCGTCGCAGGCAATTCCTGGCGCGCGATGGTGTCGAGCGCGGCATCGAGCGAAGCCACCAGTGCGACCGAAGGTGCGGGCAGTGACGGTGCCGGGCCGGCTGCCTCATCTGCGCTGACCTGCCAACGCTCCAATCCACGTGATACCCAACCGGGCATCAGGGTCAGCGAACAACGCGGAATCAGGTGTGGCCATGGTACCGCGAGTGCCTCGTAGAGCGGCGTGATGAAACGGTGGTAGGCGAGTTCACCGGGACCACCGACATAGGCCAGCGTCGGCAGCGCCGCTTGTTGTAGGATCGGGCGAAGCGCGGCGCCTGGGCTGAGGTCGTCCGGTGTGTGTGCGAACATCGCTCGCACCTCGTCACCAGTGACCGCCTGGCGACCGTCCGCCCGATCAGTGAACAACGGCGCGACGGCGAGTTCGCCGAATGCGTCGATTATGCCGCCGTTGAGCAGGTTGTGACGCAGGCTCGCCAGCGCCGCGGCCGGCCAGGAGTCGAGGGCTCGGCGGAGGTGTTCGCGCCACAACGGTCGGAGCTGATGGCCTTCGATGCACAGCAGCCCATGGCGGGCGAACAAGGCGCGCAACAGCCGACAGGTCCACGCGCCCATGCCTTCGTCGGATTGCGGACAGCAGGCCTCCAACCACGGATGGCCAAGTCCGTCGCCCAGATGCGTGCGGCAATGACTGATCAAGCCGTCCCACCACGACCGCGCGGGACGAAATCGCAGACTGGCGCGTCCGCTGCCCAGGCCGCTGCTGTACCGGTGAATGGTGCCATCACGGGCGATGACGTCGGCGTGTCCGGCTTCGCCCAGGTCGTGATCCTCCGACGCACACCAGAACACCGGCGCGGCGGTCGCACCGAGTGCCCGCGCGATGGCGATGGCATGCGCGGTTTTCACCAACGAGTAGAGCGGACCACCACCGACGGCCGGTTGCTGACCGGTGACGATGGCCACGCCATCCGGACGTGACAGGGCCGTGAGGTGGGTTGCTACGGGGCGTTCATGGGCGCTGTTCGCCGAGCGCAGGATGCGCGTCAGCGCGTCACGATCCCAGGCGCCGTGGCGGAGGAAATCGGCGCTAGCGAGATCAGGGACGGGTGCGGCCATGGCGGGGATCATTCCCCGCGCGCGGTCGCGTCCAGCGCTCACCAGTCGGTGGCGAGTTGAAAGCCGATACGGGCTTCGCGCGGGACCTCATTGCCGTCGTATTCAGTGGTTTTCAGCGCCATCGAACCCGCCAGATCGATCCGCAGGAGGTAGAGGTTCACACCGATGCCCGCGTGCACCAGGCCGCCGATGTCGCTTTCGGCGAGGTTTTCGGAGTAGCCCACGCGCAGGGCGAAGAAGCGCACGATATCCCATTCTGCGCCCAGGCGCACGTATTGGCTCTTATAGGAGGACAACACGGTCTCGCTCTCGATCAGGTCGAGATCGAGCGCGAACGTGACGGTGTCGAAGGGGATGAAGGCCGCGCCGGCGGTGACGGTCGGCTCAATCTCGTAGTCGGGGAACTTGGTCGCTCCAACCGTCGGCCCATCAAAAGTTGGCGAGTTGAGATTGCGTGCAGTCAGGCCGAAGTTGAACATCTTCAGGCGCGCCATGATGGCGAGGTCGACGCCCCAGGTGAGGGTCTCTTCGTAGTTCTCATCGGCGCTGCGGATCGCCTCTTCGACATCATCACCGAACACGATCACATCGGTGCCGTACACGCGACCGATCATGGCCTTGAGGTTGCCGCCGATGGCGATGTTTTCGTTGAAGGCGTAACCGAATGAGAGGGGGATCTCGATCAGGTTGACGCCGTACATGCGCAGGGCGCTGAGGTTCTGGTCGAGCGGCAGCCCGGCGGGGTTGCTTGCGGCAACCAGGGCTTGGGTCAGCAGATCGGCCTCGGCCTGGGTGACACCCGCCTGAGTGGCGAGCTGGTCCAGCGTGAGGTGGTTGGTTCCGGAATAAGCCGCATCAAGCGCGGCCATCTGCGTGCTGGTGAACGTACCACCAGGGCCAGTCGCGGTGATGCCGGTCAATTCCGCATCGATGTTGCTGCCACCGATCCCGAGGTTGACCAGATCAAGTGTCTGCAGCCGACCGCTGACCTGGCTGAAGGTGCGCACGCCAAGACCAAAATGTTTGATGCGCACCGAGAAACCACCGGTCGCATCGGCGGTGATGGCGTTGTCGGGATCGCTGAGGTTGCTCAGGGCATTGAAGGTGTTGACCATCGCCAAGGCATCCGCCTCGTTGGTGAGGCCGCTGGTGCTGATGCGGTCGATGGTGCCGTCATCCCAGTAATCCTTCAGCGTGCTGATGTGTTCAGCGAAATCTTTGTGGATGCGCGCGCCAAAAGTGAAGTCGGCCTCCGCGCCCCAGTCCTTCCGCCACAACGCATTGTTGTCGACGCTGAATGGCCCCTTGTCGGTTTGCTCTTCGACCGGCGGTTGGTGGCCGAAGAAACCGAACGCAGCCGGGTTGTAGTACTGCGCCGGCAGGTCATCGACCGCTGCCACCCCGGTGCCACCCATGCCGAGGGCCCGCGGTCCAACGACGAAGGAATCCTGCGCGATGGCGAGTCCGCTAGAGCCGATCAGCAGGGCGAGGGCAGGTGACAAACGCATGGTTTCTCCCGAGGAAAGTTGCCCTCAGGATACCCCTGGATTGCCCTCCACGTCAAGTCGGCCACTGGATGGAGCACCGCTGTGGGCCGCCACCGACAACACATCGCCAAGGGCGAGGCAGGGTCTAGTCTGTGCCCATGCCTGACGTCAAACCTGCGGCCGACAGCGCCACCATCCTGATTGTGGACGACGATGCGGCCGTGTGTTGGGCCTTGGAGCAGGCGCTGAAGTCGCATGGATACGTCGTCCAGGTGGCGGCCGATGCTGCCGCAGCGCGCCGCATGTTGCGCCGTCAGCGTCCCGATCTGGTGATTACCGACGTGCGCATGCCTGGGGAATCCGGGCTCGATCTGTTAGCGTCGCTCAAAGCAGACCAGCCGTCGCTGCCGGTGGTGGTCACCACCGCACATGGGACGATGGAAACCGCCGTCGAAGCCGTGCGCCGTGGTGCCTTCGACTACCTGCCCAAACCGCTCGACCTTGATCGCACCCTCGACCTAGTGCGCCGTGCCTTGGGCGAAGACACGCTCGCTGCGGCGGCACAGCCTTCCAGCGAACAACGTGCTGCCGATGGCGAGATCATCGGCGCGACGCCGCTGATGCAGGAGGTCTACCGCCGCATTGCCGCCGCGTCAGCGACTGATCTGGGCGTGCTGGTGTGTGGCGAATCGGGAACCGGCAAGGAACTGGTGGCACGCGCGCTGCACCGTTATTCCAAGCGACGTGATGGTCCCTTCATCGCGGTCAACTGCGGAGCCTTGCCCGAGAGTCTGGTCGAAAGCGAATTGTTCGGCCACGAGGCCGGCGCCTTCACCGATGCGCGTGCGCGCAAGATCGGTCGGGTCGAGGCGGCCCACGGCGGGACGTTGTTCCTTGATGAGGTGGGCGAACTACCGCCGCCGGCGCAGGTCAAAGTGCTGCGGTTCCTGGAAGACCAGCGTTTTACCCGTGTCGGTGGTGAAGCAGAGATGGGCGTCGATGTGCGGGTGATTGCCGCTACCAATCGCGATTTGACCAAACTCATTGCCAGCGGTGCTTTCCGCGAAGATCTCTCCTATCGTCTTCGGGTGGTGAGCATCACCTTGCCGTCGTTGGTCGATCGTCTCGACGATCTGCCGGCGTTGGTGCGGCATATTCTGGGGCGTGCCGCCCAGCGCCTGGGCCGTGCGCTCGCACTCACTGACGAGGCGATGGAACGCCTGCGCCGTCATCGCTGGCCGGGTAATGTGCGCGAATTGCGGCACGTTCTGGAGGAAGCCGCCGTACTGGCCACTGGCGGCATCATCGGCGCGGGCCAACTGACTCTGCCGGCAGCCGTGGATGGACCGGTGCCCTCCACCATCACCGCGATGGCCGCCGCCTTGGCCGCCCGCTTGATCAATCAGGAACCAGGCGCGGTCTACGCCAAGTACATCGACGCGGTCGAAGAACCGCTGCTACGCGAGGTTCTGGCGCGCACCGAAGGCAATCAGCTGCGCGCCGCGGAGATTCTCGGCATCAACCGCATCACGCTGAAAAAGCGCATGGATGAACTGGGCATTAATAAGGGCTGAATCGTCTTTTCGTACGTGGAGAGAACGAAGTATCGTGCGGGTCCAGGGGCGGCGGAGCCCCTGGCAGGCGTAGCGGACAGAGTCCGCGAACAACAACCCCCCGAGCGCGCCTGCGCGCGTGAGCGGGGGCCGGGTTTGGTTTCGCGCAGCGAAACACACTGGCATAGCCAGTGTCGCAGCAGGGCGATCACCGCGAAGCGGTGACCTGCGAAGCAGGCGAGCCGCGTAGCGGCGACGTCGGACTGGGGCGCAAACCCGAGTCAGTTGGGCTTGAAGTGCCCGCCGCGGAACACGTTCGTCGGCGGGTTGATGTCGAACTGTTCGCGGCTCTTGATGATATGCAGACCGCTCATCTGCGTGCGCAGGGTTTCTTCAGCGATCTCGAACAAGCGGTGGGCCCAGTACCAGTGGCCTTGCAGCGGATCGAAGCCGGTGATTGGGTCGAGCAGCACATCGAAGTACGGCTTGCGCGGATCACGTTCGCGGCTGACCGAAATCTTGTTCTCGTTGACGCCCTTGACCTTGATGTGGTTGGGCAGCAGCAGGCTGGTGGTGACGCGCATCACCACTTCAGTGGTGGCGTACGTCCACAGGAACAGATTAATGTTCGGGCAGGTCGAGAGGTAACGCAGGCAGTCGATCGCGTGGTCGTGGAAACGACCGTCTTCGGTCAGCGCACCACCAGCGAGTTCGAAGCCCACATCCAAGCGTGTGCGGTTGCGCGCCCGGGCGGCCTGGGTCGCCGCGCGCAGGTTGAGGAAATTGCGCTGCCAGAGCGAATTCAGCGCCTGTTGGACATTGCCGTCAGGGATGGTCATGGCCTTACAGGAGCACCAACTCGGTAGCGGGGAAGTTGCGTTCGCAATAGATGCAACAGACCGTCAGGGGATCAGCGCTGATCACTTCCATGCGACTGGTCCAGCGTTCGTGATTGGTCACGCAGTTGGGGTTGGCGCAGCGCGCGATGTCCTCGAAGAGTTTGGGCATCGGCACGGTGAACTTGCGCACTACGTGGGTGTCACGAATGATGCTGACCGAGGCGCTGGGAGCGATCAGCGCCAGACGTGACAACGTGCGGGCGTCGAGTTCACGTCCGCTGATCTTGACCACCCCTTTGCGGCCCATGCGCGCCGAGCGCAGGTTCATGCCGATTGACACCTGGTCGTTCTCACGCGCGAGCAGGTTGGCGACCTTGAGCGTCATGTGCCCAGGAATGTGGTCGATCACCGTGCCATGCAGAATGGCTTCGACCTGGCGCACTCGCGGATTGGTCGAGGTCGGGGGATCTAGCGGCTCCGAGCTCATACCGCTCCCATGACTAGGCTCAGCAGGGCCTGACGCACCGGGATGCCGTTGCCGGCCTGGGCGAAGTAGTGGGCGTGCGGCGTGGCATCGACATCGATGGCAATCTCATTGACGCGCGGCAGGGGATGGAGGATGCGCAGCTGGGGGGGCGCGCTGGCGAGCATCGCCGCGGTGATGCGGTAGGAGTGCTTGATGTGGTCGAACTCCAGCGGATCAGGGAAACGTTCTTCCTGCAGTCTGGTCATGTACAACACGTCGGACTGGGCGACTACTTCCTGCAGCGTTGGGACCTCCTGCACCACTAGGCCGGCCTTGGTCGCAGCATGCAGGTACTGTTCCGGCATCTCTAGGCCACGCGGTGCGACCAGCAGCAAGCGTACACGGAAATGGCACAGCGCGGTCAGCAAGCTGTGCACCGAACGGCCGTAACGCAGATCGCCGGCGAAGGCGATGGTCAGCTCACGTTCGCCCGTCAGCAGCGCGGGGTACAGCTTGGCGATGGTGTAGAGGTCGAGGATGGTCTGGCTCGGATGCTGGTTGCCGCCGTCGCCGCCGTTGATCACCGGTACGGTGCTGATCTCGCTGGCCAGACGCGCAGCGCCGTCACGTGGGTGGCGCATGACGATGACATCAGCGTAGCGTTCCACCATGCGGATGGTGTCCGCCAGGCTCTCGCCTTTTTTGGTGCTGGTCGAACCGGCATCGCTGAAGCCGATGACCTTGCCGCCGAGCTTGTGCATCGCTGCTTCAAAGCTCAGGCGCGTACGCGTGCTCGGCTCGAAGAACAGCGTGGCCATCAATTTGCCATCGAGCCGCGCCGCCGACTGGGACGACTCCATGCGCGTGGCCAGTTCCAGAACATGGAGCAGGTCATTGCGGCTGAAGTCCGAAATCGAAACAACATGGCGACCGGTGAACTGCACGGGCGCGGATGGTAGGGGCGTTGGGCAGAACGCCACCGGGTGCTCGCCGTGCCCCGAACTCATACCGGGCACGTTGCGGGTCCAGGGGCGGCAGAGCCCCCGGCAGGCGTAGCGGACGGAGTCCGCGAACAACAATCCCCTGAGCGCGCCTGCGCGCGAGCCGTGCTACAGCAGGAACCAGATCACCAGCGCCGCGATCGCCGCCACCAGCACCAACCACGGAATGATCCCGGTGCCGTGCGATTCGTTGGGATCCTCGTCGAAGACCTTGCTGCGTTGGCTAGTGCGCGCCACTGATTCAGTCGGCATGGTCATGCGCTCCGAGCCCGGTGTCGGACCGGGCTTCACCGGTGCGGCGGCAGGCGCGGCCATCGCCGGCGACATCACCGCTTTGGATCCGTCGCCTGGTCCCTCTACGCCTTCATGCTTGAGGCGGAACTTGTTCATGATGCGGTCGGTGGTGTCGGAGAGGAATTCGCCGGCGGCTTCGGCTTGATTGAAGCGCTGGGATCCGGGGGCTGGAGCGGGTTTGCGCACCGGGCCTTTGAGCACGAGCGGTTTGCGCAGCAACTTCGGCGCCGTGCCGGTGCGTTCGCCGAGTTCACCCAAGGCGGCTGTGACGGCCTTCAGGAAGGCTTCGAAGTTCAGGAAGCGCTGGTCTTTGTGTTTGGCCATCGCCATCATGACCAGTTCCTTGGTCTTGGGATTGAGGCCAGGAACGCGCTGCGCGGGATCCGGTACCGGCTGGGTCAGGTGCGCGCTCATGATGGCGCCTGGGCTGGTGCCAACGAAGGGCGTGGCGCCGGTCAGCAGGTGGTACATGGTCGCGCCAAGTCCGTAGATGTCGCTGCGGCAGTCGATGCGTTCACCGCGGATCTGTTCGGGTGACATGTACAGCGGCGTGCCAATGGTCATGCCGGTCTGGGTCAGGTGCTCGTCATCATCCACCGGTTTTACCAAACCGAAGTCGATGAGCTTGGCGTTGTCGTCCGCGGGGAACGGTTCCGTCGCTTCGGGATTGCGGCTGATGAGGATGTTTTCTGGTTTGATGTCGCGGTGGACCAGTTCGGCTTCGGCGTAGACGTAGGCCAGTCCCTCGGCGACCTGCTGGACGATACGCAGCACGTAGCGTTCCGGCAGGACCTTGTGGTCCTTGAGCAGCGCGGCGAGGTTCGGTCCTTCGACGTATTCCATCGCCATGAAGCAGGTGTTGCCGCTGTCGCCGCTCTCCATGACCTTGGCGATGTGCGGATGGTCGAGGCCAGCCAGCACTTTGCTTTCACGATGGAAACGGCCGACGAAGTCAGGGTCCTCCTTCAATCGCGAGATGATGGTCTTGATCGCCAGGATCTGGTCAGTGCCGGCCTGTTTGGCGAGGTACACCGTTCCCATACCGCCGGCGCCAAGCTTTTTCAGCAGGTGGTAGGTCGGGAAGTTGGCTTGTTGCTGCAGGAGTGCATCCAGCTCGGTCATCTGCTCGCTGGTCAGCAGGCGCCGTTCGACCAGGTAACGCCCCATCGCACGCTTGTCGCCAAGGACGCTCTGTTTGCCGTTTTTGATCAGATCGGTGCGGGCTGCTTCAAGCTTGGAACGATCGGCCCAGCCATTGAGGCTCACCAGTTCGGCCATCGACTCGAACTGATCGCTAAGCGCCGCTGGCTCGGCCGGTGTGCTCATCGATCAGCCCCTTCTATGCCCACGAATGGTGCATGACAGCCAACACAAGTAGCTGTGTCGCAGCAGTGTTCAACTCGGGACCTGTTGTTGGAGCAGCCTGTGTCTTGCTGCACCGAGAGCTTCCTGTTGGCGGCGAGGGCCGCTGCAGGTGATGCATCACCTCCAGGGCAGGTGGCTTGCGTCACCCGGATGTTTGGCGTAAGTTTTGCTTAGCCCATACCAGCCACCGTGGGCCGGTGGCTGGCGGACAACCACGAGGACGAGTGCCGATGGCCCTCCAGATGCGTCAAAACCTCAATCTGCGGATGGAGCAGAAGCTCAAGCTGACGCCGCAGATGATCCAGTCGATCGAGATCCTGCTGCTGCCGCAGTTGGCTCTGGAAGAACGACTGATGAACGAGGTCGAGAGCAATCCGGTGTTGGAAGTGATGGACCAGGAGGGGCCTGACAGCAACGAGATCCCCGATGGCTTGGCTGAACCCGATCGCGGCTTTGATGGCCCGGCCGAAACCGTCGAGAGCCACATCAGCGACCGCTTGAGCGGTGACGATCAGGAATGGTTGTTCAAGCCGCGTACCGGTAGCGGCCTGCCGGACGAGGACCGCCCGGACAAGATGGCCGCGCTGGAAGCCGCCCCGGACAAGGCGCAGTCACTCGCTGACTACCTGATCGATCAGCTGCGCTTCACCGAAATGAGCGACGAGGTCCGTGGCCTGGTGCAGGACATCTGCTGGCAGCTCTCGCCGCGGGGGTACCTGGAACAACCGCTGGTCGAACTGTTCAAAGAGGAACAACTCGACGCCGCCGAACAGGCCTGGGAATTCGTCCGCCGTTGTGATCCCGCTGGCATCGGCGCGCGTGACCTCAAGGACTGCCTGATCCTGCAACTGCAACGGGAGCCTGGGGACAACACTTTTGAAGTGACGCTCATCCGCGATCACCTCGACAACGTGCTGAAAAACCGCCTGCCGGTGATCGCCCAAGCGCTCGGCGTGGATGTCGACCGGGTCAAAGAGGGCGTCGATGTCATCGCTCGCCTTGATCCCAAGCCGGGTCTGCCGTTCGCCCGTGGCGCCAGCCAGTATGTCGTGCCTGATGTGGTAGTGGAACTCAACGAGCACGAGCAGTGGATTGTCAGCGTGCCCGACGGTCATCTGCCCAAGGTCCAAGTCAGCGAATCGTACTTCGACCTCTACGAGAAGAGTGCGGATCAGAAGGAGAAGTCCTACCTCAAAGAGAAGATCGCTGGCGCGCGTTTCATCATCGACGCGATCTCGCAGCGCCGCCGCACCCTGCTGCGTATCGTCAGCGAGATCATCAAACACCAGACCGCGTTCCTAGAGCACGGCGTCGAACACCTGCGCCCGCTGATGCGCCAGGACATCGCCGACAAGATCGGCATGCACGTCGCCACCGTCAGCCGTGCGGTGAAGGACAAATACATCCAGACCCCCAGCGGCATCATCCCGCTGGCCAATTTCTTCTCTGGCGGCATTGCCACCCAGGACGGCAGCGAGGCGGAAAGCTCCAAATCGGTCAAACTCAAGATCCAGAAGCTCATCCAGGCAGAGGATGCCAAGAACCCGTTGTCCGACCAGGAAATCGCTGACAAGCTGGCCAAAGAAGGCCTCGACATCAGCCGGCGCACGGTGACCAAATACCGCATCGCTGACGGCATCCCCTCCACGCGACAACGCCGCACCTTCTGAACCCCATGCACCAGCACCGGCCACGCTCTGCCGCCTCGCTCCAGATCCTGCGAATGGGTCGTGCAGCCGCGGTCGCGCTGATGTGCGTCGGAATGTATGCGGAGGATTTTCTCCCGCCGCCGCTCGTCCCGCCGCTAGTCCCACCGCCGGGCGGCGCGCCACCCGTGGTGGTCCCGCCGCCGATCGATGACGCGATCCCGCCCGAGCAAGTGATCATCCCCGATGCGCTGATCTTCGGCAATGGTTTCGTCGAAGACGCGCAGGTCGGCGAGGTCGTCGACCCGCCGGAGATCGCTCCTCCACATGCGCCGGCTAAGCCCGGTGCGATCATCCTGCGCTGGGATCGTTACCGCACGCTGGTGGTGATCGACACCAGCGCCGGCCTGCTCAAACCCTGCTGGATCGTGACGCTCACCACCATGCCCGAGCAGATCCCCACGTTGCGCGGGCCGATCACCCTCGCCCGTGGCCAGGTGGTGGTCGCTTACCGTGGTCAGGCCTACCTCGACAAGGAAGGCGTCCTGCACATCGATGCCCGCCGTGCCCGTCTACGCAGCACCACCGGCCTTTCTTGGTCACCAGACAGTTTTGCCATCACGCCAGCGAAAGAAGTCAGCTCGCGCGACGACGACCCGACACACCCGAGCAACTCAGGCGAAGTGGAAAAGGAAGTCTCCGCCGAGACCCAGCGCGAAGAATACCGTCGCCTGATGTTCACCGCACAGAGTTTGGTTGAAGGCACGCTCTGATCATCGCTAACATAGAGTTGACGGGGCCGGCGAGAAAACCAGAGTTGGTTTGGAAGTCATGCGTTGCCGTCTCCCGTCGACCGATTGGTTAGCGACGGGATTGTCGACCTTGAATATTCTGCGTAATATTGCGATCTGTGTTCGCCAGTGTTAGACACATTTTTAGCCTTTAGCCATCTAATCATGTCGGCGAGTATTATATTGCCACGAAAAGGGTGAATGCCGTCATTCGAGATGCCGGCTACGGTCACCTGGACGGACTTTTCGTAATCCTCAAGGTCAACAGGAAGTCTATCCGCATCTTCGGCCAATTCCTTGAACGCCAGATATTCATCCGGTGACCTGAAAGATGGGATGAATACACTAATGGTATTTTTCACGGTTATTCGCTAACACAGAGGTACCGGGGACCATGGCCGTGACAATGATGGTCGCGCCAGCAGCGTGGTGGGCAATTGGGAGATGTGCGTCAGTCGCAGCGGCATGACATGGGCTCCCGATCAGTGCCTGGTTAGCGCGCTGGTTCGAGAGTAGAGCGCATCTTTTCAATCTCCTGTCTCAGGCTAGTGACGGAATCAAAGCACTGCGCTGGATCAAGAGAGTGGAACTTCAGAGCAATGGCATTCTCTGACATGCCGTCTTCAGAATAGACGCTGCTAAGAATAGGAGAAAGGGCCTTATTTACTGGAGTTTCATGTGACCACAGGGCGCATATTTCAGCCAGCGCCCTTAGCCTTTCAGGACTTGGACACTGGATATAGGAGTCGTACGCCGCCACCGTTGCGCGGATGATCTTGGTGCCGTTCATGCGCGAAGCGCTAACATTAGAGGTCACGGGGCGGACGGCAAGCTTGGTGGTTCAAAGGCGACCATGGTCCGCTCCCGTGCAGCGAGTGGTTAGGCGAGGACATCATGACTGAAGCATTATATGTTTGATGACAAATCGTTCATCACAATCAAGCAAGGCCATCCCGTATTCTAGCGCCAGGCCGCCATTGTCGACTGTGTACATAACGATTTTATACCCGGGTAGGTGTAGCTTGACCATCTCGCTTAGATGAAACTGGAAGCCGTCCTTGCTTTTAGCCCAATCAGGATCGCATCGAGTTTCATCATTGTATTTCGACACGATGCCCTGCGCCTTATCGAGTGAGATGACTTCATTTATTATTATTTCTTCGCCTAACATGGTATGTCTGTGGTTAACGGCCACGTTTCCGGGAAACGCAGCCGTTAACGACCGCGTATCCTGGGATTTGACCGGATACGGGGTGGTTAACCGCCCATATCCTGGCTTTTGGGGGTGATAGGGGGTTTGACGAGGGGGGTGAGTAGCAATTTCGTGCTTGCCGAGGCAGGTGTCGGTCGCATATGGGTTGTTATGGACACGCATCGAAATGGCCGCAGAGAACCTGCACGTACACCGGCGTTTGATGACGCAGCGGGATGGGGCGACCGGGACAAGAGGGATGACCGCATGCGTGGCGGAGCCTGTGCTGATGTCACTCACGGACAAGTGCGAACTGGTGGGCCTGTGCAGGAGGCGGGTTGCGCGCCAGTCCACGGAGGGAGTGCGGCGATGGTGGGAATCGCGAGCGCGACGTATCGGGGCGTCGGGGCGTCGATTCCCTTGCCGGAGATCGGCCGGGCCATCGAGCGGGTGTGTGCGGTCCGGCATTACTCACGCCGAACGGGCGAGGCCTATGTTTACTGGGCGCGACGGTTCGTCATGTACCACGATCGACGGCATCCGGCAGAACTCGGTGCGGCGGAGGTGTCGACCTTCATCTCTGCTCTCGCGGTAGAGGGACGGGTCTCTGCGTCGACCCAGAACCAGGCGCTCAATGCGCTGATCTTCCTCTATACTCAAGTGTTGGAACGGCCGATACCGGAAGGAGCCATCCGCAGCGTGCGAGCCAAGCGGCCACTTCACCTGCCGACCGTGCTGTCGCGCGAACAGGTGGCGGCTTTTTTTCGTCACATCGAGGGCTTACCACGCTTAGTGGCGTTGCTGCAATATGGCGGAGGTTTGCGCCTGATGGAGGCGTTGCGCTTGCGCGTCAAGGATATCGACACCGCGCGCAAGCTGGTGCTGGTGCGCGCCGGTAAAGGCGGAAAGGACCGCATGGTTCCCTTGCCGGCCGTCGCGGTGCAGCCGCTGGTCGAACACCTCAAGGTCCGTCATCAGCAGTATCTGTTGGATCGTGAACACGGCGTCGCCCGGGTCCATCTGCCCAATGCTCTGGCGCGCAAGGCTCCTGCGATGGCCGAGCAGTGGGCCTGGCAATATATTTTCGCCAGCTCACGCATCAGCCGTGACCCCGATGATGACGTGAGCAAACGTCATCATTTTGACGACCATCACGTGCAACGCTGTTATCGGCTAGCCTACCGCGCTGCCGGAATCACTGTCCCAGCGTGTACCCACACGCTGCGCCATTGTTTTGCGACGCATTTGTTGGAGCGCGGACAAGACCTACGGTCAATCCAAGAATTACTCGGCCACAGCGACATCAGCACGACAATGATCTACACCCACGTGTCGACGCGTGGACCAGGCGGTGTGGCGAGTCCAGCTGACGATTTGCTGATGATGCGTTCTGCCGCGACGTGACGGCGCCGGCCGACAGAAAAGTCAGACTCGTCCCGTGCGCCGATACGTCGCCGGCGGCACGCCCATGCGCTGGGCGAACACGCGGGTGAAATGATAACGGTTGGCAAACCCGGTGTCGGCAGCGATCTGGGTGATGTCGTCGTCGGAGCCGATCAAACGTTCGGCGGCGACCGCAACGCGGCGTTCTTGGATGAAGCGTGTCGGCGTCTGGCCGAGCAGTTGGCGAAAGACGCGGCTGAAATGATCGACACTCAGATTGCAGAGCTTCGCCAGTTGCGGGATCGGCAGCTTGTCGTGCAAGCTGCCTTCGATGTGGCGCAGCGCGGCGGCGACGGGATCACGGCCGGCGACTTGCTGGTCGAAACGTTCAAGAACACCAGCGGGTAGCAGTTCGAGCGCACCGGCGAGGCAATCCAGCACCAGAGTTTGGATGCGCGTACGCCACAGCAGTGATTGCTCCTGGCGTTGATGCAGGCGCATGGCGGCGGCTTCACGGGCAGGGTCGTGTGGCAGGATGATCGGGCGCGTGAAGTGTTCACGTTCCCAGTCTCCACTCAGCCCCTGGGGATCGAAATGGATGTAGAAATGGCGCACCGGTCGGCTGGTGCGGCTGGTGAAACGACCCCAGGCCGGGATCAACACCAGGCGTTGGGCGGGCAGCTGGTACTCACCATCCGGCGTCAGCACTGAAGCACCGTCGTCGAGGTTTTGGTACAAGCGCCAATACGGATTACACAGCGAATGATTCCACGAATCCGGCGTCACGGTGGTGAAGCCGTTGTAGAGCAGGCGACAATGGACATCGCGCGGAACCAGAGCGGTTCCGCTGGTCGGTGAAAGAGCAGGAGGTGGTACGGCGGACATCAGCATGACCGTTCCCCACACGCGTAGTCGGTTACATCCACGGAGGCGGCGGCGCGTGTGCCGCCGCCTCCTGATTTTACGTATTCAGCGATGAAATTTACCGTGAACTCAGCAGTAGCCGTTGAACAGATTTTCCAGGTATTCCTGGCGCGCGGAGGCGTTCTGGTCGGCCTCGCCCTTGTTGATGATGTACTTCTGCAGCGATTCGAAACTGGCCTTGCCGCTCTCGATCGACTTGCCGATACCCTTGTCGTAGCTGCTGTAGCGCTTGGCGACGAACTTATCGAGCTTGCCGCTCTTGATGATCTTCTCGGCGATGCGCAGGCCGCGCGCCCAGGTGTCGATGCCGCAGATGTGGGCAAAGAACATGTCTTCGACATCGTAGCTGTCGCGCCGGACCTTGGCGTCGTAGTTCAGACCGCCGGTGCCCATGCCGTTCTTCTGCTGGAGGATCAGGGTCCAGGCCTGGGCGCATTCGCGGTAGTC
>JANPLC010000046.1:0-12728 GCA_031426335.1 Planctomycetota bacterium
CCCGGTTCGGGCAAACAGGGCGTCGTGCACATCATCGCTCCGGAGCAGGGCCTGACCCAGCCCGGCATGACCGTCGCCTGCGGTGACAGCCACACCGCGACGCACGGTGCGTTCGGCGCCATCGCTTTCGGCATCGGCACCAGCCAAGTGCGCGACGTGCTCGCGACGCAGACGTTGTCGATGTCGCGCCTCAAAGTGCGCAAGATCCAGGTCGACGGCAAACTGAAGTCCGGCGTCTACGCCAAGGACGTGATCCTCTACATCCTGCGCAAGCTGTCCGCCAAGGGCGGCGTCGGCTTCGCCTATGAATTCGCCGGCAGCACATTCTCCGCCATGTCGATGGAGGAGCGCATGACGGTGTGCAACATGGCCATCGAAGGCGGCGCACGCTGCGGCTACATCAATCCCGATCAGATCACCTTCGACTACCTCAAGGGCCGCGAATACGCGCCCAAGGCGGCGAACTGGGACAAGGCCGTGGCCTGGTGGAAGTCCATCGCCAGCGATGCCGATGCGGTGTTCGACGACGTGAAGACCTTCAAGGCGGAAGACATCGAACCGACGGTGACCTGGGGCATCTCGCCCGACCACGGCGTCGGCGTCGGCGAATCGATCCCGGCCAAGGAATCCTTCGCCAAGGACGAGTGGGCGACCATCGAGGAAGCCTACCAGTACATGGACCTCAAGGCCGGCCAGCCCATCGCCGGCGTGCCCATCGACGTGGCCTTCATCGGCTCGTGCACCAACGGTCGCATCAGCGACCTGCGTGAAGCTGCGCGCGTCATCAAGCTGCACGGCGGCAAGGTCAACGCGCGCGTGAAGGCGTTCATCGTTCCCGGCAGCGAAGCCGTGAAGGTCGTCGCCGAAGCGGAAGGCCTGGACAAGGTCTTCACCGCGCATGGCTTCGAGTGGCGCAACGCCGGCTGCTCGATGTGCCTAGCGATGAACCCGGACAAGCTTCAGGGTCGTCAGGTCAGCGCCTCGTCTTCCAACCGCAATTTCAAGGGCCGCCAGGGCTCGCCCTCGGGTCGTACGCTGCTGATGTCACCGGCCATGGTCGCGATCGCGGCGTTGGAAGGCAAAGTCAGCGACGTGCGCACCGTCCTCGCCAAAGCGGCGAAGGCCTGAACGGAACAACGACCATGAGCAACATCTCTCTCATCTCCGGCCGCGCCATTCCCGTCGTCGGCAACGACATCGACACCGACCGCATCATCCCGGCGCGCTTCCTGCGCTGCGTGACCTTCGATGGTCTCGGCGAACACGCGTTCGAGGACGACCGCAAGCAGCTCACCGCGCAGGGTAAAACCCACGCGTTCGACGAAGCGCGCTTCAAGGGCGCGTCGGTGCTGATCGTGAACAGCAACTTCGGTTGCGGTTCATCACGCGAGCACGCGCCGCAGGCGATCGCCAAGTGGGGCATCAAGGCCATCGTCGGCGTCAGCTACAGCGAGATCTTCTTCGGCAACTGCGTCGCCATGGGCCTGCCCTGTCTGCGCGTCAGCGTCGCCGATAGCGAAGCGATCCAGGCCGTGGTCACGAAGGACCCATCGGTCCAGGTCAGCGTCGATGTCGACAAGCTGGAAGTGCGCGCGGGTAGCCAGGTGTGGAAAGCCCAGATGGGCGACGGTCACCGTAAGCAGTTCCTCACCGGTCAGTGGGACGCCACCGCTGAGCTGGTCGCTGGCGTCGACCAGGTGAAGGCCACGGCGAAGAAGCTGCCGTACGTCAGCGCGTTCGCGTAATTCAGTAGCCACGTCGTTCCCAGCGGTCACCCCTGGGAGCGGCGAGCCCCAGCTCGCCGAGCCTTATAATTTCCGGCCTCAGTGTGCCATCGCTCGCATCTGACATGGCAGATGAGATCACGGTCTTTGCGTAAATGCTCGGCGAGCTGGGGGTCGCCGGTGAAGGCGAGCGACCTTACTACTTCTTGGTGCTCTTCGCGGTCGCCTCAGCCCACACCTTCTCCAGCACCGGCTTCACTACCGCGGTCCAGCGCACGTATCCGGCCGGCGTCATGTGCAGTTTGTCTTCCTTGTAGAGTTCCGGGATGGGTACGCCTTTGTCGTCGAGCAGCACGCTGCCGACGTCGACGAACGTGATGAGTGGATCCTTGGTGGCCAGCTCGGCGATCATGGTGTTGGTCTTCTGGGCATTCGGCCACGAGTCGGTGCGCTTGGGACTGGGTTTGATCGAGAGGTAAACGAAGCGCACGTTTGGCAGTTCCTTGCGCACGGCGGCAACGAAGTTCTTGAAGCCGTTCACCGGCACTTCGGGCGATACCGACGCGCTGCCCAGATCGTTGTCGCCGCAGTAATAGAGGATGACCTTGGGCTTATACGGTATGACGATCAGCGGAACGGCCTCGACGGTGTCCTTGGTGGTCGAACCACCGAACGCGCGGTTGAATACCGGTAACGGCGCGAGATCGGTTTTAATCGTCGACCACATGCGCATCGATGAACTGCCGGTGCAGAGGATCGCGTCGCTCGGCGGCGGGCTGGTCTTGTCCTTTTCCAGGTAGGCATCCCACTCCTTCTGAAACTTGTTGCCGTCTGCGGCTACCAGCGGCAGGACGATGACAGACAGGACCAGGACGGTCAGCAGGGTGCGCAACATGGAGTCTCCGGGAGGGCTGGAACGGTTGTGCAGAATAGTGGTACGGCGTCGGCCTATTGTCGTTCGCGGGTGGCATCCAACGGGATTTCACCGCTGAGCAGTCGCCGGGCCACGGCGAATGCTGGACGCCGGCGCAGGACGCCATCGCGCGTATCCACCAGACCGAATCCTGGGTGGGCAAGCTGCCACCAGTATACCCGTTCGACCATGCCGGTTGCCCAGGCGATCTGGCAATACTCCTTCAGGAAGGTGGCGGCGGTATCCTCATTCACCATCTCCGGACTGGCGGTCGGACTCCACGGTTTGGTGCCGCTGAGCGGCCAATTGAACTCCGTCAGCCACAGCGGCGTGGCGCTGCGCCGTGGGCAGCGTGGACTGAGATCCACCAGCGCCCGCCACAGGCGGATTTTTCCGGCGAGATCGAAGATGCCGTACTGGGTGTTGCGCGGCGAGCCACGCCGGTCGACGTAGAGCAGCGCGCCGGCCACATCGAGTTGGTAACGCCGCCGGTTGACCAGCCCACGCAACCACGGCACCGGCTCGAAGTCGATCACCCCAGGTCCAATCAGGCGCAACCAAGGGAACTCCGCACGCAGCGCGTGCGCGACTTCCAACAGGTCCGCCGCCTCGCCCATGTGCGCACAACCCCACTTGGTGCGGTTGGTCGCCATCGGCAGCTGCACGTGGGTCGCGCGTCCAGCGAAGGTCGCCAACAACGAGCGCAGATCGGCGCGCCACTGCGCGAGATGGCACACCGAGCCGCGATTCTGCAACACGGCCAACACGATCTCACAGCCGGGGAAGCGGTCGGCGAAGGCGCGGTACTGGTCGAAGCGCGCACGTTCCCACACCGGCACGCGCAGCAGCAGCCGACGCACGCCGAGCTCCGCCACCAGTCCCGGGAGCTGATCGCCGAACGTCGAGTCAGGTGACACGGCAACGCCGAGGAAATCGCGTGCTGCCGGGCGGAGCGCCTGGGCTGGCGAGCCCAAGGCCAAGCGTGCCAGCAGCAGCGGCAGGGTAGCGAGGACCGTTGCCGCACTGGCCAGGTACTCGCCGGCGCTCGCTTGGCGCAGCGGGCCTTTGTCGATGCGCAGCTGATCGGGTTGTTCCGACGGTCCCCAGACCTGGGCGAAATGCGGATGCTTAGAGACCAAGCTTCCTCCGCAGCGGGCGCGTGGCGTTCTTCAGCGCGCGGCTCCAGCGTTCGAGGTTCAGCCGCAGGCGGTACAGCCAACGGATGCGCGCAGGATTCCAGCCACGCGCAGCGCAGTAGCTCTCCAGTAGTCGGCCCTGCGCATCCAGCTGCACGAGGCTGCCCAGACCGGCCCAGCGACCGACGCGGCCGAAGCGCATGCGATTGCAGTCGACCACCTGGAACTCGGCCGGCTCGCTGTTTCGCCGCAGCAGGATGTTGCCCGGTGTCGAATCGAAGTGGAACGCTCCCTGGTGGTGCATGTGTCCGACAAATCCACCCAGTGCAGAGCACAGGTGATCGATCGCTGGTCCCTGTTCGCGGTTCAGGTGCCGCACGGTGGTGCAGTCATCGGCCCAGGCGCAGACGAACCACGCGCGGCCATCGGCTGCTTCAAGAGTGGCGAGTGGCTCCGGCGTGCCGATGCCCAGGCGAGTCATGCGTTCAGCGTGATCGAACGCGCGCACCGCCTTGCTCGCGCGACCGACGCGTTGCAGGCGCTTCAGCAGCGTGCGCGGCGACGGGAAGGCCTTGACCACCACCTGACGGCCGCCGAGTTCGAGACGGGTGAGGACGTTGCGCCCGCGGTAGATCACCGCCTCAGGCGGCTGGGCCGCGAGCAGCCCGGCAATACCGCTGAGTTGCGCGCGGATGGCCGGATTATCCCATGCGGGTACCAGGCGGACGATGACAGGAGCGTCGCTCACGATCGCGGCACGCTACGGTGCCCAACGGTCGGGCAAAGACGCGCGGTAGACGTGCTCAGGTGGGCTCCTTCCACTTGTCGGAGTCCTTGATGAGCTGGAGCAGCTCGGCACGCGCATGTTCGGAGGCGATGCCAGTGCGGACCTTCTCCTTGCCGCGATAGAGGTCGATCTTCCCAGGACCAGCGCCGACGTAGCCGAAGTCGGCGTCGGCCATCTCGCCAGGACCGTTCACGATGCAGCCCATGATCGCGATAGTCACGCCGTCGAGGTGGTTGGTGACCTCTTTGATGTGCGCGGTTACTTCGATGAGATCGAACAACGTCCGGCCGCACGACGGACAGGCGACGTAGTCGGCCCTCGTCACGCGAGCTTTGACCGCTTGCAGGACGGTGAACGCCAGGCGGCGGGGATCTGGCGCCTGTGGCAAATACAGCGCATCACCGATGCCGTCGATCAGCAGCGAGCCGGCAATCGCAGAGATGGCGAGTTCGTCGCGTTGGAACGGCAGGGCGATGGCGATGGGTTGGCGGCGACCCGAGCCGACCTTGGCGGCTTCGGCCGCGCGGAACTGTTCTTCGATGGTTGCGGCCAACAGACGGTAGGCGCGCACCTCGCCGATCAGGCCGGGCTCAGCGATACCGAGGACGATGCCATCCGGCAGCTTCGGCAACGTTGAGCGCAGCGCGGCGACCGGATCCGTGTCGCCCAGGCGCAGCAATACGAGCGCGCCAGCGGGGATGACGGGCATGTCGCACCCAGCCTTGAGGTGCACCAACGTCATCGATCCGGTGGCCTGTACCCTGTTCCCCGTCGCCTTGTTCGCCTGACAGCCTTCCGCCCCAGGAATGCTGTGCGCCTGCACGGCCCACAACAGCTGATCGTCGACGCGCACGTCGACATCCGGTTCCTTGCCGATCGGCTTCGGCGTGGCTTGCGGTGCGAACACCCTGGGCAGCAGACCGCCACCGATGGGGATGTCGTCACCGACGCGGACGATCTCGGCCACGCGGCGGCGGTAGGTGTACGGATCGATTTCGTCGCGCGGTGCATGTGCCGGCGCAGCGAAGGGATTGAGCTGGGCGTAACGCGCCGCCAGCGCGCGCGCGACGGGGATCTCAAACTCCGGCGGCTCGGTCAGGCTGACGCGAATGGTGTCGCCGATGCCGTCTTCGAGCAGCGCGCCGATGCCGGCGGCGCTCTTGGTGCGGCCGTCTTCGCCATCGCCGGCTTCGGTCACGCCCAGGTGCAGCGGGTAATGTTCGCCATGATCGGTGAGGGTGGCGCAGAGCAGGCGGTAGGCCTCGACCATCACCTTCGCGTTGGAGGACTTCATCGAGATGATGAGGTCTTTGTAGCCTTCGGATTCGGCGATGCGCACGAACTCCATCGCTGACTCGACCATGCCGCGTGGCGTGTCGCCCCAGCGGTTCATGATGCGGTCGCTGAGCGAACCGTGGTTGGTGCCGATGCGCAGCGCGCGGCCCAGGGCCTTGGCGCGTTTGACCAGTGGCAGGAAACGTTCGGCGACGCGCTCAACTTCTTCCTGGTATTCGGCGTCGGTGTATTCGAGCACCGCGAAGCGTTTCTTGTCGGCGAAGTTGCCCGGATTGACGCGCACTTTTTCGACGTGCTCGATCGCCTCCATGGCGGCAGGCGGCATGAAATGGATGTCGGCTACCAGCGGCACATCGCGGAAGCCGGCGGCGCTGAACTGCGCGCGGATCTCTTTGAGCGCCTGTGCGTCTTTCACCCCAGGAGCAGTGATGCGCACGACCTGGCAGCCGGACTCGGCGAGCAGGATGGACTGCTTCACGGTCGCCGCGACATCCTGCGTCGGCGTGGTGCACATGCTCTGCAGCACCAGCGGGGCCGGCTTGCCGGCGATCAGGCCACCGACCTGCACGCGCCCGACCATCACCGCCCGGCTCAGCCGACGGGCGTAACCCAGGCGATGGGCAACGTAGGGGGAACGGGGCATCAGCGCTGCACTCTGGATCATGGGCGCGCAGTCTGGTTCCCTCGCCCGCCGATAAAGAGGCAAGACGCCACGGTTTAGCGCATGACCCCTGGGAGCGGCGAGCCCCAGCTCGCCGAACAATGTGGATGTTCAACATCGGCGATAGGCGACACCCACAAGGCTCGGCGACCAGGGGCTAGCCGCCCCCAGGGTGTTCCTAGTGGTCAGGAAATCTCGGTTTCCTGCCTGGCCTTCTGCTTGCGGGAAATGCGCTGGAGCGAGGCACGTTCGGCCTCGGTCAGGGCCGGCAGGCCGTGTTCGCTGACCTTGGTCAGCAGCCGGTCGAGGATCTCTTGTTCGTCATGCTCTTCGCGTTCCTGGCGCTCCAGGGCGCGGACGCGCCGGCGTTGCTGCCAGCGACCGAACCACGATTGGCTGCGACGATCGTGGATGGTGTCGAATTCGATCTGCAACACCGGATCGAACCCGAGTTTCACCGAACGATGTTCATGCAGGGTCATCAGCAGGCAGATCACACCGAAGAACAGCAGCATCCAATCGGTGCTATAGAGCGACCAAGCCAGGATCAGGACTGAACAGGTGAAACTCAGCATCACCGTCCAACGGATCGCCCGGGTCAGGCCGAACAGCGGCCAAAGGATCGCCCGCCACATGCGCGCACCGTCGAACACCGCGCAGGCGAGCAGGTTGATGACGAAGATGAGCAGGTTGACCTGTGAGAAGTAGACCAGGGTGAAATACAGGTATTCGCCGAAGCTCGCCGGATTCCCCAGCGGCATGGGCGCGGCGAAGAAATAAAGTTGGGGGGGCACCTTGTTCGTCGGATCCAGGAAGAGCGGTGCGACAAACGCACAGATCAGTCCGATGACAAAACTCATGAGCGGTCCGGCGGCGGCCACGGCGAATTGTTTCGCTGGATTGAGCGGCACCTGCATCGAGGTCTGGTCGTTGATGATCGAAAGGATGGTCAGATCCGCATGGCCACCGACCAGCCGCGCCATGCCGACGTGGGCCATGGCGTGCACGTACATCACCAGAGGAATGAGCAGCAGCGGAATTGGGCTGAGAGCATAAGCGCCGACGTGCAGGAAGCGCACCGCTTCGAACAACATCCACACACCCAACAGCCAGCTCGCCCGTACTTCCAAGGCGGAGGTGCGGTAGAGCTTGAGCGACCACGAGAGCAGGGAGAGATCCATCGGCTGGGATATGCTTTATCAGCGATGGATGGTGATCAAGAAAGGATAGACGATATCGGGGGTGATTGGCGGAAGGTTGACGTCTGGGCTCTGCAACCATTCGCCGATCAGCCGGTCGAGCGTTAGCGAGCCGCTGCTGTTGACCAAGTGGGCGTAGGTCAGGCGGCCGCGCCGATCGACGCGGATCTCGACCACCAGACGGGTTTCCACCACTTCTTTGAGCAGATGCCGCCAGCGGCGCTCGATCTGCCCCTGGAGCCGGCCGTGTAGGAACTCCTGCGCGGTGGCGAGCATACGTTGTTCCCGTGAGAGGGCCTCGTTGCTGATGGCCGACTTCTGCAGGCGGGAGATCAAGTCGTCCGGGTTCGTCGGCAAGCTGGGCAGATCGATCGGTGAGCCGCCTTTGCCCCGGTCACCACGAGAAACTTCGTTGCTGGCGTGATCCTGGCGTACTGCTGAGACCACGCGCCCGACTTCCGGCAACGGTGGCAGGTGGTCAGCGCCGAGGGCCGGCAGCGGCGCGTTCAGCGCTTCCGCAGACAGGGGGGCTGCGACGAGCGCGCCATACGCTGCTTCCGTCGTGGTCGGAGGCTCCGGTGGTGGAGGAATCTGAGCTGCCGTCGGTATCGGTGGCGGTGTGCTCGGATCGGGGATCTCGCTGCAGCCGTGCGGCATGAACGCCACCACGACCAAACAGGCGTGGATCGCCGTGGCCAGCGTGGCAGAGCGACGCGTGAGCGGATCCATCAGCGGCTTCCCGCGGTGATAGTCTGCAGACCCAGTTCCAGGCCCAGCGTGTCGAGCGCGGTCACCGCGTTGAGTACCGCCTGCTGCGTTTCACTATCTGCCGCCACCAGCAGCGTGCCGCTGTCGGCGAGGAACTCGATGCCAGCGCCAGGCAGTTCCCACCAGCGTGGCGCGACCTGGCGACGCAACGTTGCCACTACCAGCTCGCCATCAATCGGACTGCCGACTACGTGGCCGATGGGAATGACGGCCAGGCTGCGGCGTTGCGCCGGATGCTGGCGCTCGAGCCGCTCGGTGGGCATCGACGTTTCAGCCAGGCACAACACGCCCTGACACCAGGAAGCCGTGATGCCAAGTGCGCGCAGGTTAGCCGTTACCTGGCCGATCGGTTGCCGCGCTAACTGGACGCCATCTCCTGGAAAATTGCGCAGTCGCAGACGCGGCGACAGTGCCACCGGAGCCTGCACTGCCTGCGCCAGTTTTTCCACCAGCGTCGACCACGCATAGACGGTCACCTCGTGGGTGGTGAGCCGCCGCAGATCCGGCGTGGCGGGATCTGCGACCCTGCTTGCCGCCTGCGCCGTCGGACTTTCACACAGGCTCAGGAGTTCCACCAAACGACGGTGTCCATCGCTGTCGAGCGTCGCGCTCCACAGGCCTTCACTTGGCAGGTAAGACACGCCGGCCGGACCACCCAGCCACGGTGCCAGCAGGCGCTCGACCAGTGGTTGGACCTGTGGTTGGCGGCGCAGCGTGCTGCTGAGCGTGCGTACGGTCACCGGTCCACGCGGCAGTCGGTCACCGGTGGTGAGCACGATCCCGCCATCCGCATCGCGCGCCCACCAACAGTCGAGGGCGAATGCCACCGCCTGGCGACACGCGTCGGGAGCAGCATCGATCAGGCAGAGCGAGGTGCGGGTACCATTGATCCCGGCAACCAGCAACTCGACATCCGGTTGGTACGCTTCGCCACTGAGCTGGCCCAGGGCCGCGATGGTGGTGGCGGCTTCCTGGTCGACCGCTGCGTAGGTGACCCGCGTGGTTGGTGGTTCAGCGGAAAAAACCGCCCCGGCCAACACCACGGTGACGACGCTAAGCCGTACCCAGGTCCAGGCGTGGGTGCGGCTCGGCGTCTTCATTTCATCCGACCGCTTTGTCCATGTGGCGCATCACCGCGTCGTACACCGCTTGGCGATCAGCCTTCAATTCAACCGGCGGATTGGCGTAGGTCGAGACGATCCCAGGAAGTTTGCCCATGTGGTAGTCGGCTTTCACGTTGCCGAACTTGAGGCCGTGCGCGGTCGACACCACCACCACGCGTTCGCCCTTTTTGACTTCACCGCGTTCGATGAACTTGATCAGGCCCGCGAGCGCCACGCCGGTGTGTGGGCAGTTGAACAGACCGGTGCGATCAGCACGCGCGCTGGCATCCGCCAGTTCCTGTTCGCTCGCCTGTTCGACGCGGCCGTCGTACTTCATCAGCGCTTTGATCGCTTTGCTGCGGCTGACCGGGTTGCCGATGCGGATGGCGCTGGCCTGGGTTTCCGCCGCGGTGATGGCGTGGAATTCCTTCCAGCCGGTCTTGTACGCGCGGTAGAGCGGGTTGGCCGCTTCAGCCTGACAGCAGACGATGCGCGGGATGCGGTTGATGACGCCAAGTTCCTTCAATTCCTCGAAGCCTTTGTAGAGCGCCGAGACGTTGCCGAGGTTGCCGCCGGGGATGAAGATCCAGTCGGGAATCTCCCAGTCGAACTGCTGGACGATTTCGATGCCGACGGTTTTCTGGCCTTCGACGCGCAGCGAGTTCATCGAATTGGCGAGGTAGAGTTTCTTGTCTTCGGTGAGCTGCTGGACGAGGTCCATGCAGCCGTCGAAGTCGGTGTCGAGCGCCAGCGTCAGGCTGTTGTTGGCGATCGGCTGGATGAGCTGCGCCGGCGAGATCTTGCCGCGCGGCAACAGCACCACGCTGGTGATGCCGGCCGCGGCGCAGTACGCCGCCAGCGCCGCACTGGTGTCGCCGGTGGACGCACAGGCCACGCCCATGATGTGTTGTTTGCTGCTCTTGATGATGTGGTTCACTTGGCTGACCAGCACGGTCATACCCAGGTCCTTGAACGAACCGGTGTGGCTGACGCCGCACTGCTTGACCCACAGGTCGGGAATGCCGAGTTCGCGGCCGAAACGGTCGGCCCAGAACAGATTGGTGCCGCCTTCGTCCAGGCTGACGATGTCGGCGTCGGGGATGTTCGGCAGCACGAGCTCTTTTTTGCCCCACACGCCCGAGCCATACGGCCACATGGTGCGCTTGTAGCGCGAGTCCCACAGCTGCATCCACGCCGCCGCCGAGCGCCCTTTGAGCGCGTTGAGGTCGTGGGCGACCTCCAGCAGGCCGCCAGAGGGGCTGCGATAGACGATCTCGTCCAGTTCCCACCGGCCGGTGCCCGAATCGGCGTCACGGAACCAAGCATCGTACTTCATGAGCGCGCTATCCTCTGCCCTTTGGGCCATGCCGCCGTCTGACCTGGAATGTCGGGTGCCGCCGGAGGGCAGGCCCGAGTGTCTGACGCGTGTACTACGGTGAGGTGCGGCACGATAGACACTGGGCACGCGGGGAAAAGGCTCTGGCATTGGCAAGCGCGACGCTGGGCCTAGAAATCGCACGGACATGAACCTCAAGCTGCACCTGACCTTGGCCGACACCCCGACCAAGATCATCGACCTGACCGATGCCACCCTGCCGACCGTCATCGGCCGCGACAGCGAGGTCTCGCAGGTGGTGATCCCGGACTCCCAGTCCAGCCGCGCGCACTGCTCGCTCGATATCGAAGACGACAAAGTGATGGTCGAGGACATGGGCAGCCGCAACGGCTCCTGGCTCAATGGCCAGCCCATCACCCGCGCCCGCGCCTACCACGGCGACATCCTCAAGCTGGGCAAGACCCACATCACCTTCGAGATTGGCGACAACAAGCCGATCGATCCGCTGGTCGGCCAACGCTTGGGTGGCTTTGAACTGCAGGAGGTCGTCGGTCGCGGACGCTACGGCACGGTGTTCAAGGGCAGTCAGATCAATCTCGGTCGTCAGGTGGCGATCAAAGTCCTGGCCGAGGAATACCGCGACGACCCGGAAAAGGTCCAGTCGTTCCTCACTGAGGCGCGCCGTGCCGGTCGTCTCAACCATCCGCACCTCGTCCAGGTCCACGACGTCTGCCAGGTCGGCGACAATTACCTGCTGATCATGGAACTGATGAAGGGCTCCACCGCCGACATCCTGCGTGACCACGGTCCGCTGAGCGACGAACTGGTGCTGCGCGTCATCCAGCACATCGGCCGCGCGCTGGGCTACGCCGAAAGCCAACGCTTGGTGCACCGCGACGTCAAGCCCGACAACATCTTGGTGAATGAAGAGGGCCTCTACAAACTCGCCGATCTGGGCATCGCCGCGCCGATCGCCGACAACGGCCAAGCGACGCAGGAACGCATCTTCGGCAGCCCGCACTACATTGCGCCAGAACAGGCGCGCGGCGGCGCCATCGACGGCCGCGCTGATCTATACGGCCTGGGCGCCACCGCCTGGCATCTGCTCACCGGCAAGACGGTGTTCCAAGGCAGCAACCGCCAAGTGGTGCTCGCGCACATCAACACCGAACCGGAGGACCTCGACAAGCTGGCGCCCAACGCCAACGAGGACCTCATCGAATTGATTGAGGATCTGCTGGAAAAGGATCCCGACGAACGGCCGAAAAACGCCACCGAAGTCGTGGCCAAGGCCGAGGAGATCCTCAAACAGCCGCCACGCCCCAAGGGCGCACCGCCACGGGCGCGGGTGGTCAAACGCGTGCGTCGGCGTCGCCGTTATCGCGGGTGAGCATTCACCTCGGAAAAAACAGGTGATTCCTGCTCTCTCCGTGGATCACTTCGCCCAGGTCAGTTGCACGCCGTCCATGGTCGCCTTCCAGCTCAGATCGCTGACGCGCTGCAGCCAGTCGAGCGCACTCGACAGTTTGAGGTCCTTGCCGTCGAGGGTGATCGGCAGGTTCTTCAGGGTGTCGGCCTTCTCATCCATGGCGATCTTCACGCCGCTGAGTTGCGAGAGCAGGGCGACGACTTCTTCGACCGAGGTGTCTTCGAACTTGAAGGTCACGGGCTTGTCGAGCTGCTTCTTGCGGTCGACGAGCCACGGTTCCTCGGTTGGAACTGCCGGTGGTTTGGCTGGCAGGTCGGCAAGCAAGTCTTCGGTCACGCTGAGATCGCCCAGGTAACGCACCCGTAGCTGCTGCGCG
>JANPLC010000047.1:0-7126 GCA_031426335.1 Planctomycetota bacterium
GCTGACCGACGGGGCCAGCGGCATCTGCAGTGAATTTCTCGGACGGGACACTAGGTGTCGACGCTGATCAACCAGAGATGGAAAAAAACCAGGCGAGCTGGGGCTCGCCTCTCCCAGGTCCCGATCGTCAGGGATCCAGGCCGAAGATCCGCATCCACTCATCGACTTCGCCTGGGCTGAGCGGTCCGCGGTCCTCGCGCGGATCACGGTCTTTGCGTAAGCCATCGAGAAAACCGCGCGCATCCTGCACGCCTGCGCCGAGCGTGCGCACGCGGCGGCGGAGTTCGGCATCGTCGGTCACCACCACCGCGCGGCGGCTGTGGTTGGTCTGTAGCCAGCGCACGATGCGATCATCGGCTTCGCCGGTACCGGCGTAGTCGACCGCAATGCCTTGGCGGTGCGAGGTGCGCACTTCGCCGCCTGGACCACCATCATAAAAAAGATGCAGATGATTACGACCAGCGAGCAGTTGTTCGAGTTCGGTTCGTGCTCGCACCGGCTCGTTCATGAGCGGTCGCAGTGTGGGATCCTGGTGCAGCACGTTGTGCGCATCCACAAGCACGTGGATCACGCCGGTGCGAGTCATGCGCCACGCGGAGCCGGTGGCGCCTCGTGTTCGGTGAGCGCCAGGAAACTCGACTCCAGATCGGTTTCACCTTTCAGCGATGCCACCGTTCCCGAGGCGATCATCTTGCCGTGATCCATCACCGAGACGCCATCGCACACGCCTTCGATGGTACTGAGCGAGTGCGTGCTCATCAGCACGCAACCGCCGCCATCGGCGATCGAACGCAGCAGCGCCAGAACGATGCGGATGTGTTTGGGATCGAGGCCGACCAGCGGTTCGTCGACGATCAGCACGCGTGGTTTGTGCAGTACCGCCGCCGCCAGCACCACGCGCTGACGCATGCCGTGGCTGTAGCCGTCAGCGAGCTGGTCGAGGAAGCCGTCGAGCGAGAACTGCGCGCTGACTTCCGCCAAGCGTTGCTCGTACAGGTCACGCGCCAAACCGTACACCCGCCCGGTGAAGTCGAGGAACTCGCGACCGGTCAAGCGGTCGTAGAGGTAGGGCTCATCCGGCACGTAGGCGAGCAGCTTGCGCGCGTCGACACCCTGCGTCGCGACATCGAAGCCGCCGACCGTGACGTTGCCGGCATCCGGGCGCAGCAGGCCGGTGCACATGCGGATGGTGGTGGTCTTGCCCGCGCCGTTGGGGCCGAGGAACGCGTGCACGTGGCCAGCGGGCAATTCCAGGGTCAGGTCGTCGACCGCGGTCAGGGAACCGAACTTCTTGGTTACGCCGCGGATGCTGAGCATGCGCCGACCTTAGAGCGATCCCGCCAGTGGGCGAGTGTCGTCTGCTGCGGCTTTCGCAAATCTGCGATCGGTGTGTCCTGCGCCGCACTCAGCCCAAGGCGATTGGTGAACGCGAGCGCTTCTCGGCGTCTCGGCTACTCAGCTGGCGATCGCCATCAACTGCCGGGCGTTTTCGACCTCGTCGTTGATCACCGACAGCACTTCAACCAGGGCAGTCTTGTCCATGCCCAGGTGGGTCCACACGCCGGGGTCGAGTTGCGGTTCGTCACATTGGCCGCTGGTGCGGATTTTCTTCAGCCCGCACAGGTAGCCACTGAGCATGCACATCGACACCAGCTTGGGCTGTTTGGTGGTCGCGCTGAGCACGTTCTGCTCGCGGACGGTTTCAACCAGGGTCTTGTCCAGTTCCCAACGTTCCATCAGCCACGCGCCGATCTCGGCGTCGTCGGTGTCCATCACTTCGCGACAGGCCTTGGTGAAGCCAAGGCGGTATTCGCGGGCGACGGCGATGGCAGCGCGGGTCTCCTCGGGGGCGTTTTCCGCCAGGATGACTTTACCCAGGTCCTTGAGCAGGCCGATGGTGAAGCCGTGTTCCGGATCGCAGATGCGGGCTTTTCCGGAGATCAGCCGGCACAAACAGGCGCTGACGGCGCTATGGGCCCAGAAGGCCTTCATATTGAAGTTGGCGTTCTGCTGCTGGAAGAGGTTGAGCACCGAGATCGACAACGCGACCGAGCGGATGGTCTTGAAGCCGAGGATGACGATTGCCTGTTCGAGATCGTTCACCGGCTCGGCGAGGCCGTAATAGACGCTATTGACCATGCGCAGCATTTTCGCCGCCATCGCCGCGTCCTTCATCATGATCGAGTTGATCTGACGGGCGTCGGAATTGGGATCATTGACCAGGCGCACCACCTGGGTCACCACCTCGGGCAACGAGGGGATGGTATGGATGCGTTCGATGATGTCTTCGAATGACGCGCGGGTCAAAGCCATGAGGCACCTGAAGTCAGGGCAGGGTGCTGGCAAGCACACTGCGTGGAGGTGACAGGGGGTCTGCCCCTGGACAAAAAGCCGCTGCTGATTCCCGGGGGCGACCGCAGGTCGCCCCCGGGAATCAGCAGTTATGTTTTGCGTGAACCGCCGGTCGGCGTCGGTTCGTCCGTGGGTGTGCCGTTCTTTTCGGCCGTCGTCGGCGCGCTGGCGTCGGTGAGCGCACTGGCTAGGGCGATGCGGTTCTCCGCCTCGATCTCCAGCCACAATTCGCGGCGGTAGATCTGGTAATGACGCGGAGCCTCGATCCCCAGGCGCACCTGGCCGTTGCGGCCGACTTCTAGCACCGTGACGACGATGTCGCCGTTGATCACGATGCTTTCGTTGATGCGCCGGGTGAGGACCAGCATGGGCGTCAGCGTCCCTTGGGTTTGAGATCGCGCAGAAAGAACCGGATCGGCAAGCGGGTATCCTGCAACACCACCTGCTTGGCGAGGCGCGTGGTGCGACAGACCAGGATCGGTGCGCGCAAATTGGTACGGCGTTGCGCCGGATCTTTGTCGAGCACCACCATGGTGAAGACATCGATGTCGGACACGTCCTTGGCCCCGATGTCGCCGACATCTTCGGCTCCGAGTTCGATATCCGGGTCGAGCCCGGCCTGGAACGGTGCGAGCAGACAGAAGCCGACCTTGGGGTCTTCGACCGACTGGATCCAGTAGGTCGGGCCGACCTGGGTCTGGTAGAACAGCCAGCGCTTGAGCTTGGGGAAGCCCAGCAGCGGTGTGACGAACGTGGTCAGTTGGTCCTCCGCCACTGCGACAGGGCCTTTCAGCAGGGTCTGGATGGTGAGGGTTGCCACGGTGGGTTCCTTGAGTGTGGACAGCATTGGGAGTCTCTCCTTGGTCCGGACCCCTACGCAAGCGGCTGGCCAACGGTCTCAACATACCTCGCAAACCTTCATGGGCGCAAGCGCGGACTGGCGGATTGGTCCGGAAGTCCGGAGGTCCGGAAGTCCGGAAGTCTCGTTCCGGAATTCCGAAGGTCGGGAGGTCCGGAAGTCTCGTGACGGCGGTGCGGGTTAGTAATTGAAGCGTCCGATGCACAAGACCTCCGGACTTCCGGACCTCCGGACTTCCGGACTTCCAAGAATTTTTGGTCCCCGGTTTGCGTTACCACAATGCGCGGGGTACACTCCCGCCGACCATCCCCTCAGGGAGATCACGGTTCGTGGACGTTCATCTGCTCGCCATCCAGGCCCGCGTGTTGTTGTGGGTCGGCCTTGCCTGGCTGACCTTCGGCTTGTGGCAGGGTTTCGATCCGGCCACGGTTGCGTGGCGTGCAGCGCTGGGTGCCTTCGTCGCCATGTGGCTTGCCGGGTACTTTCTGCGGGTGGTCAGCGGAGTGATCAACGAACGTATGACCAGCGAACTCGCCGAACGTCAACTGGCCAAGGAACAGGCCGCTCTTGCTGCGACTGCGGCAGTGCAGCCGGCCCGTGCCGCCGCCGCCTCTGCCACCGCCGCAAAACGTCGCTGAGGACCTGACGCATGTCCAGCGGCGTACGCAACGATCCGATGAAAGCCTACCGTCAGGCGGAGAACGTCCGCAGCGCGGACGAACGCGAGCAGGAGATCCTCCGTCATCTGCCGCTGGTGCGCACGGTGGTCGACCGCGTGACCGCGCACCTGCCGCCGAATGTCGATCGCGATGATCTCTTCCATGCCGGTGTCATCGGCCTGATCGATGCGCTCAACCGTTTTGACGCCTCGCGCGACAACGCCTTCAGCACCTATGCGGTGATGCGCATCCGCGGTCAGGTGATCGATGAACTGCGTGCGCGTGACTGGGTTACCCGCGGTGCGCGCGAACGCGCCAAGGCTTATCACCACGCGGTGAAGGAGTTGTCGTCCACACTGCAGCGTCTGCCCAGCGATGCGGAGTTGGCAGAAGAGTTGGAGGTCGACGAAAGCGAACTCGCCGAGATCGAACGCGAGGCGCAGCTCGCGGTGCAGGTCAGCCTCGACACGCCGGTCGGTGACGAGACCCGCCTCGGTGCGACCTTGGCGAAACGCGATGACGACAGCGCCAATCCGCATCGCAACATCGATGCGGCCGATCGCCGCCGGCTGGTGGCGCAGATCCTCAGCACGCTCAGCGAGCAGGACCGCTTGGTGGTGAAGCTCTACTACTTCGAAAACCTGCTGATGAAGGAAATCGCGGCGATCATCGGCGTGACCGAGAGCCGCGTCTGCCAGATCCACAGTCGGGTGCTGGCGGTGCTGCGCACCCGCCTTGGGCACGACGACGTGTTCGGTTAACGTCAGAACGGCACTGAGCCATGGCGGTTGGTAACATCGGCGGCATCGGCCCTGGACAGGTGCCCGCTGATGTGCGGGCATTGGCCGCGGAGATCGCGCTCACCAACGCCAAGCTCCTTGCTGGCGCGTTGATGCCCGGCGAGATCCTGACGGCGCGCGTCGGGGCGACCCTGGGCGATGGCAAGGTGTCGTTGACCGTACGTGGACAGACGCTGATCGCCAATAGTGCGACCACGTTGTTGCCCGACAGTCTGATCAAACTGGTGGTGCAGAGCGGCGGTGATCAGCCGGTGCTGCGCATCCTGACCAACAGCGCGGCTGATCAGCAGGTGTCGACCAGCACGCCGAGCTCACGCGCGGCGGCTTTGGGTTTGCCCGCGACCGCGATCGCGACGGCGGCGCTGGCGGCCTTCGAACAAGCCGGTGCCCCGCTCGATCCGGTCCGCCTCAAAGAAGCGGTGGCGCAGCTGCAGACTTTGCCGCCCGCGCAGATACCGCAACGCGCCCAGGCCTTCGCGTTGTTGGCGCAAGCGGGCTTGCCGGCGACGCCGCCTTTCATCGCCTTGGCCGAACGTTCGGCGACTGGAGCGCTGCCGAATCCGGCAGCGGCGGTGGCGGAGTTGCAGCGCGTGGCCCAGGCCACGGTGGCCGCGCCGGCCGGGCAAACGTCGGCTGTTCCGGCATCGGCGGTCAGCAACCAGCAGCCAGCACCCAGCAGCCAGTTGCCCGTAACCACTGCGCAACCGTCTGCGCCAGTCGCTCAGCAAACCGTGCCAGTCACGGGGCAGCCGCTGGCATCCGCAGGTCAGCTGCCGTCAGTTCCCCAGTTGCCCGGTGGTGGCATCGGCGCGCCGATCGTCGGCGATCCGGACACGCCGCCCACCACCACCGCGCCAGCGGCGACGACCGCGCCGCCATCCCCCGCGGCCGCACCAGTCGTATCAGTGCCCACGCCCGCTGCACCGGTGAGCGTGGTGCTCCCGTTGGTGCCTACACCGTCCCCAACCGCCGCTTCGACGTTGCCCCGGCCACTCGCTCCTGGGTCGCCGGTGCCCGCGAGCGCCGCGCCCGCCAGTACCTTCACCGTGCCGGCGATCCCGGTCGCCACGACTGTTGCCGGAACCGTGGTCCCCGATCTCGCTCGCGGTGGCGCGACGGCGGTGCTTCAGGCCTTGGCTTTGGTTGGTGTGCGGCCACGTGAGACCGGTGAAATGTTGCTGCCGAAGTCAGAGCCGACGTTGTTACATCGCCTCGATGTGCCGGTGGAGGAAATCGATCCGATCCGGGCCATGGACAGTGGTACTCGGCATGCTCCACAATCGCCGCTCGATGCCG
Source organism: Planctomycetota bacterium (assembly GCA_031426335.1). Lineage (GTDB taxonomy): Bacteria > Planctomycetota > UBA11346 > UBA11346 > UBA11346 > BOG-1363. The sequence goes on from JANPLC010000047.1 coordinate 5,967, forward strand.
CGGTGGTCCACGTCATGCGCGAACAAGCGGCAGAAACCGTGGTCAAACCGCAGGCGCTGGTCGATTACGACATCGTCCTCGGCCTGCCGCTCCAGGTCATGGGTCAACCATTGCCGGCGCGACTCGCGGTGGCCGAACGTCAGACCAGCGCTGGCACCGCGACGTTTCTGCGCGTCGATGCCGAGCTGACGCACCTGGGACCGTTGAGCGTGCGCATCTCCGGCATCGAGAACGGCCCGATGGCGATCACCGTGCTGGCCACTGGCCCGGCGCTCGGTGCGTTGGCCGATGCGCTTCCTGACCTCAACGAAAGCCTACGCGCGCTCGGCCTGACGGCGGGAGTGCGCATCGCGGATCTGATCGAGGATCTCAGTCATGGCTGAGACGCCCCCTGACGACCTCACCCGCGAAGCCCGCCGCCGCGCGGTCGCCCTGCGCTACGACGACATCCATGAATCCGCCCCGCGCGTCCTGGCCAAAGGCCAAGGCGACATCGCCGAGCGCATCATCGCCTTGGCGCTGGAACACGGCATCCCGTTACACGAGGACAAAGATCTGGTCCGCCTGCTCGGCGTACTGGAGATCGATGTGCAGATTCCGCCGACGTTGTACCGCGCCTTGGCCGAAGTGCTGGCGCATCTCTACCGCACCAATGCGAAAATTGCGGAGTCAAAGAAGCGTTAGAGTGGCAACCGGCGAGTGGCGAGTGGCGCCTGTCGGCGTTCGGCGTTCGGCGTTCGGCGTTCGGCGTTCGGCGTTCGGCGTTCGGCGTTCGGCGTTCGGCGTCAACCCTTGCCATCGTTCTTGCGGTTGAGCGACTCGTGGATCGAAAACAGCAGGATCATCTGTTCGCAGAAGATGCGCCAGCCGATGTTGGCAAACACCACGAAGAGGATCGCTCGATCCCAGGTCATCAGCGGCACGATCGGAGGTGTGGTGCTGGCGCCCTTCGGCGTCATGAAACCGAGGGCAAGCACTGCCATGACAACGATCCCGATCGCCCCGATCGGATAGATCACCTTGATCAATCCGGCGGTGATCATCAGGCGAAAGGCGAAGAAATCTTTCATGGGTGGTGCTCCGTCATTGTCCTAACCGGTCACGCCGGGAGGGTCGAGCCCCAGCTCGACCCCCTGAATGACCTGGGTCGAGCTGGGGCT
>JANPLC010000048.1:0-28391 GCA_031426335.1 Planctomycetota bacterium
CTTCTGGTGATTACCGGCATTGACCACCACATGAAACGCCTGCTCACCTTCGCGACTGACCAGCACGTCGTCCTCGACGGTGCCGTCCTCGGCCAGGACCAGGCCGTAACGCACCTGTCCGGGTTTCATATCGGCCAGCGAGCGGCAGACCTGTCGACTGAGCAGTTCCAGGCTGCCCGGTCCACTGAGGTGCAGCCGGCCCATGTGGCCAAGGTCGAACACGCCACAGGCGGTGCGCACGGTCTGGTGCTCGGCGGTGATGCCGGCGAACTGCACCGGCATGTCCCAGCCGTTGAAATCGATGAAGCGACCGCCACGTACTCGTTGCGCCTCGAAGAGTCCGGTCTGATGACCCATCTCGAGTCTCCTCATCTCGTGTTTTCGCAAGGGTTTCTTGCGGTTTCGTCAGCAACATTCCGGTTGCGGGGCAGCAGCATGTACATTCACTCTGACCCTCAGCAAGCGTCCGTACGGAGGTAGCATGGCCGTCCCCCAGCATCGTGGTCGTCGTGGCCTAGTCGCCAGCCTGGCCGTGTCCGGATTTTTCAGTGCTAGCGTGACCGGAGCCGTAGCCGGAGAGGCCGGCACGCAGGAAGCTGGCGTCGCCGGGCCGCTGCCGTCGACCGAAGTCACCCGTGCCAACGCGATTGCCGCCGCCGGCCACCGTGATGAAGCCATCGCGCTGCTCGAATTGCACGTCTCGACCAACCCGAACGATGCCTTGGCCAAGCAGACCTTGCTGTCGCTGCGCATCAGTGCGATGGAGGATGAGATCCGCCGCATCCTTGGTGAGCAGGCCAAAGCCAAGGAACTGATCGTCGGTGATCCGGACTACGAATCAGCCCGCGCCCGTGCCGACGCGGCGGTGTCAAAACGCCTCGACATCGCCGAGTACTACGCGCACAACCGTAAGTACCCCGAAGCCGCGATGGTGTGCAACGCCATTCTCAAGGACTACCCGCACCATCCGGCGGCGCTCAAACTGAAGTACCGCATCCTCACCGAGATGGTCGAGCGCGAGCGCAACGAACTGCTGCGCGACAAGGCGCTGCGGCGCGAGGACGTGATCAACGACTCGCACGATGGTGGGATCTTCCCAGGTGCACTGCCGAAGTCGAAACGCACCATCTTCGTCTTCGATGAGGATGTCGCCGACATCGAACGCGCAGAACTGCAGAAGCGCCTGCAACAGCGCGTCTCGCTGATCTATGACGGCGTGACCAACAACAGCAAGAGCGCGCAGGTGCGCGAAGTCCTCCAGCCGTTGTTTGCCATCGCCGGCATCAACTACGTGATCCTCGATAGCGCCCTTGGCACCGAGACGCTGACCATCCACCTGGTCCATGAGACCATCGAGACCGCGCTCGCGACCATCTCCAAGCTGGTGAACATCCGCTACAATTATTCGGGTGGCACGGTGTTCATTTCCAGCGCCACCAGCGACGTGCTGGTGACCGAGATCATCCGCGTGCACTCCGGTCTGACCGACGTGGTCACCGAACCGCAGCTAGGCGCGAACGATTTTGGCGGTGGTCAGCAAGGTGGCCAACAACAAGGCGGCCAGCAGGGTGGTCAGATGAACGCCGGTGGAGGTGGTGCTGCCGGGTTGTTCGGTGGCGGCCAGGGCGGCCAGCAGGCCGGCGCGGCGCAGGAATTCGTCTCCGACCTTGAGCGTTTCCTCGAACAGGTGCCGGACATCGTCGTTGGCTGGCCGGCCGAAGGGAAGATCTACCTCGACAAGAAATCCAATACGGTCTACGTGCGTTCGACGCCGCACACCATCCAGGAAGTGAAGCGGTTGCTGCAGGCGCTGGATTACAACAGCACCCAAGTGCTGATCGAAGCGCGCTTCATCGAAGTCAGTGATAACGGGGCCAAGGAACTGGGAGTCGACTGGGCTGGTGGCGGCAAGAATGGCGACACGTATTTTAGCGGCCCGACCTCCGGATTGACGCTACCTACGGCTTCTGACGGCGGCGCGACCTTGCTTGGCGGCGGCGGCCTGACGTCCGGAGTCGGCGCTGCCGCGGGCGGGATGTTTGCCCAGGTGCTGGTTGCGCCCAGCGACTATCTCAAATTCAAGGCGCAGATATCTGCCATGGAACAGACCGGCACGGCGGACACGTTGTCGGAGCCCAAGATCCTGACGCTCAACAACGCCGTCGGCGTGATCGAAGTGCGCAAGGACATCTCGTATGTGTCCAGCTACCAGAACGCCGGCACCAACAGCCAGCCCTACTACCCGAACGATCCGAACAACGGCAACACCATCAATCCAGGGTACAACTACTCGACCGCCACGCTGGTCCCGCAGTTCACCAAGGACTACGAAGGCATTTCGCTCAAGATCCGTCCGTCGGTGGCGCGCAACAGCGACGTCATCACCCTGGGCATTACGCCGACGGTACGCGAACTGATCAAATTCGGAGAGAAGGTTAATTTCACCAACGCCGGTGGCGGAAATAGCGAACAACCGATTTCAAATCAAATCGATCGTCCGCCGGAATTCGACACCCGCCGACTGGTCACCGCCTTGCACGTGAAGAACGGCGGCACGGTGATCCTGGGTGGTCTGTCGCGCGAACGGGAGCAAAAGAATACCACCGGCGTGCCGTTCCTCTCGCGCGTACCGGTAGTCGGCAGCCTATTCCGACGCGACAGCACGCTCAGCAAACGCACCAATCTGATGATTTTCGTCACCGCGCATATCATCGATCCGGAAGGTGCGAAGCAGGGCGACGAGGTGCAACATCTGCGCGATACCGCCAAGGTCCTGCTGCCCTCGGAAGTCGAAGCGGCGCAACGCGCATCTGCGGATGCGGCGGCCAAACCGGCACCGGCGACCACACCCCAGGCCGACACCGGCCCCATCTGGCGGCGGGATCGCCGACGCTGATGGCACGCACGGCCGTTGGTCTGGACATTGGTCACCACACGGTGCGCGCCGTGGCGCTGCGGCGTGACGGACGTTCATTCGCCATCACCGCCTTTGGCGAAGTGCCGCGCCGCGGCGAAGACGGTCAGCCGCGACCGCTGACAGAGGTGATCAGCGAACTGAAGAAACTGGTGCCGCTCGGTCGTTCACCGTGTGTGGCGCATGGCGACCTCACCACCCTGGTGAAATACGTCGGCACCATACCCATGGCGCCGGACCGTCTGCAACGCCTGCTCCGCCTTGAATTGCTGCAAGCGATCGAAGCCACTGAACTGGCGGCTGACAGCTTTCCCGTGCCCTTTGCCAGCGATGAACTCATCCACTGCTGCGTGCTGACCCAGCCAGCGAATGCCTACGAGGCGTTGAGCGGACTGGCCAAGGTCGGCATTGAGCCGTCGTCCCTGCACGTGGCACAGGCCGCGGTGTTCAACGCCACCGTACCGTTGCCGCCGGTGCAGGATGACGACCTGGCGCTGCTGGTCGATATTGGCGCCACCAGCACCAACGTCGCGTTGTTCGGTGACCGGCGACTGCTGGCCTGCCGCCAACTGCCCATCGGCGGCGACAGCTTCTCGGCCGCGGTTGATGGCGGCGATGGTCCGGTGACGGCCGCGCACGAGCAGAAACTCAAATCCGGCGCGGGCATGACGTCGGTTTTTGGCGCGTCGGCGGCGCCGGCACCAGCCAGCGTTCCGACGTCCACCGCAACGGGAAAAACCGTCGACATCGGTGGCCTGGAACTGGACGACGGCGTGGACTCGCTGGCAGGTCTCGACGCCAGCACCTTTGAAATCGCCGATCACCCAGTGGATGCAACGGCCGGTTCCGCCGCGGCTGCGGGAATAACTTCGCGGACGGAGCCCCAGGTCGGCACCGGCAGCCGTCTGCCCTTCGAGGCACTCGAGTTTGATGACGCGGTCATCGCGCCAGGACGTGCGACCCAGCAGTTGGCTGCGCGCACCTTGGGCCCCGAACTGACGCGCGTGGCCGAGAATCTCTACGCCCAGTTGTCGAGTTCGCTCGCGTGGTTCCGCACGCAGATCCATGCGCGCCAACTGACGGTGAAAAAAGTGCTGCTCACCGGCGGCGCTTCCGGTCAGGACGGGCTGGAGGCCTATCTTCAACGGCGTTTCAACCTGCCGGTGGCGCGTTTCGATCCGTGCGACGGCCTCACCGGCAAGACTCCCGAACGGCCGTACGAATACGCCACCGCCATCGGCTTGGCGGTCGCCGCTGCTGACGCGATCCAGGGTACCTGCCGGCTCGATCTCACTCCGGATGGCGTGTTGCGCCAACGTCTGTGGCGGACACGGCTGGTGTGGCCCTACGTCGCGGCAGCGTGCCTGGTGCTGTCGGCGGTGTTCGCCGGCTGGACCATGCTGAGCAACCAAGCGGTGGCGCAGGCCAACCTCGATACCTTCGCCGCCTTCCAGCAACGGCACGACGAATTGAAAGCGCGGCTCGATGCGCTGGGCAAGGAACGCGACGGACTGTCAGAGGATCTGCGTTCCATCGCCGGACGGCTCTACGCTGGGCGTGACCTGCTCTACACCGTGCGGGCGTTGAAGGAGCAGACCAAGAATTCTCCGGAACTGTGGATCACCAGCCTGGAGACCGTCGACATTGCCGGCGAAGGCGAGGTCAGCGACACGAAAACGGCCACCTCCGGCGTCCGCGGGCTGACCACTGGTCGTCCATCTGCGAGCGACAAAAAATCCACCCGCCGTGACACCGTCATTGATCGTGGCGCGGTGGATGTCGAGGGGCTGGTAAAATTCGACGACAAGAAGACTGACGTGAAGATGAACCAGTTCTTCGAGGAATATAACGCCGACATCGCCAAGTGGCAGGCGGGCAAGGAAGCCGCGCCCTTGTTCCGTGACAACAAGGTCGTGACGCACCTGTTGGAACACAAGGATCCGCCGCCGGTGACCGGTAGCCGCACCAACCGTCGCCCGACTCCGGCCAAGGAAATCGAAGCCGGCAGATTCCCCTTCAAGCTGCGGTTCTTCTTCCAAGCGACCCGTCTCAACGACATCACCGCCAATGGTCCGGTGTCGATGGCGCCGCGTCCGGTGGAGGCCACGCCATGATGCCCGACGTGAAGAAAGAGGAGCAGACTGGCTGGCTGGTGCTCGCTGGTTCGGCGGTGGTGGTGCTGATCGCCCTGTGGTTCATCAGTGATGGTGGCGAACTGGCTGACGCCGCCGAACAGGCGCGCGGCGGTTTGGCCGTCGGTGGCCGCGAAGACATGGCAGTGCACGTCGAGCGACAGGTCGAGGCCAACGAAGAACTGCGCAAGACCATCGAACAACTCAAAGGCCAGACCGACTTCGTGCTTGCCGAAGAATTCGTCATCCGCGCCGAGGAGCGCCAACCCGGTTATTTCTTCAAACGCAAATTCGTCGAGGTGCGCGAACGCCTGCGCGACAAGGCCGAGGCGCGCAAGATTTCCTACGACCAGAACATCGGCTTCGGTGCCGATCCAGCGGTGCCGTCCGATGATCGGGCCCCGTACCTGCTGACCATGCTGCAACTGACTGAGAAAATTGTCGGCATCGCCTTCGACAGCGAACGCCCGCTCGAATCGCTCAGCGTCAGCCATGGCCCCGCCGTCGACACCGGCCCCGATACGCGTCCGGTGCTGGTGCGTGAGTACCCGCTCAAGCTGGAAGTGCGCGGCGGGCTCAAAGACATTCTCGGCATCCTGCACCGTATCAGCCAGATCGATCCGCCGGGCAAGGACGGCAAACGCAGCGATTACCCGCTGATCCTGCGCGGTTTCTCGATCAAGAGCGAAAACACCTCGGCAAAGGATGACATCCAGCAGCTCGATGCGGTCTTCGATCTCGCCGCCATGCGTTTCATCACCGAGGAGGAACGCGCGGCCGATCCGCTGGCGTTCCAACCAATCGGCGGCGGATCGCGTTCATCCGCCAGCGGAGGAAAGCCGGTGTTCCATGCGCGCCCCTAGCCTCCAGCCGTTCGCGGCCGGCGCTGCTGCCCTCTTTCTGGTTGCCAGCCTGGGCTGGTGGTTGCTCAGCGCGCCCGAGCTGGTCGATCCCGGCCAGCCATCGTGGAAGGGCGCGGACATCGTACGCTTGAAGGCGGCGGTGCCTGAGATCTCGCCCTTCGAGCATTTCTACGTCAACCACGACAATCCCTTCGTCCCGCACAACCTGCGTGGTCCCGAGAGTATCAGTCTCGATCCCAACAAACCACGTCGCTCACCGACCCCGCCACCACCGCCGCAACAGATCGTCAAGGTGGTGCCACCCAGAGAGCCAGTGAAGGTGGTGGAGCCGGAGAAACCCAAACTCGTCCTGCCCAAACTCACCCGTCCAGCGATCAACGCGCCGATCGCGTATGGCATGTTGGTGAGCGATGGCGAGGAGTTGGCCATCGTGCGCATGCCCGGTGCCAAGGAACCGCAGAACATGAAACCAGGCGACCAGATTGCCGGCTGGACGCTGGTGTCGATCGATAGCGGCAATCTCGTCACATTCCTTGATCCGCAGGGCGTTGAACAGCGTTTCGCCATCGGTCAGGGCGATCTGGCGGTGGCCCAGAGTGGCAACGACGGCGTGGTGCCGGGCAAGGGCCCTGCTCCCGGTGATAAGACCAACGGTGGACGCGGCATGGTTCCCAAGGTGCCTGGACAAGATGGTCCGACGATGCGTCCACCCGGAGTCGACGGACCGATTCCACGGCCACCGCCCCGCGAGGAGCGCAAGCGCCGCGAACCACCGCCCGATGATAAGGGCAAACCAGTTCCGCCGCAGCCAGTGCCGCCGAAGAAGTGACCTTGACGACTGGTCGTTCAGGCGACTTGGTTGCGGAGCTTTCCTGCGCTGAAGGCGGTCAAATTTGCCACCACTTCGGCGACCAGTCGCGTGCGTGCCTCCACCGTGCCCCAGGCGATATGCGGCGTCACTACGACACGTGACGACCACGGCTGCGACGGATCGAGCAACGGATGTCCAGCGGCTGGTGGCTCCTTGCTCAGCACGTCGATGCCAAGTCCACCGAGTTGCCCACTCGCCAAAGCTTGCACTACGGCGCTTTCATCCAGCAGCGGCCCACGTCCAGTATTGATCAGCAACGCGCCACGTTTGAGGTGCATGAAAAAATCGGCATTCACCAAGCCCTGCGTCGCCGGTGTCAGTGGGCAATGCAGGCTGACGATATCCGCTTGTGGCAGCGCCTGATCGAGTGGCGTCCGTCCTGGCGTTGCTGAGCCCGGCACCGCGGCGGAAATCACGCGCATGCCGAAGGCTCCGGCTATACGTGCGAGCGCGCCACCAATGGCGCCCATGCCGACGATCACCAATGTTTTGCCGGCGAGTTCGCTGAGTGGTTTGGTGAAAAAGCAAAAGTCCGGACACGCCGCCCAGTCGCCAGCTTTCACGCGCAGTGAATGCCCCGCGACATCGGTGGTGTGGTGCAGCAACAACGCCATCACCAGCTGCGCCACCGATTCGGTCGAGTACCCAGGCACATTGGTCACCACCACGCCGTACTGCTTCGCTGCGGCCAGATCGACCACATTGGTGCCGGTCGCCATCACGCCGATGTAACGCAAACCACTGGCGGCGATCGTGGCGATGGCGCCAGCGTTGACGATCGTCTTGTTGGTCAACACCACCTCGGCACCACGCGCCCGCGTGACTACGTCACTTACTGGCGTGCGCGCATGCAACTCGACGGTGCCGAGTGCCCGCAACGTCTGCCAGCAGTCTGCGCCCTGGTCGGTGGTGAAACTGTCGAGCACGACGATGCGCATGGAGATTCCTGGGAAGGAGTGGTGAGCTACCGCAGAGACGCAGAGGTGAGAGGAGGGCCGCAGAGGAAGCCGACAGGCGACCAATCACCAGTACCCGATCAGGCAATCCCAAAGTCGCAGGTTGAACAAGGGCCGCCCAGAGTTTTCTCTGCGGCCCTCCTCTCACCTCTGCGTCTCTGCGGTAAATGCCTTCAGTTCATCCGCGGATGAGTTGTTCCAACCCCGCAGCAACCCGCAGTACCAGGTCGTCAGCGAACTGCGCGCCCTGAACTTGAAGACCGATCGGCAGGCCCTTGGCATCGGCACCAAACGGCACCGAGATCGCCGGCACACCGGCAAGATTCGCTGCGATGGTGAAGATATCCGAGAGGTACATCTGCAGTGGATCGCTGAGTTTCTCGCCGAATTTGAACGCGGTGGTCGGACTGACCGGTCCCAGAATCACGTCGCACTTGGCGTAGGCCTGTTCGTAGTCGCGGCACATCAGGCGGCGGACTTGCTGGGCCTTCTTGTAGTACGCGTCGTAGTAGCCGGTCGAGAGCACGTAGGTGCCGAGCATGATGCGGCGCTTCGCTTCGCGGCCAAAACCTTCGGCGCGGCTCTTGGCGTACATTTCCGGAAGTGTTCCGGCTTCCGCGGTGCGATGACCAAAGCGCACGCCATCGAAACGCGAGAGGTTCGACGCCGCTTCACCAGTGGCGAGCACGTAATAGATCGCGACCGCGTATTGTTCGTGCGGCATCACCACCGGCACCAGCGTCGCGCCGGCATCGGTAAGCGCCTGCTTGGCTTTTTCCAGTTGCGCGCCGACTTCGCTCTGCAAGCCCTTGGCGTGTTCCGGCACGTAGCCGACCTTCAACCCTTTGAGCGTGCCGAAGGAATTGCCGCTGGCGAACTGCGCCAAGCCGGCGTGGTTGCGCGCCGCGCTGGTGGAATCGTTCTGGTCCCAGCCGGACATGCGTTCCAGGCAGAGTGCCGCATCAGCGACGTTGGTCGCGAACGGACCGATCTGGTCGAGGCTGCTGCCAAAGGCGATCAGACCGTAACGGCTGACCATGCCGTAGGTCGGCTTCATGCCGACGACGCCGCACAAACTTGCGGGCTGACGGATCGAACCACCGGTGTCGGAACCCAGCGAGAGCGGCACGATGCCGGCCGCGACCGCCGCTGCACTGCCGCCCGAGCTGCCACCAGGGATGCGCGTGGGATCGATGGGATTTTTTACCGGACCGTAGGCGCTGGTCTCGTTCGACGAGCCGAAGGCGAACTCGTCCATGTTGGCGGTGGCGACGACCACGGCGCCGGCGTGTTCAAGACGCTGCACGGCCGTGGCGGTGTACGGCGCAATGTAGCCTTTGAGAATCTTCGACGCCGCAGTGACCTCGATGCCTTCAGCGCAGAGGTTGTCCTTGATGGCAATCGGCACGCCGGCCAGCGGCAGCTTCTCCCCAGCTTTGATGCGCACGTCGATGCGCTTCGCCGCGGCCAGGGCACGTTCGTTATGTACGCGTAGGATAGCGTTGTTGGTGTCGGCCTTGGCGCGTGCGAGCGCGGCTTCGACTTCCTTGGTTGCCGACGTGCCGCCATTGACGGCAGCAGCGATCGCACGAGCAGAGAGAGCGCTCATCGTTCCACCGCCTTCGGCACCAGAATCGCGACATCGTTCTTGGCCGGCGCGTTGCTCAGCACCTGACGCTGGTCGAGCATCTGCCCAGGGACATCCGGACGGGTGACGTTCACCAGACCGGCAACGTTGGCGATCGGCTCAACGCCGGTGGTATCCACGGCCTGCAATTGCTTCACGTAGCCGACAATGGCTTCCAACTCGCCGGCCATGCGCTGCATCTCAGCATCGCTCAGGGCGAGGCTTGAGAGCTTGCACAGATGGCGCACATCCTGCTCGGTAATCGACACGTTTTTCTCCCTAGGGGCGTGGGAGTGTAGGAGGGAGGGCAGGGAGGCCAAGGGGGCTGGTGGGGGCTGGTGGGGCGGAAAAGGGGCTAGGGGCTAGGGGCTAGGGTGTGCGTCGGATCGTCGTGTTGGATGACATGACTGGTGTGAAGACAACTCGTGATCACACCACCCTAGCCCCTAACCCCTAGCCCCTGAGAACCGTCCGAGCAGGCCCCGCATTGCGTCATCACATCGCACTTCAAACATCACTCACATGCTCCTGGCTTTCGAATCCATCGCGCGCACCGCCTCGGCCTGCTTGGTCGACGACGCCGGGCGCGAGGTCGCCTTCGCCGATCTCGGCGGTGGCGAGGCCGAACGTGGGCTGGTGTCTCTGCTCGATGGCCTCATTCGCGCCCACGGTCTTCCGACCGCGCTCGCAGTCGCTGCTGGCCCCGGCAGTTTCACCGGTCTGCGCATCGGTGTGGTCGCGGCGCGGACACTCGGATGGATCGATCAGTTGCCGGTGCATGCGGTTGACAGTCTTGCCGCACGCGCGGCGGAAGCGGGCGATGGTTTGTGGTGGGTGTTGATCCCGCTCAAGCGCGACACCACCTTTCACGGATTGTTTCGCGTTCAGGGTGGCGTGGTCGAGACACTGCAACCGACGGTCGCCGCGCTCGATGCCGAAGCGACGACGTTGCATCCGCTCACGGCGCAAGCGCTCGCCATCGGTCCGGCACTCAGCAGCAAACCCGATCTCGCTTCGCGCTGGTGTCCCGGTGTCGTCCGCGGTGATGTTGCCCAACTCTCAGCTCGCGGTGTCGCGCGCATGGCGCGTCAGGTGCCAGCCCAACCATGGGACAAGATCCTCCCAGCCTACCATCAGGCCAGCGCCCCAGAGCTGCAACGCGCACGAGCAGCCACGACCCTAGCCCCTAACCCCTCGCCCCTTTCTGCATGACCCCAAACCCCACGCCCCATTACCCATGACCTGGCGTAATCGCGTCGAAATCAGCTATTCCGCGCTGCGTCGCAACGTCGCCGCAGTGCGCGCCGCCGCCGGTGGACGTGCGGTCGTCGCAGTGGTGAAGGCCGACGCCTACGGCATCGGCCTTGAACGCTGCGCGCGCATCTACCATGACGGCGGCGTCGCCGCGCTAGCGGTGGCAGCGATGCTCGAAGGCGACCGCATTCGTCGCATCGTGCCGGAGGCGCGCGTCATCCTGCTCGGTTCTCCATTGCCGGAGGAACGCCGTGCGGTGGTCGCCAGCCGCTACGAAGTCTGTTGTTCTAGCCTCGACGAGATCAACGAATACGCGCACCTTGCCGTCCCTGGTCAACCGATGCCGCTCCACGTGATGGTCGACACCGGCATGGGCCGTTTTGGCGCGCGTCCGCAAGAGGCCGCCGCGATGGTCACGCGGGTGTTGAACGCTCCGGCGCTGCGTCTGGCAGGCATCGGCAGCCATTACCCGCAGGCCGATGACGCCGATTTTTCCGCCGCCCAGGAAGCGACCTTCGGCGCTCTGCTCGCAGATCTACCGCAGCTGCCGAGCGACTGCTGGCTGCACTATGCCAATTCCGAAGGCCTGATGCTGCGTCCCGCAGGACCCGCGCCGGTGGTGCGCGTCGGTCTACTGCTCACCGGCGTGGTGCCGGACTCCTGCCCGGACCCTGGCGTCGAACCGGCGCTGCGCTGGGTCAGCAGTCTGAGCCTGACCAAGCGCCTGCCCAAGGGCCACAGCATCAGCTACAACCGCACCCATGTGCTCAGCCGCGACACCCTGGTGGGCATCGTCCCGGTAGGCTACGCCGATGGTTTCCCCATCGCCTTGTCCAACCGTGGGGCGGTCCTGGTCCAGGGTCAGCGCTGCCCGGTGCTTGGCCGGGTGACCATGGACTACTGCATCATCGACCTCACCGACCTGCCACACATGCCGGTCCCTGGGGAGGGTGTGGTGCTGATCGGTCAGCAGGGCGAGGAACGTATCACTGTCACCGAACTCGCCCGGCAGGCGGGCACGATTCCCTATGACATCCTCTGCGGGCTGCGCGGACGATGTGAGGTGGTTGGGATTCCGTAGGGATTGCCACGGTGCGGCGTGCGGCGTGCGGCGTTTCTTTTACGTGGACCGCTCGCCGATCTGCGCCTCCTGTTGTTCCCTCCCAACGTCGCACGTCGCACTCCGGACCGCGGACCGTAGCAATCACCAGAACTGCTGCCCAGCCTCACCCTTGGCCAAAGGCGCAAGGCGCTCTAGAACGTGAGGCCACATGACCTCGCGTTTTGATCGTCCAGCAGCCAACCTGATCGATCTGCCAAATCTGGTGCAGAACATCACCTCGCAACGGCGCGATGGGGTGATGACCGTGCGCATGGGCAAAGAGGAGCGTTACCTGCGCTTTGTGGCGGGCAACCTGGTCGCCCTCAGTGGCGTGACGGCGTCGACCTTCGCCAAGGCGTTGGTGTGGGCCGAGGTCATGACGCCGGACCAGCTCAGCGCCTGCCTGGCGACGCTGGGCAAGAACTTCCGGCCGGAGCACCTCGCGCAGACCGTGTTGTCGCGCAACCTCGCGCAGAAGGACGGCCTGCTCGACGCCCTCGACTGTTACGTCGAAGAAGCCTTCAGCGAGGTTATCGGTTGGACCACGGTGAAGGTGAACTTCACCACCGAGGGACCGAGCGACGCGTGGGCCGATCTCCAGGTCAGCCTGGGCATGTCGATCAATACTGGCTCGCTGCTGCTCGAATCGTTGCGGCGTCAGGATGAACTGAAGCAGATCGCCCAGTTCGTCCCCGACCAATGGGACGTGCTGGTGCTCGACAGCACGCGTGAAGTTCCCGGCGATCTGCCGACCGACGCCGTGCGCATCTTGCACGGCTGGCGCGAGGGCATGATTGCCGTCAGCCTGTTCGAACGTTCGCTGCTCGCGCCGTTCCGCGCCACCACCGCACTAGCCCACCTGCGGCGCATCGGCCTGGTGCGTCCCGCCAGTTCCACCGAACTGGTGGTGCACGCCGACTCGGCGCACGCACACGGACGTCACCGCGAAGCCTACGGCCTCTACCGCCGGGCGCTCGTCCTCGGTGTCGACAGTGCCCGCATTCACCTGCACCTGGGCGAACTGGCCGAACGTTTCGGCGAGAACGAATCCGCCGCCGAAAGCTATCTGTCCGCCGGCGTCCAGCTAACCGACACCAGCAGCGCGGTGATCGCCTTGCGCAATGCGCTGCGCCTGGGCTCCAACCGTGAGGCGCCGCTTACCCACCTGTTGGCGATTTACATCCAACTCGATGAAAAAGAGGAGGCCGTCCGCGTCCTGATGGACCTGGCTGCACTGTTCGAGGAACGTGGCGATCTCGACCAAGCGGCAAAAGCCGTACGGCAAGCACAAGAGCTGGGCGTCGATCCGGTCGGTTCGTCGATGATCCTCGCTCGTCTCGCGGCGGCCGAAGGCGATCCCGAACAGGCTGCACTGCAGCTCGAACTGGCGGCGCATGCCGCGCAGTATGCCGGCCGCAATGAGGACGCCGTCGGGGCTTGGCGCCAGCTGCTCGGCATCGTGCCGCAACGCTGCGAATATGCGCGTGAATGCGCAGAACTGCTCGCCGGCTTGGGACGCGAAGACGATGCGGTCGAGATCCTGCGGGCCAATCTCAAACACCAGGACGCCGCCGCGAGCGCCGCGCATGAGGACGCCCTGGTCGCCGTTTACGAATTGCTCGCGCGCCTTGCGCCTGGGGACACCTCGGCGCACGACTGGCTGGCGATGGCCTACGAACGCCGGCGCGACCGTGACGGTGCCACCCAGCAGCTGCGCCACATCGCCGCCGCGCAAGAGCGCGCCGGTAATTTCGGCGCGCTGGCCAGCACCCTGGAACGCATCGTTGAACTCGGCGGCAGCCAGACCGATGTGCTGACCCAGCTGGCCAAGGTGCGCAGCAAGCTCGGCCAGGACACCGCCGCGGGCGAGGCCTGGGTTTCTGCCGCTGATGCCGCCATCATTCTCGGTGCGCTCAAAGATGCGCGCGCGCTGGTGGCAGCCGGCCTCAGTGCCGCGCCGTCCTACCTGCCGCTGCGGGTGCGCGAGGCGCAGGTCGCCAGCCGTGAGGGCGATCAACCAGCGGCGATGGCGGCCTTCCGTACGGGCGCCGATTTGGCGCTCGGCTCCGGACAGCTCGACGCCGCGCGAAGCCTGCTGATCCAGCTGCGGCGCCTGCGTCCAGATGACCTGGTCGTGCGGATCCAACTCGCCGAGGTCACTGAACAGCTCAAGGATCCCGAGACCGAACGCTTCCAGCGCGACGTGGTGCGCTGTGCGGTACGTGGCAACAATCAGGGCATGGCTCTGCAATATGCCCGTCGGCGCGTCGCCTTCGTCGGTCAGCCCGGCTTCGAAGCACGTGCCGAACTGGTCGAACTACTGCGCCGTTCCGGCGATCACGCGGGGGAGATGGCCAACGGTCGCGAACTGCTGGAACAGCTGCTTGAACACGCCGAGTTCGAGAAGGCCATCGAACTCCTGCAGCGCTTGGTGGCGAGCAACCCGCGCAACGCCGACTTGGTGTTGCAGCTCGCCGATCTCTACGCCGCGGTCGACGATCCGCGTCAGGCTGGCCGTTATTACCGTCACGCCGTGTGCCTACTGCAGGTCGAGAACCGTCTGCCGGAAGCGCAGAAGGCCCTCGATCAACTCGCCGATCTGATTGACGGCGACGAGACCATTCCGCTCGCTCGCGCCGCGCTGGAAAAATCCCAGGTCGTCGACTGGGAAGCCATCCGCGCCTCGCTCACGCAGGACCAGCGTCGTCGCCTTGCTGATGAAATTGGTTCGGGCCGCATCGAACGTCGCGCCGGCAGCATTTCGCAGGCGTTGCCGGTGGTCAAAGAGTAATGCAGGAGAGCATGGCATTCCTCGGTTGAACGGGGCTCTGGTGAGGTAGGGTGACAGCCATGGTCGACACGCATGAGATTCGTCGTTTGAGTGTCTCTGAGCGTCTGCTCCTGGTGGAAGAGATTTGGGACAGCATCGCCAGTGATCAGGCGCAGGTTCCGGTCACGCCGGAGGTACAAGCTGAACTAGCCCGTCGTGTAGCAGAACACCGGGCCAATCCAGCTGACGTGGTTGAATGGTCGACGGTGAAAGCGGACCTAGAGCGCCGCCCCCGATGACCCAAGTGGTCTTACGTTCCGCAGCGCGCGACGATGTGATCGGAGCTTGGGAATGGTACGACGCACAGCGCCGAGGACTGGGCGGTGACTTTCTCAGTTGCGTGGATGCCGCGTTGGCGGCGATTGCGCGTGAGCCGAGCTTAGCGACGGATGTCGGAGACGGGATCCGTCGCGTGCTCATTCGTCGTTTCCCTTACGGGATCTTTTTCCTGATGGAGGACGGGCGAGTGGTCGTGCTGGGGATATTGCATCAACGGCGCAATCCACGTGCTTGGCAGCAACGTCGGTGAATCAGTAATTCAACCGAACAGTTCAGCGACCTTGCGCAGTCCGGCGGCCAGCCGATCGATGTCTTCACGCGTCGAATAGACACCAAGAGTCGCGCGCGCCGTCGCCGGTACGCCAAATCGCTGCATGACTGGTTGGGCGCAGTGATGTCCGGCGCGGATCGCCACGCCTTCCAGATCGAGGATGCTGCTAATGTCCGACGCATGAGCGTTCGGCATGGTGAACGACAACACCGTAGAGCGATTCGGTGCAGTGCCGATACGGCGCAGGCCAGGGATCTCCGCGAGTTTCGCCTCGGCGTAGGCGTACAGGTCACGTTCAGCGGCGTGGATGTCGGCCCAGCCGATCGCGCTCAGCCAATCGCACGCGGTCGCCAAGCCGATGGCTTCGACGATCGGCGGTGTGCCGGCTTCAAAGCGCGCCGGCGGCGGAGCGAAGGTGGTCTTCTCGAAGGTGACCTTCTCGATCATCTCGCCGCCGCCACGCCAGGGGGGCATACTTTCCAATACGTCGGTTTTGCCGTAGAGCACGCCGATGCCGGTCGGGCCGTAGACCTTGTGGCCAGCGAAGACGAGGAAGTCGCAGTCGAGATCGACCACGTCGAGAGGCATATGGGGCGCCGATTGCGCAGCGTCGAGCAGGAACTTCGCGCCAACCGCGTGTGCTTTGCGTGCGAGGTCTTTGACCGGGTTGATGGTGCCCAAGCTATTGGCGACGTGGATGCAGCTGACCAGTTTCACTCGTTCATCAAGGAGGCGATCGAACGCTGCCAGGTCTAGGCTGCCGTCATCGAGGATCGGGCACACCACCAGTTCTGCGCCGGTGAGTTCGGCGGTGATTTGCCACGGCACGATGTTGGCATGGTGTTCCATGCCGGTGATCAGCACGCGATCGCCACGCTTCAGGAACTTCCGTCCCCACGACCACGCCACGAGGTTGATCGCGTCGGTGCAGCCCATGGTGAAGACGATGTTCTTTTCGTCCGGCGCTTTAAGGAAACGTGCGATGCTGAGGCGCGCCTGTTCGTAGGCACGGGTGGAATCGACGCTGCGCGCGTACAGGCCGCGATGCACGGTGCCGTACTCAGTGCGCAGGAAACGGTCCATGCGTTCGATCACCGCCAACGGCTTCTGTGCAGTCGCGCCGGAGTCGAGGTAGGTGAACGGCTTGCCGTTGGCCAAGCCCTGCAGGCCTGGGAACTGTGCGCGGATGGCTTGGACGTCGAAGGTCATGGCGTACCTATCTCCACGAGCGCACGAGCCTCGGCGTGGGGCAGGCGAGCGACGACTTCGCGCACGAAGCCGTCGATCAACAGACCTTTTGCCATGCTCGGAGCGAGGCCACGCATGCGCAGGTACAACAGTTCGTCGGCATCCAACTGACCGATGGTCGCGCCGTGCCCGGCTTTCACCTCATCGGCGTGGATGTCGAGTTGCGGTCTGGTGTCACCGCGCGCAGTGGAACTCAGCAGCAAGGTGCGCGACAGCTGTTCGGCATTGGCGCCGTCCGCGCCTTTTGCCACATCGACCAAGCCGTCGAACGAGGCGTTGGCATGTCCGTCGAGCACGGTCTTGAACACCTGCGTGCTGGTAGTTGGACCGACCCGGTGGCGCAGACGCAGGTGGCGATGCGCTTGATTGCGTTCGCCAACGCGATCGACCGCCGAGACATTCGCATGCGCACCGGTGCCGAGCAGATCGACCACGCCACGCCAGCGCAGCAGCTCGCCACCACGGCTGGTCGAGGTCCACGTCAGGCTGGCATCGCGTTCCACTCCGGCGTCGACGTGGACCAAGAGTTGGCCGGCCACTTGCGGCACGACTTCGCTGACCCGCAGATGGGCGCCAACGCCGAGTCGTATGACGATGCCGACACTCGCACGCGTGCCGATACCGCTGCGATGAATGAGGATCAGGTCCAGCTCGGATTGGGGCGCGATGTCGATCAGCAGCCGCCAGCCGCTGAGGCCGGTGCTGGCGTGGTGATCGATGGTCAGACGTTGTTGTCCGCGCACGCGCACCTGGTGGCTTTGACCGAACCACGACCAGCAGGCGGGAGCTTCCTGCTCTGCAGCCAGGCGCGCCTGTTCGTCGACGTGGGCTTGTTCGCTGATCGACGGCGCGGTGCCCATCGGCTCGGGGAACATGCGTCCATCGATCACCGCCATGGCGCCGGCGCGGGCAGAACCGGAGCCGGTGTGCGGTGGCAGCGCTGCGCTGAGCGGTGCGACGTTGACGTAGCGCCAGTCCTCCGCCGCCGTGGTCGGCAGGCCGAGGACAGCGGCGCGGGCCTGGGCAGCCTCGCGGAGCGATTCAACCACGGACGATCCAGTCATAACCGTCCCGTTCGAGTTTGCCGGCCAGGTCGACGTCGCCGCTCTGCTGAATGCGACCGTCGGTCAGCACGTGGACGCGATCCGGTTTCACCAGATCGAGCAGGCGCTGGAAATGCGTGATCAGCACGATCGCCCGATCCGCCCGGCGGTAGGCGTTGATCGCATCACCCACGGATTTGAGCGCGTCGATGTCGAGGCCGGAGTCGGTCTCGTCGAGGATCGCCACCGTCGGTTCGAGCATGTGCAGTTGGAGGATCTCGTTGCGCTTCTTCTGGCCGCCACTCATGCCGGCGTTCAGTTGGCGTTCACCGAACTCCGGTGGAATCCGCGCTTCCGCGATCTTCTGTGCCAGCAGCGCCGGGAACTCCTTGGCCGGCACTTCGGGTTTGCCGTGGGCCTTGCGCTGGGCGTTGTAGGCGAGGCGCAAGAAGTCGGCGTTGGAGACGCCGGGGACCTCGACCGGATACTGCCACGACACGAACAATCCGGCGTGTGAACGTTCTTCCGGTTCCAGCGTCAGCAGGTCTTTGCCCGCGAGCGTCGCCGTGCCTTTGGTCACGGTGTACGCCGGATGGCCGGACAACGCACGACCCAGCGTGGTCTTGCCGGAACCGTTGGGTCCCATGATGGCATGCACCTGGCCGGCGCCGACGGAGAGCGACAGACCTTTGAGCACCGGATGCTCACCGACCGAGACGTGGAGATCGTTGATGACGAGCATTCTCAGCCTACCGAGTTTTCGAGTTTGAGAGCGAGGAGCTTTTGCGCTTCGGCGGCGAATTCCAAAGGCAGCACGTCGAGCACGTCCTTGCAGAAGCCGTTGACGATCGCACCGATGGCATCCTCTTGTGAGATGCCGCGCGCACGCAGGTAGAAGAGTTGTTCTTCACTGAGCGTGCTGGTCGACGCTTCGTGTTCGACCTGCGCGCTCTGGTTCTGTACGTCGATGTACGGATGGGTTCGGGCGATGGCCTGCTTGCCCACCAGCATCGAGTCGCACTGGGTGTGGTTGCGCGCGTTTTCGGCCTTGGGGAAGACCTTCACCAGACCACGGTAGACGTTCGAAGACTGGTCGGCACTGATGCCCTTGGAGACGATGCGGCTCTTGGTGTTCTTGCCGATGTGGACCATCTTGGTGCCGGTGTCGGCCTGCATCTTGCCGTTGGTCAGCGCCACTGACCAGAATTCGCCAACGCTGTCATCGCCCAGGAGGATACACGAGGGATACTTCCAGGTGATGGCGGATCCGGTTTCCACCTGCGTCCAACTGATCTTGCTACGTTTTCCCCGGCAGGCGCCGCGTTTGGTGACGAAGTTGTAGACCCCGCCCTCGCCAGTTTCCTTGTCGCCGGCGAACCAGTTCTGCACCGTGCTGTATTTGATTTCGGCGTCGTCGAGCGTGACCAATTCGACCACCGCGGCGTGCAGTTGATGCTTCGAGGATTTCGGCGCGGTGCAGCCTTCGAGGTAGCTGACGTAGGCGCCGACATCGGCGATGATCAGCGTGCGTTCGAACTGCCCGGCATCGGTGTTGTTGATGCGGAAGTAGGTCGACAGCTCCAACGGACAGCGGGTGTACGGCGGGATGTAGACGAACGAGCCATCGCTGAACACCGCACTGTTGAGCGCGGCGTAGTAGTTGTCGGCGATCGGCACCACACTGCCCAGCCAGCGTTCGATCAGCGCCGGGAACTGGTGCACCGCCTCGCCGAACGAGCAGAAGATCACGCCGGCGTCGAACAGCTTGCTCTGATGCGTGGTCGCCACCGAGGTCGAGTCGAACACCGCGTCGATGGCGACGTTGTTGAGGCGTTTGGTTTCATCGAGCGAGATGCCGAGTTTTTCAAAGGTGCGCAACACCTCGGGATCGATCTCGTCGAGCGTGTTGTAGGTCGGCTTGTTCTTGTCTTCGGCTTTGGTGCGCGGCGCTGAATAGTAACTCATCGCCTGGAAATCGATCTTCGGATAGTCGACCGCCGCCCAGGTCGGTTCCTCCATCTTGAGGAACTGACGGAAGGCCTTGAGGCGGAAATCGAGCAGGAACTGCGGCTCGTGCCGTGCGGCGCTGATGGCGCGCACGACTTCCTCGGTCAGGCCGCGGCCCATGGTGACCGCATCGACCGCGCTGGAGAACCCGTACTTGTAGGCCGCCTGATCGGCGGCGCTGAACGTTTGGTCGTCGCTCATGGCTTGGCCTCCGCCGACAGTTCTTCGACGACGAGATCCGGATGGACCTCGGTGCGCAGGGCGTCTTGGATGAGTTGCAGCGCAGTAGGCACCTGCTCCGGCGCGAGACCGCTGAGCTTCACCACGATGCGGAAATCGTCGTGCAGGCCTTCGATGCTGAGCTTGGCGTCGGCGTGCAGACGTTCGCCCAGCACGCGCGAACTGACGCCGTCGACGCGGGCGATTTTCTTCAGCAGGCTAAGCTTGAACCACGCCTTGTCGGCGTCGCTCTGATCGGCCTCGCGTTTGCGCTGGTAAACTTGGCGTTCGACCGGCTTGGGTAGCAAGACGATGGTGGGCAGCAGCGCCTCGGCACGATCCTGCAAGTCGCGCAGGAAGGCGAGCGGCTTCAGACCCAGGTCACCGAACGCGGGCGTCACGGGATCGTCGCGCAACAATGCCTCGATCTGCTCCGCCGTCAGCCGGCATGCATCGGCGACGGCGCGGCCGCGCACTGACTCGGTGAAGGCGTCCATGATCGGATGACTGGGGAGATCGCCGAAAGCCAGGAAACGCGCATCAGCGATGGTCGAGGTCGTCAGATCCACGAGCCAGAAGAGCCGCGCCTGTCCCGCGCTGTCGCTGACCGCCAACAAGCCGAGCTGCCGCTTGGCCGCGTCAATAGGCGCAAAAGCCCCACGGGTGCGCGGTTTGCGCAGCCGGGCCAGGGCCTTGGCCGACATCATGGCAGGTGCCGCAAGTGCGGACATGTGGAGGGCTCCATGCGAGGGCCGCAGGCTAGACTCGCACATGGGTGAGGCAATTGCGGCGGGGGCATGGCCGAACGGCTGGCCCCGTATGGCTCAAACGTCTGTAAACCGGAGAAATGACATGGAGGACCGGAGCACCGGAGGAAGACCCGAAAACAGGGAGGCGCAGAAATTTAGGCAAAGCAGGCTGATAATATTCTGCCTTCCTCCGTTTCTCCGGTCCTCCATGTCGAATCCTGTCTTTCCAGACAGGCCCGAAGGTTTGCAAACCGAAGCATGACATGGAGGACCGGAGAACCGGAGTCAAAAAAACTAGGGAACCATGCGCGCTCTCGGCATGCATTTCTCCGGGGCTCCGGTTCTCCATGTCAGATCGTGCCTTCTCTACTTGCGTGCGACGCGCCCAATCTCGCTTTTCAGCTGACGCATCTTGTTGTCCTGGTCCTCGCAGTGGCGGTTGAGGAAACGCAGGATCTGCGTCAGTTCCACCGTCGTCAGGGGACGTTCCTCAGCAAGCAGTGCGGTGGTCTTGGTGCGATCGATGACGGCTTCAGCCATGGGAGGTTCCTTCGGGGCCGCTCAGCATGGCAGCCGTAGAGGAGAAAGCGGCATGGATTCCGTGAATTTGCCACGCTTGGCGATGAGCCCGTGGTGAGAGTCCATGTGCGCATCCGCCGTCCGTCTCATTCCCAGCGGACATGGCCGGACAAGCGCGTCGTGCGCACCGTTGGCAAGCCGTGCGCCGTGCGTACGGCTTACACCCATGACCAACCGTCCCCTGACCTGCGTCGTCTCCATCTCTGGCATCCGCGGCTTGGTCGGCAAGACCATCGATGTCGATCAGGTGATGGGCCTTGGGGCGGCGTATGGGCAGGCGATCGCCAAAGGCGGCAAGGTGGTGGTCGGGCGCGACAGTAGGCCGACTGGCGCGTTGTTCGTCCAGGCGGTCAGCGCCGGACTGCGTGCGGTCGGTTGCACGGTGATCGACATCGGTCTCGTGCCGACGCCGACGGTGCCGATCATGATCAATGAACTGAAGGCAAGTGGCGGCATCCAGATTAGCGCCAGTCACAATCCGGTGGAGTGGAATGCGCTGAAGCTGTTCGCGCCGAGCGGACGCAACGTCGACCAGGCGCAGCTTGATGCCGTGTTGGCAGCCTACCGCGGCGACGCGGTGTTCCAGCCGTGGAGTGGCATCGGTGGGTATCGTACGCGCGATGACGCCCTGCGTGTGCACCAGGACCGCGTGTTGGCGTGTGTTGACGTGGCGCTCATCCGTGCGGCGAAACTCAAGGTGGTGATCGACAGCGTGAACGGCGCTGGCAGCGCCATTGCACCGGCTTTGCTCGCGGCTCTTGGCTGCGAGGTCGTGCCGCTCTTCACCCGTCCGGATCAGGTCTTTCCACGCGATCCCGAACCCACTGCAGCCAATGTGCGTGACACCGGTGCGGTGGTGAAGGCGGTCGGCGCCGCCATCGGCTTCGTCCAGGATCCGGATGCGGATCGCTTGGCGATCATCGACGAGAACGGCACCTACATCGGCGAGGAATACACCCTGGTGCTGTGTACCGCAGCGCGTCTGGCCGCAGAACAAGCCGCTGGCCGCAAAGATCTGGTGGCCTGCACCAATCTCTCGACCAGCCGCATGCTCGAAGACGTCGCCAAACGCCACGGCGCGCGCGTTGTGCGTTCCAAGGTCGGCGAGGCCCACGTGGTCGATGCCATGCAGGCAAACAACGCGGTCGTCGGTGGTGAAGGTAACGGCGGCATCATCGATCCCCGCGTGGTGTGGGGCCGCGACAGCCAGATCGGCATGGCGCTGGTGCTGGAGTACCTCGCGCGCGCCGAGCAGAAGCTCAGCGCAGTGATTGCGGCGATCCCGCGTTACGCCATCCATAAGGAAAAGGTCGCGATGGATCGCGCAGCGGTCACCGCAGCCATTGCCAAACTCAATGGCCATGCCGTCACCAAGGGTGCCGAACTGATCACCCTCGATGGGCTCAAGTTGGTGTGGCCCGATCGCTGGGTGCACCTGCGTGCGTCCGGCACCGAACCGGTGAGCCGCATCATCGCCGAGGCTCCGACCACGAATGAGGCCAGCGATCTCGCGGCGCAGGTCCGCGCTGCCGTCGGTGCCCAGGTGGTCGACGGCCACTGAGCAGGTTGCGCCTGCGGATCCTCCCGCTGCTGGGCGATCACTTGTCCATTCTGATCACAAACCAACGTCATTTGTGCGACTGGAATACACAACCGGCGTCATCCCTCTTGCCGACGTAGGCCGTTTCGGGAGCGTGTCGCCCCGCACCGCGCAGCCCAGGAGCATACGATGAACTCAGGTGATTCCGCAGGACTCGGTGGCCCGCTCAAGAAACCCGCAGCCAAGCCAGGTGCCGGCAAGCCGCTCGGTGGTGGTCTGGGTGGCGGCAGTGGCAAGCCGCTCGGTGGTGGACCGCTGAGCGGCGACAGTTCCGCGCCGGCTCCCGCTCCCAGTGCACCGTCAACGCCGATGTCCTTCGAGTTCGATGATGCGCCCGCGGCCAAACCGGCGGCCAAACCGGCGGCAAAGAAAGCCGCCGCGCCAGCCGCCGGCTTCAATCCGTTTGATGAATCGGTCGCCGTGCCGTCCGCCAACGCCGCGAGTGTTCCAGCACCTGCCGCACCAGGAACCGGTCGCGTGGAAAAACCAGCCGCAGGTCGGGCAGAGAAACCCGGCACCGGGCGCATTGAAAAACCCGGCACCGGCAAGACGGTCAAACCGCTAGCGACGGATCCTGGCGATGGCGACATCGCTCCGGGTCTGGCCAAGGACCTGTGGCTTTGCCCGCACTGTGGCTGCAAGAACAAGCCGCACCGCGAGACCTGCCGCGAATGCAAGAAGAGCCCCGCTGACGAGGTGGTGAAGCCGTGGTTCTTGCAACCCAAGATCATCGGCCCGGTGGTCGGCGGTGTGGTGCTGGTGGTGCTGCTGATCATGTGGATGACCAGTGTCGATCTGAGCCTGCATCCAGCGGGTGTGGTTGACAGCAAAGTACGCTCGGCAGGTGTCCCGCAGGTCGACGTCGACCTGGGCGATACGCGCAAGTTCACCGTCAAGAAAACCGCCTCGGTCAGCGGTCGCGTCATCAGCGTGACCGACTACGGCGTCGCCCCGTGGTTGCAGGCCGTGGTGATCGGCCTCGGCAGTTCCGCCAGCGACGACGCGGTGTTCAGCACCTGGACCGCAGAATTCGACGGCGACGGCATGGCGGTGAAGGCGCCGAAGTACGCGACCTTGTTCCTCATCCACCAAGACGCCAAACCCACGCTGAAACCAGGCGATTACCTCAGCGTGCGTGGCAAGGCCGGTGTTCCGGAGCAGGACAACATCATCGTTAAGGGCACCGACAATCCGAATTGCTGGACCATCAAGGTGGATGAAATTCAGACGCGCTGACGGAAACTGGCTTCGTCACTTCGCGCTGATGTCGTTCAGACGCAGCCGGATGGTGATCCCAAACGGCCCCTCCGCTCGTGCCTCGTGCGGGATGAGTTCGGCGCCGACCATGCGCCAATCCTCCACCAGCAGATCCAGCCCTCCGCCTTCAACTGCGCGCAGCAACACCGGATCGCCACCGTACCAGCGGATGGCATCGCCGACCTCGGCGCACAGGCGATCGTCGTCCCAGGTGCGTGTGGCGTCAGCGACGCGCGCGTAGGCCTGGGCCACCAGGCGTCCGAGATGCGGTAGCGCACGTTCCATGTCGGCGACGCTCCTGGTTACCGTCCAGGTGCCGTCCCTCGCCGTCAGATCCGCCAGCAAAATCCCTTCATCACTGAGGAACGCTGCGCGCACGGCGCCGTCTCCGAGCGAGCGCAAGATGGCGGTGCCGCTCAGGCGTTTCCCGGGCGCGACGACTTCCAGACGCCCTTTGCCGACCCAGGCCGTCAGCGCGCTGGCGCGTGGAGTCTGGCCGCGGGCGGAGGCCGGAACTTCTGGCACGCGCGGTGAACAGCCGACGACGGCCAAGCAGAGCAGCAAGACGAACACACCACGTGGCATGGCGGCACGTTAGTCCCTCCCTGGGCGGTGCGCCAGCCGTCGCGGCCCAGGTTGCAGGTGGGGCCACGGGTCTAGCATCCGCCCACCGGAGTGCGCATGGCCGATCGTATCGCTGAGACCGTCTACGCTGCCCTGGGACGCCAACTGAAGGTGCCGGTCGAACGTCTGCAGGCGCAAAGCGGTGAATCGCTCGATCGACTGGGCCTCGACAGCCACGGGCTGATGCGCGTGCTGCTCGACATCGAGCGCGAACTGAAACTCGCCACCAGCCTGGAACTGCCGGACGACGCGCTGGAAAATCCTGCGACCCTCGCCGCCGGCGTGGCGCAGGCGGTCGGCGGAGCCTGAATGTCGAAGGTGGCGCCGGTGGTGGTCATCGGTGCTGGCGTTGCGGGATGTGCTGCGGCAGTCGCAGCGGCGGAGGCCGGTGCGCCGACCATCCTGCTGGAAGCGACGCGCACGTTGGGTGGCGTCGCCGTCCACGGTGAACACCGCACGCTCTGTGGCTTGGCACCGATCGATGCCGCGGCGCCCGAGTTGTTGGAGCCGACGCTGACCTCCGCGTGGTTGCCGCTGTTGAGCACCGGACCGGGCTATCGTCAGGGACGCGTGTGGTTGTGGCCGACCACGGCCGCCACGTTGCAGCGCGGATTGCTTCAACGTGTGGCGGTGGCGCGGGTTGATCTGCGCCTAGACGCACGGGTGCTGGCGGCGGAGGAATCCGTGGACGGCATCCGCCTGCACCTGCGGGACGGCTCGCTGATCGACGCGTCAGCGCTCATCGACGCCAGCGGCGCAGCGGTGGTGGCACGCCTGCTCGGATTGCCGTGTGCCGAGCCGGTGCAGTGGCCGGCGCATCGTTCGCTGCTGCACCTGCCTAGTCTTGCTGGCGGAACCGCGGCACGCATCGCGGCGCTGCGTCAGGCGCAGGCCGCCAGCGGTGGTGACGCCGCCATCGCCCTGGTGCCGGTCGATCTCCCAGCCGGATGCTGGCAACTGTCGCTCGATGTCGCCCCAGGAAACACCGTGGCACAGGCGGCAGTGCTCGCCGAGCGCATCGCGCAAGCACTCGGTGGTGCGGTGTTATCCATGGCGCGCGCGCTCGCCCATCGCGATGAGGGTCGTCCACTGGCGAGACTCGACGAAACGGAACTGTTCGCCACCCGCGAACGTGGGCTGTGCTGGGCCGCTTGGCCGCGCGAAGCGCATGGCGCCGACGGCATCACCTGGTCGTGGCCAGCGACGGATCGCCACGGCGTGCCCGAACGCGCGGCGCGTATCCCTGGCACCAGTGAG
Source organism: Planctomycetota bacterium (assembly GCA_031426335.1). Classification (GTDB taxonomy): domain Bacteria; phylum Planctomycetota; class UBA11346; order UBA11346; family UBA11346; genus BOG-1363. The sequence goes on from JANPLC010000048.1 coordinate 25,683, forward strand.
CGCGTGTGGTGCGTCGGCAAAGGTTCGGCGGTGTCTGCTGAAGCGGCTGCGGCCCTGCGCGTCACCGGCACCTGCTTGGCGATGGGTGCGGCCGTCGGTCAGCGTGCAGCGAGCAACGCTGTTAGTAGTTCGTAGTTCGCACTCCGTACCCCGTACCCCGCACCTCGCACTGCGTTTTCTAGTGATCGTTCGGATTGCGCGCACTGAACGTCACGTGCACGAACGGGCGGCGCAGACCATCCTTCGGTAGTCCGGTCGACGGCACGATGCTGTCCGCCAGGACCTGTTCGACCTCTTGTACCGCACCCCAGGGCACGTCGGCATCGGCGCGCAATTCGACGATCACCTGCGGCAGGCGCAGACCGCTGGCGGAATCCAGGTAGGTGTCGCTGAACGCATGCAGGCGATCAAGCAGGTCGCGCAACCGGGTCAGGCCATCCAGGTGAGTGAGTCCAGCGCTGTCGAGGGTCTGCCCAACGCGGATACGCACCGGCTGGTCGGCGCGACCGCCACCCAGGTTGATGACCTCGTGGCGCCAGCGATCCGGCGGAACCACGGGCTTGGCGGTGGTGGCCGGCGGCACGCTGATCTGCTCGACCCGCTCGCTCACACTCAGGTGGCCACAGAGCATGAAGAACAGTAGAAGAAGAAACACACAATCGATGAGCGGCACCAGATCAATCTCGTAATCAGCCAGATGGATGGGCAGGCGGCGACGGTGGTGCATGGCTGGACCTCCTGGGGAGATCAACGCTGGGGAGGCGCACCAGTTCATCGCTCCATTGCCGACCCTGCGCCGACCCTGCGCCGACCCTGTGCCGACCCTACGGCAGGTGGCGAAAACGCCAGGTTGCGCTGGCGGTTCCGCGGTTAGGGTCGCCGACAAGCAGATCACGCGCGATTCGCGGCGGTCACGCGAGGTGTACTTACTGACAGCTCGGAGGCGGTATGAACGGCAAAGATCCGATCGACTATACCCTGGAGATCCGTGACCTGGGGCCGAACGGCCATGAGGTCGTGGTGTTCGTCGTGAACGAAGGCGAAGACTGGTTGTTTGTTCGCCGCGCTGAGGTGGTGATCACCAAGGATGGTCAGCCCTTTGGGCGCCATGCGGTCGCTTTCATCAACCCGGATGCCCAAGGTGGACGCCGACTGGGCCAGTTCGAGATCGCCGAAGGGCATTTTCATCTCGCCCGCGACCTCGATCACCGTCAACTCGATTTCACCGTCGACATCGACTACAAATACGGTGACCACAACCAGACCCAGCGGTTGGAGCGGCGGGTGGAGACCAAACGCATTACGCGGTGATTGCCACAGTGCGGCGTGCGAGGTGCGAGGTGCACCAGTAAACTTCGCACCTCGCAGCGGGCAAATCTGCCACGGCTTGCGACCTGGCGGCCTGGCGCCACAACTGCCGCGCCCATGGATGCATCGCCATTTCTTGATCTCCCGGCGGAACAACTCACCGCACATCAGGAGCCAGCGCTGTTGGTCGAGCGTGCGGTCGCGTTGGCAGGCACCGGCGGGCGTGCTCGCCTCAAGCCGCACGACGGCCTCGATTGCCTGCAACTGACCGAAGCCTGCGCCCAAGCGATGGCGGTGATCATGGGCCTACGCCTGCGTGGCGAAGGTCATGCCGTCCAGGCGTCCGGCATGTTGGTGGGTGCTAAGAACATGGTGATGTCACGTGCCGCGCGTGCGGGGGAAGTTGTGGAGGTCAGCGCGTCGCAGACCGCCGAGCTTGGACCATTGCAACTCTACGACGTGCGCGCACTGGTCGGCGATGAGGTGATCCTCACTGGTGAGCTCAAAGTCGCTCGCACTGGAGGCCCGGTATGAAACGCATCCGCTCGCGTATCGAACCCGACTGGGACTGCCTGACCATCACCACGCCGGTGCACTTCAGTGAAGTCGACTCGATGAAGATCGTCTGGCACGGTCATTACCTGCGCTACTGCGAGAGTGCACGTGAGGCTTTCTGCGCTGCGCGCGGGATGTCCTACGCGGAAATGGAACACGTCGGCTCGGTCGCGCCGATCATTCGCTGCCAGCTGGAATACCTGAAGCCCGCGCGTCAGGGTCAGTTGCTGACGGTGCGCATCGCCCACGTGCCGGAGACCCGGCCGACGCTCGATTTGTTCTACGAGATCAGCGGCCCGACCGGAGAACTGTTGTGTGTGGCCGAGACCACACAGGTGTTCATCGACCTGCATGGCGTGCCGTTTCTTTCGCCGCCGCCGCCGGTGGAGGCGTTCTTCGCCGCCATCGAAGCTGCGCGAAAGTCCCGGAGTCGCTGATGCGTCCGCTGATGTGTCCGACCCAGGATGCGGTCTCAGCGGTGCGTGATGTCGTCGCGGTGAATGGCGGTGCGCAGGGAGTAGCGGTTTTCTCCGCTGAATTGCCGGTATTCGCCGGGCATTTCCCAGGTGCGCCATTAGTACCTGGCGTTTACGTGCTGGCCGCCATCGCCGAGGTCGCGCGTCGTGCGGGTGTCGCGCGTGGTGAGGTTCGTTCAGTCGAACGCGCGAAGTGGTCAGCGCCGGCGTATCCCGATCAGGAGCTGCGCATTTCACTGACAGCGCGTGTGGTTGATGGCGGCTGGCGCGTCGATGGCGAGGTCAGTGGGCCGTCGGCAGTGTGCGCGACCGCGCGACTGTTCCTCGCGTAGGTGATTTTCCCTGGGGGCGTGGGCGGCTCGCCCGCGCA
>JANPLC010000049.1:0-5013 GCA_031426335.1 Planctomycetota bacterium
GCGAACGGCGCTCGGTAGAACGGTGGTGTCGTCTGTAGTCGGAGCCGACTCGTCAGAGGATTCTTGGCGCTGTTGGCGTTGACGATTGTCACGTGAGCGCTGCGCCGCACGGGTCGCTTCGCGTTCTTTGCCATGATCCCATCCGGTGAGCACCAGGTCATCACCGTCAGCAACAACAAGGCCCGCGTCGATGGCAGCGCGTAGATCGCTGACACCAACGCGGGCCAAACGGCACACGCGATTCATTTGGGAACGGCCGTCACGAATCCGGCCTTCGGTCATCGTCTGTCGGCAAACATCTGCCAAAGACACCCAGGCCCCGCGTGCGCGGGCGTCAGCACCCGCCCACGCGAGGCTCGTCGTCACAGCACTGGTGACAGCGAACCACTCCATTGACCCTCACGAGAACTGACGGCGGGGGGAATCGGAATCAGACCGCAGCGAGCGGCAGACCATCGCGCAGGCGGGCGAGCGCACGCAGCAGCGCATAGCGCAGGCGATCATCATCCACGGTCAGCGTCCAACCCCATGGGTTCACGAAGCCAACTGGCAAGTCATGCAAACGCACGACCGTCGATCCGGGGCGAATGCGCTGTGCCGCATCGGTGACGACACATGCACTGGGATTGTGGACCAGGCTGAATCCTGCATCGAGCGGGAGGTGGATCTTGCCGTCCAAGGCAAGGTGGTCCGCCTCCGCGAGGAGTTCGGACACGAGGGCATTGATGGGATCGTCAGACATGGCGGGCTCCTACGGGTGGTTAGCGGGGAGTGGCAGAAATGGCGGAATGGGAAGGCGGCTCGACCGCTGAGGTGGCGGGCGAGCCGGGGTTCTCCCATGGCGCAGGCTCCAGCACCCAGCGCTGGTACAGCATGCGGGCGAGATCGTCGAAGCGCTCGCGATCGAGGACTGATCTCGCCGGACGAAATTCGTAGGTGACGCGTAGATGGCCGTGCTCGTCGCGCGGCGGCATCCGCTTCCAGCGGCTCTGCTGCCGTTGATTGTGTTGGTTATGTGTTGCCACGACCTTAGACCGCCACGGCCTTGGACGATCCATTGCCGCCGTCCGATTCCATCAGTCGGCGGGATTCTGCGCAGGCGGCAAACACCGTGTCGGTGCTCACGCCCAGCGCCTGAGCCATTCGTCTGACGAGTCTAGGCCCTGGCATTTTCCGTCCTTTCTCGATTTCTCCGATATCTTTCCGGTTTCCGATCACATCTTGGGTGAGCCCCTTAGAGAGGCGAAGTTGGCGCAGATCGAGGGACGTGTTCATGGTAGGAGGCGTTTGTAATGGGTTTGTTTTGCCCGCAACAAATATGTTGCTAATCAACATTTTACCCACACCATGCCTACACAGAGCACACGAATAACCCCCATTTCAGGGATTCCGATGCCCCAAGCCCTCGCCGGCTTTTCTGAACGCCTTGAGGCAGCCCGCCACGCCAAGGGCCTGTCTAAGTCACAAGTTTGTGAAGCCCTTGGGCTTCCGAATCAACGCTACGTCACGCTCATGAACGGCGGCGGTCGCAAGCACCGGCCCAAGCTGGCGGCCCTCCTGGTAGTTCGCATTGAATGGCTGACCACCGGAGCCTACCCCCCGGAGTGGTACCGCCCCGAGGGCCAGCGCTTCACCACGGCCCGCGACCACGCACGAGCGGGAGTGGCGGCGACCGGCCACGCGGCCCCCTTGTCAGACCAAGGTGCGGACACTGACGAGACGGTGCTCAGCATTCCCATCATTGGCGTGGTGACGGCGGGATCGGGGTGGGCAGAGCCCTCGCAAGATCCTGACGACTGGAAGCCAATTGCCGTGCGGTCGCACTGGCGCGCGGTGCGCATCCAAGGGGACAGTGGTCATCCGGTCGTGTGGGATGGGCAAACGGTGATCGTGGATGATCGGTTGCCGCTCAAGCATAACCGACTGGTGGTGGTGCAGACGGAAGATCGTCGCGCCTACCTCAAGCGGTACTGCGTCTGCGCGGAGGTGCCGTCGGGATTCGTTCTCGCATCGGTGAACATCGGTCGGGATTCGTTTGCGCTTCCGCCGAATGCGCCGGTGCGCATGGCGGTCGTAGTCGGCACGCTTTTCACCGATTCCGTGGTCACGTGAGGCGACCATGCCCAGCAAGAGCGACGGTTACGAACCCACACAGCCCATAGGTGAATTCTCTCCCCCGGTGCTAATGCTGTTTCGTCGGGAGCCAGAAACGCCATGAAGTCCGTCATCGTCTACACCCGAGTGAGCACGGAAGACCAAGCACGCGAAGGTGTATCCCTCATCGCTCAGCGCGAAGCCTGCGCGATGCTGTGCAAACTGCGTGGCTATGCTGATCACGACGCGATCGAAGATGCCGCGCAGTCAGCGAAGAGCCTAAATCGTCCAGGCATTGCCCGCATTCTGGCAGGCATTGAAGCGGGACAGGTCAAGGCGTTGGTGGTGTGGCGACTGGACCGCCTCACGCGCAACCTGCGCGATTTGCTCGACATGGTGGAAACGTTCGACCGCCACAAGGTCGCGCTGGTGTCCGTCATGGAACAGCTCGACACCAGCAGTCCGATGGGACGGTTGATGTTGTCGATGCTGGGTGCGGTTGCGCAGTGGGAGCGGGAATCCATCGCTGAGCGCGTAAAACTTGGCATTCGTCATCGGCAATCGCAGGGCGGTTGGACTGGTGGCCACAAGCCCGCCGCAACCGAGATCGAAGGCGGACCCGGTACACGGAAATTAGTGCCGCACCCACAGTGGGGAAAGATCGCAGGCGCGGCGTGGCCGCGCGTTGCTCGGGGACAAACCTTGGCGCAGGTAGCGGCGTGGCTCACCGATGAGGGTGTGCCTCCGCCGCTGTCAGGAAAACGAACCAAGATTGGGAATTGGAACAAACAGAATCTTGGGAAGTGGCTCGCCAATGAGCGGTTGATTGGCGTGCTGGTTGATCGCGGTCAGTTTGAGGCGTGCCACCAAGCTCTGGGAACCCGATCATCGCCGAAGCAGCGCGAAGGCGAGAAACTGAATCGCGGAGCGAAGACCGAACGAGTATGGCGTCTCGCCGGACTTGCACGCTGCGCGCACTGCGGATCGATGCTGGCTGGTAGCACGTCCTACGGTCGCAACGGAGAACCGCGCTATTACCTCCGCTGCATTCGACGACTCAAAGGAAAGGGCTGCGTCGCGCCTGACCTTGCTGCGCAACCGTGGGAAGATGCGGTAATTGAGTCCTTGGTGAAATCGGGCCACGGGCAAGGGGACTTGTTGAACTATTTGGAAGAACGTTCACGCGAGCAGCGCGCCTTGGAGGTGCCGGCACGCGAGCGGAAGCAGGCGCTCGGGAAGGAACGCGAGCTGGTTCGTGGACGGCTCGACCGCTTGATCGCCTTGGTCGAAGCTGGCGATGCCGCCAGCAAGGCCGTTGGGCCAACCATCGCCACTCGTCAGCAAGAGTTGGATCGCATCGAACGCGACATGGCGATCTGCGATGCCGAACTTGCCGCCGCAGGAATTGCCGCGACTAGCGCCGACTACGTGATCGACAAACTGCGTGGTCGCTTGGTGACGCTCGACCAGGAACCCTGGGAGGTCCAACAATCCATCTTGGCGGCCATCCTGTGGGAGGTCTTCATCGCTGAGGACCAGAACATCCGCATGGTGTTCCGGTGGCCCATGAGCGACCTGGATGGCGGTTCAGACGACAAGGGCGGTGGTGGCGGGCGACCCCCCAGCACGCCCCCATCAGGGCCACGCGGCGGGAAGTCTGCGAAGAACCTGGAGTCACCAAAAACAACTACCACCGTCGGTTCGTACGGTGGTAGCTCATGGCGGATGGTGAGGGATTCGAACCCCCGGAGCCATTGCTGGCTCGTCTGTTTAGTAAACAGATGCTTTAGGCCACTCAGCCAACCATCCCGATCACCTGACTCAGAGGATCGCGCAGCGTCGAATTTATGATCCGACGGATGCGGCGACCTCAAAGAGTTTCTCCACGTCGCCGGCTTCGAGCGCACGCGCCAAGCCTTCTAGGGCGAGGTCGCCGACCAGGCGGCGTTTCTCTGCCTGCAGGCGCAGCACGCGTTCCTCGATCGATTCGACGGTGACGATGCGGTAGACCATCACCGGCTTGTCCTGACCGATGCGGTAGGCGCGGTCGGCGGCCTGATCTTCCGCGGCAGGGTTCCACCACGGGTCGAGGATGATCACGTAGTCGGCGGCGGTGAGGTTCAGACCCACGCCACCGGCCTTGAGCGAGATCAGGAACAACGGGTCGTTGCCCTTCTGGAACGCCTTGACCTTCGCCGCGCGGTCGCGCGTGCGGCCGTCGAGGTATTGGTAGGTGTACTTGCGCTCTTCGAGCTTTTCCTGAATGACCGCGAGGAACTTGGTGAACGAGCTGAACACCAGCGCGCGGTGGCCTTCGCTGATGAGTTCGTCGACCAGGTCGATGAACAATTCGACTTTGGCGCTGTCGATCTCCGGGGCACCGACCAGCGCGGGAGCGCAGGCGGCCTGACGCAGGCGGGTGATGGCCGCGAGGATCGACACGCGCGAACGTTCCAGGCCCTTTGAGCCCAGGAGGTCCATGACGCCGACGCGTTCTTTCTCCAGCAGGTCTTTGTAGAAACGCTCCTGCTCATCCGACATCTGTGCATGCAGCAAGATTTCGGTTTTCGGCGGCAATTCGGTGGCCACTTCACTCTTGATACGACGCAGCACGAACGGCGCGACGCGATCACGCAGGCGGTTGATCGCCTCGGGATCGTCTTGCAGGGTTTCTTTGAGCGTCTTGCGACGACCAAGGAATCCCGGCATGAGGAAGTGGAAGATCGGCCAGAGATCCTCGGCGCAGTTCTGCACCGGCGTACCCGACAGACACATACGACGACGAGCGGCGAGCTTGAGCGCGGCGCGCGTGGTCTTGGCTTCCGGGTTACGGATGACGTGTGCTTCGTCGAGGATCACCGTGCTGTACTCAATCGAGGACAGCAGCTTGATGTCGCGCTGCAGGATGTTGTAGCTGGT
>JANPLC010000050.1:0-54208 GCA_031426335.1 Planctomycetota bacterium
CAGCGAGTACAGCGCTGGGCCGACGTAGGGAATCGAACCGGCCAGGAACGGCAGGTATCTCAGTATGAGGTAGGCCCCGGCGAGGATGCCCATGAGGAAGAGCGGCACCATGACCGCGGGCACGATGCGGGTCTTGTACTGAGCCAGCGCTTCGCCGAAGGAGAGGAACTCGTCATCGAGCAAATCGGCCTTGAGGAACACCGCGACCAAGCTGGCACCCAAGCTGAAGAGCACGAGAGCGACGGTGTTTTGCACCCAGGTCAACAGCCCTGGGATGATGTAACCATCGGTCTGGTTGACGATCTTGGTGTCGCACAGCCACATCCACGCAGTGATCGCGGTCAGCGTCAGCGCCATGATCAGCATGCACTTGGGCTTGAACGCCAACATCGGCGCGGTGAACAGATCCTTCCACGTCCATTGGCGCGGCTCAGGCTTCCACTCTTCGAGCGGCTGGGCCCCAGGGACGGCGGTCGCATCGGCCTTCAGCTTATCAGCTTTGGCATCAGCCTTGGCGTCAACAGCAGCGCCTTTGGCGGGGGTCGGGTCGGGCATGGCCGGCTCTCCAGGGTGGGCGGGACTCTAGGGGGGCTGTCCGAGGCACGCAACCGCACGGAAGGGGTGTGCCCGGAATAGGCTGATCGGGGCTAGGACGGGACCATCGCTCGGTCAGCGAGCAGGTTTTTGCCGTTCCCGGCGGCTTGCCGACCTGGGCGCGCGCGGATGCTGATGGCTCACGCGAGGAATTTCTCATGGCTGCCAAGCGCACTGTTTCGAAACGATCTGCCAAAGATGTCTTCATCACCCGTGATTTCCTGCTGAAGACCACGTGGGCGCAGGCGCTCTACCACGACCACGCGGCCCATCAGCCGATCGTCGATTACCACTGCCACCTGCCGCCCGAGGACGTCGCGGCGGACACCCGCTTCACCAACCTAACGCACGTGTGGCTCAAGGGCGACCATTACAAGTGGCGCGGCATGCGTTCCAACGGCGTCAACGAGCGCTTCATCACCGGCGATGCCAGCGACTGGGAGAAGTACCAGGCCTGGGCCGCGACGGTGCCAAAGTGCCTGCGCAATCCGCTCTACCACTGGACGCACTTGGAGCTGAAGCGCCCGTTCGGCATCAGCGACCGCTTGCTGAATCCCGCTACCGCGAAGTCGATCTGGGACGACGCCAATGCGTTGCTGAAGAAACCCGAGTTCTCCGCCCGCGGCATCATGCGCCAGATGAAGGTCGCAGTGGTCTGCACCACCGACGATCCGACGGATTCGTTGGAACATCACATTGCCACGTTGAAGTCAGGCTTCGAGATCCAGATGCGCCCGACCTGGCGTCCGGACAAGGGCATGGCGGTGGAGTCACCGGAGCGGCTCAACGCCTGGGTCGACAAACTCGGTGCGGTCAGCAACACCGACATCCGCGATGTCGACAGCTACCTGGCTGCGCTGCGTACGCGTCACGATTTCTTCCACGCTAACGGCTGTCGGTTGTCCGATCATGGATTGGAGACGGTTCCCGCCGCTGATTACACCGAGAAACAGATCCGCTCGGCGTTCACCCGCATCCGTGGTGGTGCGGCGCTCGATGCTGACGATCAGGAACGTTTCAAATCCTTCATGCTCCACGAAGGCGCGCTGATGGATCATGCCTCCGGCTGGGTGCAGCAGTTCCACATCGGCCCGATCCGCAACAACAGCACGCGCATGTTCCGCACGCTCGGGCCCGACACCGGCTTCGATTCGATTGGTGATGCGAGCTATGCGAAACCGTTGGCAAGGTTCCTCGACCGGCTCGACAGCGACAACCGCTTGGCCAAGACCATCCTCTACAACATCAACCCGAAGGAGAACGCGGTTCTCGGCACCATGATCGGCAACTTCCAGGACGGCAGCGTTCCAGGCAAAGTGCAGTTCGGCAGCGGCTGGTGGTTCCTTGACCAGAAGGACGGCATGGAGCAGCAGCTGAACGCACTCTCCAACCTCGGCCTGTTGTCGCGCTTCGTCGGCATGCTCACTGACTCGCGTTCATTCCTGTCGTACACCCGCCACGAATACTTCCGCCGCATCCTCTGTAACTTGCTTGGCGACGAGATGGAAGCCGGCCTGCTGCCCCGCGATATCAAACTGCTGGGTGGCTTGGTTGAGGACGTGTGCTACCGCAATGCCGCGGGATACTTCGATTTCGGACTGGCTGCCGGAAGCACGGCGACCAGCGGTGCAAAACAGAAAAGCAGCGCCCGCGGGAAGAAGTGATACAAGCGATGCGGTAGGTGCTCCACGCCTGAGCGCGCATCGCTTGCACCGCTCAGTGATCCTCCCAGCATGCCTTGACCCCAGCGGGGCCGGGAGCCACAATCCACTGGCACTCCGCGGGCTGGGGCGATGCACACGAACGTTGGGACGCACGGCGCATGAATGATTCTTCTCACACGAGGCAGGCCATCCAACGCATCGGCCAATCGTTTGGCGAATACACGTTCTACCACATCCTCGCCGAAGGCGGCATGGGGATCATCCTGGAAGCGGAGCATAAGGTCATCCGCCGCAAGGTCGCGCTCAAGATCGTCAGTCCGAAGTACGCGGCGCGGAATGGTTACAGCCCCGAACTGGTCGACACTTTCATGCACGAAGCGCGCGTCCTGGGCGCGATCGACCATCCCAACGTCATCACCCTATATGATGCCGGCCAAGTCGGCCAATGCCCGTATATGGCGATGCGTTTGGTCGGCGGCGGCGACCTTGGCACTCGCGTGGCGAACTACGGTCCGCTGAGCGACGAACTGGCGCTGCGCATCATGCGCGACTGCGCTGCTGGCATGCAGGCGGTGCACCTCGCTGGCTTCGTCAATCGCGACATCAAACCCGCAAATATCCTGCTGGAGGCAAGCGGCACCCCACGCTTGACCGACTTCGGCCTAGCTATGCCCCGCGGCGAACTGCCGACCGGCACCACCATCGCCGGCACACCCTCGTACTTGGCTCCCGAACAGATCGTCGGCGGTCAACTCGATGAACGCACCGACATCTACGCCCTCGGCGCGACGATGTTCTACGCCATCACCGGTCAGCCGCCGTTTTCCGGCAGTACCCCGGAAGACACCATCCAAATGGTGCGTGACGCAACCAAACAACCGACCGCGCGCTACCTCCGCCCGAACGTCAACAAACACCTCGCCACCATCGTCCGCCGCGCCATGGCCCGCGAACCCGACAAACGCTACAAGGACGGCTCGGAAATTGAACACGACTGTCGGGCTGTCCTCGACGGCAACGAGCCTGAATACGCCAACATCGGCCAGAAAAAGCGGAAGACGTTCTTTGGCGCGATCGTGTCGCGCGCGCGCGCGGTGTTGTAAGTCGACGCGAGCGACGGGATCGTCCCCGTCGTTCTAGTCTCTGCCCAGGTGTTGCCGCAAAACGGCCACCACCCGTGACTGTTCATCCTCGCTCAGCGACGATCCCGACGGGATGCAAACTCCGCGCGTGAAGAGTTCCTCCGCTACGGTGCCGCCGAGCGTCACGCAGCCGGCGAAGACCGGCTGGAGGTGCATCGGCTTCCACACCGGACGTGATTCAATGTTTTCTGCGTCCAATGCCCGTTGCAGTTGCTGCGGGGTGGCCCGTGCCCGGGTTGGGTCGAGTTGAATGACGCTGAGCCAGCGGGTACAGCGGGTTCCTGTGAGGTGGTCGAGGTCAGGCGCAAAGCTCAAGCCTGGCAGGTCGCTGAGCTGTTCGCGGTAACGTTCAAACGCCCGCCGTCGTGCCGCGACGCGCTGGTCGAGTACGCGCAATTGTCCACGCCCGATCCCGGCGCAGACGTTGCTCAGCCGGTAATTGTAGCCGATGCGGGTGTGCTCGTACCATGGCGCCGGATCACGGGCCTGGGTCGCCAAGTATCGTGCCTCATCGCACAGTTTTTTGTCGTCTGAAAGCAGCATGCCGCCCGCAGAGGTGGTGATGATTTTGTTGCCGTTGAATGAGAGGATGCCGCACCGGCCAAACACCCCGGCAGGTTTCCCACGGTAGGTGGCGCCGAGTGCTTCGGCGGCGTCTTCAATCAGCGCGACCCCATGGCGCGCACAAGCCGACACCAACGGTTCGTAATCGGCGCACTGGCCGTAGAGGTCGACACTGATGATCGCCTTGGGCAGGCGTCCGGCGCGGGCCGCATCATCCAGCCCCTGTGCCACCAGTGCCGGATCCAGGTTCCAGCTCCGGCGCTCGCTGTCGACGAACACCGGCGTTGCACCAACGTAAGTGATCGGATTGGCGCTGCCGCAGAAGGTCAGCGATGCGCACCAGACCGTATCGCCTCGACCGACCTTCTGACCAATGAGGGCGAGGTGCAGTGCGGCAGTCCCACTCGAGAGTGCGACTGCGCCGGCAACGTGATGGCGCGCGGCCATCTCCCGCTCGAACGCATCGACATGCGGCCCGAGCCCGCCAATCCAATTGGTCTCGAAGGCCTCCTGCACCAGTGGCAGCTCGTCACCTCCCAGGTGGGGAGCAGAAAGGAAGATCCGTGGCGGCTTCGTGCTCATCCCTGCTCCTACCGTGGTACCGGTCATCAGCATGCTTGGCATGCCGACTATCGGTTGTGCATCAAGTACAACACGCGCCGCCACGGCGCCACCAGCCATCAGGGCGGGTCTGCGAGAACGACGCGGTGGAGCCCGGAACCGACGACCCGATCCACATCGAGTTGGCCGCGATGCCAGCCGAGCCATTTGCCGTCGACGAACACCCCGGTCCATCCCGAGCAGGTGATCGCGGGGGGATCGCCATCGTTCAGCAGCCAGCACCAGCGCACACCCCAGCCGGCATCGATCCAGCTGGGATGGCGATATGCCGAGAGCATGACCCGCAGGCGTGCCGCAGCGGCGGTATCACCGTGACGTGTGGCAAGAGCTGCGCCCTGCACCAGCAGTGGCGGATGGCTCTGTTCATCGAGGGAGGTCCACTGGCCGTGGGCGAGGCTCTCCTGCTCGTGCAGCAGTTTCCACCACGGGCGGGCCCACGGCAGGTGTAGCAGGCGATCGAGGTCGGTCCGCAGGGTGGTCGGTGGGTCGCCACCCAACGCCTGCGCCAACCGGCGGTGGATGGTTCCGCTGTCGCCATCGTCAGCGAGTGCCGCATCAAGTGCTGGAGGCAGGCCGAGGCCGGCACGCAGGCAGCGCTCCGCCTGTTCGCGCCGGCCATCGCGATCAGGTCTGATGTGCACGCTGAAGCTGCGCGAGTCGCGATCGTCGCTGACGATCCGCCATTGGATCGGATCCAACGGTTGGCGGAGCTTCACGCTTCGGCGCACCGCTTGCCAAGTGACGAGATCGGCATGCTGGTGCAGCCACGGCAACGCAGCGGCACGAACCCGTTCCGGCTTGATGTGCGTGATCATATCAGCGAGGGCAGCGTCACCGAGGACGCGAGCGAAGGTCGCCCAGGCCGTGGGCGACCAGACGCGATCCGCAGTCAGCAGCGTGCGCGCAAGTGTCATTGCGCGCTGATCGCGTGCGGCGTCATCCGGCAAGCGCTCAAGACAAGCGAGGACCGCATCCTGCCCGGCGTCCCAATCCGGTGCCCAGGTGAGCAACCGCCCGCTGGCGTCGAGTGCCGTAGCAAATCGCCCGGCATGCACGTCGGCCAAGGTCCGCACCCGCCAAGCGGTCGCTGAACCGGGCGCGAGGCGAGCGGCGAGGTCGCACCAGCGTCGCGCCTGCTCGGGCTGGTCGCGCAGTTTTTCCGCCATGGCGGCAGCGAACTCAGGTGTGCATGCCGTCACCTGATCGCCTGCGCCAGGAGGCCGGGCAGCCAGCCGGAGTTCATGTTCGCGCCAGGTGGACAGTGCCGCGGTCAACATCAGGCCAAAGCCTGCGCAGAGGATGATGCCCCGCTTCCACGTTACCGGGACACCGCGTGTGGGGTGCGCGAGGGATTGCACCCAAACGGCGATCAAGGCCATGGCGATCAGATCGATGGCGGGATTGTGCAGGATGTAATCCGTCAGGCTGTGCAAGCCGAGGATGAGGAGACCGAGCCCGGCCCCGAGGCCGAGTCGTGGCATACCAGCATCGGCAGGCGCTTCGCGGACACGGCGCAGCAGCACACCACCCAACGCCAGACCGGCGACGATCACCAGTGCTCCGGCCCAGCCGAATTCGAGCAGCAGTTCGAGTGGCTCGCTGTGGAGATGGGTGATCTCACCGGTGATATCGATGCCGGCACCACGCTGCATAGCCAGGCCAGCGGTACCCGCTCCGCTGCCGAATGGCTGCGCCTCACGGATCACCGGCATGGCCGCATTCCAGATCAGGACGCGACCGTTCAGCGTCGTCGCGGTCTGGTCATCCCCCAGGTCGCGGAAACGTTCGCTGGCCGCACCGGTACCGATCAGCGCAAAAAGGCCGGCCAGGACCGCGGCGACAGCCGCGGTTACGATCCAGCGCCGCTGGCGTGGCAGCAACGACACCAGCAATGGGCCCGAGATCAGCAGACCCAGGATGATCGCCCCACGGCTCGCGCTATGCACCACAGCGATGGCCAGCAGCGCGGGAACCACCCAGCGCCAACCGCCGCGCGCGTGGGCCTGGACCAAAGCCAAGGGCAGACAGGCGGCCCACGCGGCACCGGCATGGTTGTGGTAGGCGAACCCGCCGACGGCCCACGTGCGCTGACCGGTTGCTCCGCTGATGAGGCTGAGCGCGAGTGCCCACGCGGCATAACCCGCGAGCGCGAGCACCACGCCATCTGCGAGCTGCGGCAGACGCCTGAGCGGGAACAACGCGAGCAGACACCACACCAGCACGGCAAGCGCGGCGATCCAGGTTGCCGAGTCGAAGCTGCGACCGGGATCGATACTCCAGTGGTTGGCGACGGTCGCGCTTCCACGCTCAGCGAGAGTGGCGAGGTCGGCTGAAATCCAGGGATGATGCCAGCCGAGCGGCAGCGCATGGGCGATCGCCAGCAGGACCAGTGGGCCGGCGGCTGCGACCAGCCACGTGGCGACCGGCAGTCCCTCACGCGGGGGGACGATCGCCAGGATGAGGAGGACTACTGCCACCACGGCACCTGTCAGCGGCGAGGCGAATGGTATGCTGCCATCCTGACCGATGAGCACGGCGAGACCGGCCAGGGCCAGCACTGCGCGTGCCGCTGTCCGCCAGAAATTGTGGGCGAGAGAATTCGTGCAGCACCTCTTCCGCGCCGAGGGCTCCGCCCACCCTAGGTGGCCGGAGCGGCTACGGGCGGAGCAGAGTAGTAGCGGTAATCGCTGGGGCCTCGACGCGTGCCATTATACACGACGCCGAGGGTCTTTTCACGCAGCGGCCCCAGTTTTGCCAGAACCGCGGTAAGTTCGCTGCGCGACGTCACGCCCTCGCGAACCACCAGCACGATGCCATCGACATGCTGGCCGATCAGCAACGCATCCGACACCGGAACCAGAGGCGGGGAGTCGAATACTACGCAGTCGTAGCGTTCCCGGCAAAATGTCAGCCATTCGGCCAAGCAATGGCTGTTGAGCAGCTCAGCCGGATTCTCGGTCACCGCCCCAGCCGCCAGGAAGTGGAGGTTGGGATGGCTGGTCGCGGCCGGCGCGATGTCGATCTCGCCAGCGAGCAGGGATACCAGACCGGTTCCGACCGGTTCCGCGAGTTCCTGGTGCAGGCTGGGATTGCGCAGGTCCCCATCGACCAGCAAAACCTGCTGGCCCGCCGCCGCCAACCCCGCGGCCCAGCGCGCCGCTACGGTGCTTTTGCCCTCACCAGGAATTGCCGACACCACCATCCAGATCTGGCACCCGGATTCACTGCCGGGCAGCAGACGCAGTGCAGCACGTAGACCGCGGAAGGCTTCGATGACTCCCGATGGCTGCGGATTATCGGCACGCCCAAGCGCACCGAGTCCGGCCAGATAGGGAATCTCTGCCAGGATTTTGAGCCCGGTGATTTCGCTCACCGCATCGCTTGCCCGTACTCGGCGATCCAGCATCTCCATCGCCAGAGGCGCGGTCACGCCGGCGAAGATGCCGAGGAAGAGCGCCACCGCGACAAACAGCGCTTTGTTCATGTTCACTGGCGCAGAAGTGGCTCGCGGCTCATCGACAACGGATACTTGCTGGGCTTCCAGGCGGGTCGACACCTCTTCTTCACGTAGCCGGGTGGTGAGTTGATCAAGAAGCTTTTCCAGTGACTGGGTCTTGGTCATCAATTGCTGAAGCAATACCAGATCGGAACGGTATGCTGCCAAATTGCGCTCCTCCGTGCGGATTCGTTCATCGAGCTCGGTGCGTTGATCACGCAGCTTCTGATAGTCGGAGCGCAGAGCTGCCGCGGCTTTATCTCCTGCCTCCTCGAGGTTTCTGCGTTCGCTCGCTCTCTTTTCGCTGATCTCAAGCATGCGTGGATGTTTGTCGCCGTATTTCTGTGCCAACTCAACACGTTGGGATTCGACATCGAAGAGCTGCCTCTGCTGGATACGTACCAATTCGTTGTCGGCGATGGGCTTGACCCGCAGCATGGCCTCGACGCGTTTGTCGGGTTCACGGCGTGCCGCGTCGTCGAGTTGGTGCACCAGCGCTTCGCTTTCGGCCAGCTGCAGGTTTAAACGCTGATTCTGCAACGTCAGCTCGGACAGGCGCTGGGCGATGAAGTTGCGGTCGGCATCAAGGGTGAGGATGTGTTTCTCTGCCTGGAAACGCTCCTGCTCGGTGCGAGCACGATCAAGTTTGCGTTCAGTCTCCGCCGCTTGAATGGAGAGGAAGGCGAGCGCATCCTCGCCTCGTTTCCGCTGGCGTTCGGCCTGGGCTTCGAAGAAGGCATCCAGTACTGCTCGCAGGGCGCGTTCGGCACGTTGGGTGTCCTCGTCGCGCAGCGCGAGCGTCACCACCCAACTGTAACGGTCAGTGGTCACCGTCAGCCGCCGGGACAACAGGTCGGCGGGTGAACGGACCTGATAGGCCGGGTTCTGCAGCAGATCGCTGAGCTTCACCGCCTGCTCAAGCACCGCCTTGGATAGAATCAGGTCGCGCTGGGTATTGAGCGCGCTGTACTCAAGTCCGACGTCTGAATTGGTCTCGAACTGCATCGCTTTGCGGCTGCGCTCCATCACGAGGGTGGCATTGGCCTCATACATCGGCGTCAGGCTGAAAGTGACCATCAGTGTGAGCGCAGCGGTCAGTGCCATCGCTCCACCGGCAACCCGGCGCCGCCGCCAGACCAGTTGGAATAGGTCGGCTAGGCTCAGCGAAGGGATGTCAGAGGTGGAGGACATGCGTATGAGTGACTCCGGACTCAGAAGCTAAGTCCCGTTCTACCATGAGGAAAACGCGTCGATTGGCAACGGTACGGCTTGCTGCCGGGGTTCGCGCATCGTATGAGTCAATTCTCTGGGACCTCACCTCCGCATAGCACAAGTCGATTCCTGACAGCCGGTGTCACTAAGGATCTTCTTCCTGTGTTTGCATGCAGAATCCGCTGACCTAGCCTACATCACAGTTACTCTCATCTGATCGTCCGTTAGTTTAGGAGTCCGTCATGATGTCGACTATGCAACTATGCACCTTGCTGGTTCACCGGGCTCCGCTGGCCCTGCTGCTGATGCTTGGACTGGTCGTGTCGCTCCATGCAGCTCAGGTCAGACCGACGATCACCTGGTCGATGCCGACACCGTTTGTCTATGGCACGAGCATTCCCGCCGCGATCGCGACCGACAAAGGCGTGCCTGTTGCTGGCACCTTCACCTACAATCCCCCGCTCAACACCATCCTGCATGTGACTGGCCGTTCGGTCAGCCTGCGTGCGGACTTCGTACCTGCCAATAACTCCGCCTATCGGACAGTCTCGGCACGCGTGAGGGTCACGGTGACCCGCGCTCCGTTGATGGTCACCGCCAGTGCGTCCAAAGCCTATGGCGCGGTGGTGACTGCGCCGGTGGTGAGCTACAACGGCTTCAGATTCAGCGATTCGGCCAGTGTATTGAGCGGTGCGCCAACCACGTCCCATGCGGTTGCCGTCGGCTCGAATGCTGGCAACTATTCTATTGCTGTCGGTGTCGGCTCATTGTCTGCGACTGATTACCAGATCGTGGCGTCGAATGGGATCTATACCGTCAGCAAGGCCCCGCTGACGGTCACCGCCAGCGCGAGCAAGATCTACGGTGATGCAGTGGCTGCGCCGGTGGCGAGCTACAGCGGCTTCAAACTCGCCGACACGGTGAGCGTGCTGAACGGCGCGCCGACGATGACGCATGCGGTCGTTACCGGTTCGACCGTCGGCAGCTACCCGATCACGGTCAGTGTCGGTACGTTGACGGCGACCAACTATCAGATCGCCTCGGCGAATGGCAGCTACAGCGTCAAACAAGCGGGGCAGAGCATCTCTTTCGCTCCCCTGATGGATGTCGCAGTGGGTGCCCCTGATCAGACGCTGGTTGCCAGTGCCACCTCCGGCTTGCCGGTTGCCTTTGCGGTGAGTGGTCCCGCGACCATCACTGCCGGTCAGTTGCACGTCACTGGCGAGGGTGTGGTCACCGTTACCGCCACGCAGGTAGGCGATGCCAATTATTTTCCAGCAACACCGGTACCGCAGTCGATCACGGTTACTGCGGGCGGTACCGGCCTTCTGGCCTCCTATTTCGCCAATGAGTCGGTCAGCGGCACTCCGGTACTGACCCGCTTGGAGGCTCAGATCAATTACGACTGGGCGAATGGATCGCCGGCTTCCGTGGTTCCTGTGGACTCGTTCAGCGCGCGTTGGGACGGTGAGATCATGACCCGTTTCGCCGAGGCTTATACCCTGACCTTCCGTACTGACGACGGCGTTCGCGTGTGGTTGGATGGTCAACTGGTGGTGAACTACTGGAACCTGCGCAGCGCCGCGGATTCGAATTACACCTTCACCGCCGAAGCCAACCGCCGCTACCGCGTCCGCATCGAGTACTATGAACATACCGGTCTCGCCGTGGCCAAGCTGTTGTGGCGCAGTGCCCGCGAGCCGGCTGGCCCGATTCCTGCCAGCCATCTCTTCCCGACACCGCCCGACACCTCCGGCCCCATCGGCACCGGCACCGGCCTGACGGCCGCCTATTTCACCAACGAGACCCTCAGCGGTCTGCCGGCGCTCACACGTGTTGATGCCGGCTTGATCTTCGATTGGGCGGGCGGTTCTCCAGCCAGCGGAATTCCAGCGGACTCATTCAGCGTCCGTTGGAGTGGTGAAATCCAGCCGCGTTACACCGAGACCTATACCCTCGTCCTGCGCACGGATGATGGTGTGCGGGTGTGGCTGAATGGCCAGTCACTGCCGGTGATCAATGCGTGGGTTCTGCGCGGCGCCACCGATTCCATCTGCACCTTCGATGCCGTGGCGGGTCAACGCTACGCCATCCACATCGAGTACTTCGAGCGCCAGGGTTCGGCAGTCGCGCAGATGAGTTGGTACAGCGCCCGCGAGTCCGGTGGGCTGGTTCCGGCAACGCAACTCTATCCGGTTCCTCTGCCGGTGGCGAACGACGATGTGGCGGACACTGCCGTGGCAACACCGGTGTCGATCCCAGTGCTGGCGAATGATGTGAGTGCAGACGCCGCTCCGTTGCTGGTGGCATCAGTCGGCGGGGCCGCCAATGGTGTGACGGCGGTCAACCCGGATCTGCAGTCGGTGACCTACACGCCTAACGCGAATTTTACCGGCACCGACCTGTTTTCCTATGTGCTGGTCGATGGCCATGGCCGCTCAGCCATTGGATACGTGACGGTCACGGTCCAGTCACCGGTTGATCTGGTGTTGCAGTGGAAATTCGACGAGCAGACGGGGATCATCGCACGCGACAGCGCGCGGACTCATGACGCCACCATCTACGGTGGTACGCGCATCTTGGGCAAACAGAATGGAGCGATCACCGTGAATGCGGGCATCGTTCAAGCCCCAGACGCCACCGACATGCATCTCCAACGCATGACGATCGCCCTGTGGATGAAGCCCAGCCAGACGTTCGCGTCCATGGGGACCTATGCCGGTCTGTTTGATCGCCTAGACTGGGCCGACAACAGCGGATTCTACTTTGGTGGCTTCGGACCGGGCACCAACCAGATCGCGCTCATGCTGATGAACGGTCCCGATCAAGATTCACGTGCAGTAATCGCCTATGATGAGGTAGGCTCGGGTGACTGGGTGCATCTCGCGGCGGTTTACGATGGCGACAGCATGTTCATTTATCGCAATGGTGCGGTGGTTGCCACCCAGGTGGTCGGAGCACTGTCGATCAATTACCGGAATGGATGGCCGCTGAACGTCGGGGGTGGCTACACGGGATCCGTGGATGACGTGCGGGTCTATGCTCGTGCCCTCAGTGTGGCGGACATAGCCGTGCTGGTCGGCGCCAATCCGGACAACACGCCGCCTCTCATCACCATGGGACCGGATCGTTCCGTGACCCTGCCTGCAACCGCTGCGATCAACGCGATCGTCAGTGATGACGGTCGCCCTGCTGGCGCGGTGCAACTCACCTGGTCGCAGATCGCAGGCCCAGCAGTGGTGCAGTTCAGCAACAGCACCGTGGCCAATCCTACCGTCAGCTTTACTGCAGCAGGTCCCTATGCGCTGCGCCTGAAAGCGAGCGATGGGGATCTATCGACGGTTTCCGACGTCTACGTCACGGTGTTTGCACCGGATGATGTGACGCGCGGACTGGTTGGGCATTGGAAGTTCGACGAAACCACCGGCATGATCGCCGCAGACTCGTCAGGTCGCCAGCATGATGCCTCGATTACCAATGGGCCGGCAACCTGGGAGCAGGGCTATCTTGGTAATGGTCAGCACTTCACCGGCGTGAATCACCTGGCCTCGTCCGCCGACAGCGCCGACCTACGCGTTCAACAGTTGACCGTGAGTGCCTGGGTGCGTGCAGACCGCAACCTGGTCTCGATGACGAGTCCCTATCCCTCGATCCTGTCGAAGCAGGATTGGGATGTGAATGGCGGCTATTACTTCGGGGATGCCATCGGTAGATCAGGTACCATCGGCCTGCGGTTGATGACCGGAGCCGATACGTATGCACGTGTCGAGACGCAGGTGCCGTACACCGATGCCGTGGCCTGGCATCATGTCTGTGCCGTCTACGACGGCAGCTACCTGCGCATCTACCGGGACGGTGAGGAAATGCCGGGCAGCGTGCGGGTCGGGCCGCTGATCATCAACCACAATGCGGCACCACTGATCATGGGACAGGGCTTCGAGGGCGTGCTCGACGATGTTCGGCTTTACAATCGCGCCTTGAGCCCCAGCGAAGTTGATACGCTGCTCCTCCCATCCAATAGCGGTTGATTCCCAAGGGACATCCTGTCGCTGACTTGCGTCTACGGTGTTCCGGCTGACATTTGGGCATGAGCCAGTTGGTGGGGCGAGGAATAATCATTGCGGGTTGGCCGACGTGATCTCACGCACGATCACGTCGGCACTCCCGCCAGCAGCTGCTGGCATCACTGCCGCGCATTCGTCATCGCCAATCCCTGTGGAAAGTGGTTGGGATTGGCTCTCGGTAGGGTCGGTGCTGATCGGCGCGCTGATGTACGTGTCAGTCCGGGCAGGTGGCCTGTTCTTTGCTGGCGAGATGCTGATGTTGGCCTTGCTGCCAGTGTTGGCTTACGACCGGTTCTACCGGCAACGAGATGCGTTGGCGGTGCAACGAGCGCTTTGGAGGCCGCTGTATGTCTTGTTGGCGGGGTTGACCGTCACGTTTACCGGCTACTTGTTGTCGGACCTCTATCGCAACAATGCGCCAACCGATTTCCTTCGCGGTTGGGCGCGGTTGTTTTTCCTGGGGGTCGATCTCCTGGTGGTAGCGATGTTGGTCTCTGCGCGCCGGTCCAATTTTTGGCTCCTGGCGATCGGCTATGGTTTCGGTGGTGCTGCCCTGCTGCTCGCTCAGGGTTTGCCGTTGGTCCAATGGAAGCTTGGGTACGGGGAGCCGGTGACGCTCGGATGCATCGCCATGTCCTGTCTTATCAAGCAAGTACACTACCGAGGACTCGCCCTGTTGGGATTGGGGATGCTCAACGTGTTATGGGATTATCGCAGCCTTGCGGCTTTCTGTGTGGTCGCAGCGCTCATCGGCTGGCTGAATCATTGGTCCCAGGGTGGGCGGGCGAAGATGGTGCGTGGAGTGGTACTGGTGACGGTATTGGCGGCACTGGTTGGAATCGGCTACTACGCCTCGCAGGGGAGCTTCGCCGAACGACGTCAGGCATCTAACACGATACGCCTGTCATCGGCCATGGTCGGGTTCAGTGCGGTTCTGGAGTCCCCGCTGATCGGGTATGGATCTTGGGGGCGCGATACCCGTTTCGCCAAGTTGTATGCGGATGTCCAATTCCGCATGAACAAGACCCAGGAGAATCCGCTGTACGATTTCGACCTCATCCGCTTGGCAACCATCCCGGCGCACAGCCAGATACTGGAGGCCTGGATCGAAGGTGGGTTGCTAGGGGTAGTCTTCATGCTTTGTTACTTCGTACTCCTTTTGCGAGGACTCAGAGCGGTGATCTCAATCAGAGCCCCTCCGACGACCATATCCTTGCTGGGTTTTTTCATGATCTGGGGGCTATGGGCTTTGTTTATGAGCCCATTCAAGGGTCTGACTCGCATGGACACCGCGATGGCTTGCCTGTCCGCAATTCTGGCTTGCCAGATGGCGGCAGAGAAATCGATAACCACGAGCCGAGAGTCGACGTGAGCCTGTCAATTGGCTGCGTAACAATTTCATTCAATCAGGGGGCTTTCCTGCGCGAGTGTATCGAATCCGTTCAGTGTTCAGATAGGAGACGCCTCTCACATGTCGTTGTCGATCCCGGTAGTCAGGATGATTCCCGAGAGATCATCGAGGAATACGCGCAAAAGGGGCGCTTTCATTCAGTGATCCTTGAGCCGGACAAAGGACCCGGGGATGGTCTGAATAAGGGTTTCGCCAGACTCGGTGCTTGCGACATACTGTGTTATCTCAACTCAGATGATCGTTTTGTTCAGGGAGCTCTTGATTGGGTAATGCAATATTTCGAGAGCCATCCAGATGTGGATGTGTTGACGGGAGCGATCAATGTCATTGATCGCGAGGGAAATCGGAAGTTGCGAAAACGCATGTCGACCGACTTTACGCCAGAAGTTTTTCTCAGTGGAACCTCTTCAGTCATGCAACCAGCCACATTCTTTAGGCGGTCGAGGTATTGTGCGACCAATGGGTTCAATCCTGCGAATCGCACCTGTTGGGACACAGAGTTACTGATCGATCTCATGTTGGCAGGCGCGAAGTTCCGTGCTGAGCGAAAGCTGCTTGGGGATTTCAGGTATTATTCAGGGACCATCTCGCATGGATTGATCAGCGAGGGACCCCAAAGGAAGTATAGGGATGACCTGGAACGACTCGGGTCCAGGCTGATCACGGCAGGGCATCCTGCGATTTCTGGTCCCAAGCGTTTCTTCCGTTACTGGTCGTTTCGCTTGAGTCCGATGCGTCGCATAACGGAGTGCCTCATCCGATGAGTTCCGCCGTACCGCTTCGCGTCTTACATGTGACTAATATCATCTCGCCTCGTTATGGCGGAGCGACAACCGCAATTTTGGGGATCTGCCGTGGGCTGGTGGGCGCTGGGGTAAAAACGGCGCTCCTGGCAACGGACCTTGACTGGCCCTCGGGAAGGCTGAGTGCTGAGCAGATGAGGCCATCCGTGTCACGTGGTTTTGTGACAAGGTTCTCTCCGGCTGCATGGGCTCCACTCGGCTATGCTCCATCAATCACTCGATACCTTGAGCGCTTTGGTTATGGATTTGATCTGTTCCATATTCACGCGCTCTATCGATATCCTCACTATGCAGCCGCCAGCTTTGCCCGGAGAGCAGGCATTCCATATATCATTAGCCCACATGGCTCATTGTCCCCGGCCCTCTTCAATAAGCCGGAGCGAAGACGGATGAAGAGGCTTTACGAGCGTATCTTTGAACTGAGAAATCTCCGGAACGCAGCAGCCATCCATTATACAGCCGAAGATGAGAAGACCTTAGTGGAGAGGCTTCGGCTATTCCGTACGCCAGGATTTGTCACACCTTTAGGTTTCGATTTGGAGGCATTTGGCAGCCTTCCAGCACGGGGAGAATTTCGGCGCAAATACAAACTTGGGGAAAGCCCTGTAGTACTTTTCTGTGGGAGAATTCATCCAGTTAAAGCTTTCGATGTGTTGTTGCCAGCGTTTGCAGCGCTGAGAGCGAGCGTTCCCGAAGCTAAACTGGTCATCGTCGGCCCAGACAACGAAGGATATTGGAGAGAATGCCAGCAGATGGCGGAGAGTCTTGGAATTGGCGCCAACATCATTCTCACGGGAATGCTCACCGGAGTTGAGATCCTTCAGGCCTATGTGGATGCGGATGTGCTTGCTCTCTTGAGTTATACGGAAAATTTCGGGAATGTCGTAGTCGAGGCGATGTTGTGTGGAACGCCGGTATTGATTTCCGATCGAGTGAATATCTGGCGTGAGATTCAGGAGTGTCAGGCGGGGATGGTCGTCCCATGCGACATTGAGGCGGCCTCAAAGGGATTGCGCTCAATCATGGCCGACAAGGGCGAGCGGATGCGCATGGGAGCCAACGGTTTCGCGGCCGCTCGACGATTATATGCCGCACCGAGAGTGGCGATACAATTACGCGGATTCTATGAACAGATCATCCGCGATTCCAAGTCTCGGTATCAGCACCGTCGTAGATCTGTCGACATGTGATGTTGGTCGCCTATTTTCGACAGATCATTGACGGCTTGCGGCTTGGTCCAGCATGACGTGCATGTCCACCGCCCTGGTTGACTACGCCAATTATCCATTCTTGCGTGGTGCAGCTACTGACCTGAATCGGAATGGGCATCCCACCTGGTATGTCTACAGCGCCAGCTTCCAGTCACCCAACCACAGTAGTTCAGTCAACGCGCCGGCATCTCCAGATGTCGTGCCTATCGCCCTCGATGGGCTCTTTTCCAAGCAGTCGTTGTTCAAACGTCGGGCCCAGGAGATTGCGTGGGCCAAGCGCTGTTGCGCTTGGTTGGACACCTCGCGTCCCGGGGTCGTGTTGGCTTCGAACTGCCCGTTGGAAGTGTTGCGCTTGTTACAGCGCTGGTGCTCGCGTCACGGCGCAGCCTTCGTCATGTGGGTGCAAGACATCCATGGCTTGGCGATCAAGCGCATCCTTGGCCGCAAGCTGCCGGTCGTCGGTCACCTTGCCGGATGGTGGTACGATCGCCTGGAGCGGCGACTGATCCGCGAATCCGCACATACCATCCTGATCAGCCCCGACCATCAGGTCCTGGCGCTGTCCGCTGGCCAGCATCCTGAGCGCACCACGGTGCTCGAGAACTGGGCTGTGCTGGCAGACCATCCGCAACGACCAAAGGATTCGCCATGGTCGCGGCGGCACGGCTTGGACACTACCGCCAATGTGGTCTACGCCGGTACTTTGGGTATGAAGCACAATCCCGGACTGCTGCTGGCGTTGGCCCGGTCACTGTCGGCCTCATCGCCACAGTCGCGGGTCATTGTCATCAGCGAAGGCGTGGGCGCAGATTGGTTGCGACAGCAGATCGCGGTTGCGCCGTGTCCAGCACTGGTCTTGCTGCCGTTTCAGCCTTTCGCCGAACTGCCTGAGGCGCTCGGGGCGGCGGACGTACTCACCGCCATTCTCGAACCCGATGCCAGCTTGTTCAGCGTGCCCAGCAAGACCCTGACTTACCTGTGCGCTGGCCGCGCCCAGGTTGCAGCGGTGCCGCTCGGCAACTCGGCGGCACGGATGATCATGCGAATTGGTGCGGGGATGGTGGTCGATCCCGCTGATGTGACCGGCTACACCGCCACGATGGTCGGAATGCTGGCCGATGCGCCGCGACGCGAGGCCATGGCTACGGCTGCCCGAGTTTACGCCGAAAGCGCCTTCGCTCCCGAACGCATCCGTGCGGCCCTACTCGACATCATCGCCAAGGCGGCGGCTGTGCGAGTAGCGCCATGACCCTGATCATCACCGGTGCTTCCGGCTTCATCGGCAGCCACCTCATACGTATGCTGCGCGAGGGCGGTAATTCCGAGGAGATCATCAATCTCGATCTGTGCCCTGAGCGCCGCGCTTGGCCCGGTTTGCGCTCTATCCAGGTCGACCTACGGGATGCTGAGGCGGTGGCGGCGCTGGCGCTGCCACCGGCACGGGCCCTGATCCATCTGGCCGCGCTATGCAAAGAGCCCGGCTATCCGTGGGAGGATTATTTCCGCGCCAACCACATGGCCACGAAGCTGGTCGCTCGTCTAGCTGACCGCCTGGGCATCCGCAATCTGGTGTTCACCAGCACGATGATGGTGTTCAAGGCCGGCGATAAGCGCATGGCCGAGGACGATCCCTGTGCGCCCGACACCGCCTACGGTCTCAGCAAACTGCTCGCTGAGGAGGCGCTGACCGCCTGGCGTGCGCAGGGTGATGGGCGCCGCCTGCGCATGGTCAGGCCGGGGGTGGTATTTGGTCAGGGCGAACGCGGAAATTACACCCGCTTGGTGCGGGCCGTGCGTCGCCGCCGCTTCGCTTATATCGGTCGCTCGACCACTGTAAAAGGCAGCATCTACGTCAAGGACCTGGGCCGGCTGGTGCTGCAATTATTGGACGACGTTGGCTCTGATGAGATCTACCATGGCGTCACCTTTGAGCCAACCACCATCGCCGACATCGTCGCCGCGATCTGTCGAACGCACGGCATCAAACGTTGGATCCCGACCGTGCCGTATGGCCTAGCCTACGGTCTGAGTCTGCCTTTCGCCCTCAGTGATCCGCTGACCAGTACGATCCATCCGCGTCGCATCCAGAAGCTCTACCTGTCAACCAATCTATCCTCCGAGCGCTTGCGCCAGATCGGCTTCGACTTTACCTATGGACTACAAGGGGGGCTCGACGACTGGCGCAAGGACTGTGGGCCGGGTGATTTGATCTGATCTGTCCTTGCCTCTCCCGCACGCGGAGGGCGCGTACGTCGGCGGACTGATGCCGGAGCCAGAAAAGCCGGTACTTGTGGTGCGCTTGGGCGGCTGGCGTACAACAGTGGAGAGCGGATGGATTGTGGGATCGCAACCCGCCACTACGTTCGCACTCGTTATGGGATCGATCGCGTGATCGGGGCGTTTGCCCAGGCCGTTACCGCGATCGTGCGCCGTCGGCGTTCGACCCGCGCCGAACGGAAGCATTGACCGAAGGCTTGCGGGCAGGGTGTCCATGATTCCCCATTCCCGGTTCTCGGCACGCCAGTCCGTCTTCCGGCTCCTTGATCCGCTGATCCTCTGCGGATCCATGCTGATCGCCAACTACCTGCGCTGGGATCAGCTACCACCGGACGAGTTCCATTGGTTGGTGCTGTTGTTGTTGCTGCCGGTTGCTGCCGGGGTGTTCGCGCTCGTCGGGGCCTACGATGGTATGCGCTCACTGCGACTGCTGGACTGGTGTCGGCGCCCGCTGTGGGGTCTGCTTATCGTCCTGGTGACCTTCTTGGTTATCGCCTATGCCGCCAAGCTGAGCGGCAACTTCTCGCGCAGTGTGGTCGTAGGTTGGCTCGCGTTTTCGGCAGGGACCATGGTGGCGTTGCGTGTCGCCGTACATCGCATCCTGCTCGACCGCCATCGCCGCGGAATCGGCGTCGAGCGCATCGTGCTGGTCGGGGAGCGCGACCTCTGCCTAGCCTGGGTGGAGCGCCTGAACGAACGGCCGCAGCTGGGCATGCACGTCGAGGGCATGGTGGTTGGCGCTGAGACCGTAGTGGACGAACACGAACCGACACGCCAGCGCATCGCCGTGATGCCGAGGAAACTCACTCTCGCTGAGGTGCGCGACGAGGCAGAGGCCGGCCGTGTCGATCGCGTTATCGTCTGCGGTCATCTCAGCGACGAGAAGCTGGTCGCCGGCGTACTCAAAGCGCTGCTGCCGACGGCGGTGGCGGTGCAGTATGCTCCCGACTACCTGATGGCTCCGTTGTTCATTTTCCGTGCTGGCGAGTGCGCCGGACGTCCACTCATCGACCTCTCGGCCAGTCCGCTCGATGACGGAGCCCGGGCCATCAAGTGGGTGGAGGATAAGGTTCTGGCGGTGCTCATCCTGATCCTGATCAGCCCTTTGCTGCTGTTCTCTGCCTTGGCGGTGAAGCTGTCCAGCCGGGGCCCCATGCTTTTCATCCAAGACCGTCACGGGTTGAACGGTCGCGTCATCCGCGTTTTCAAATTTCGTACCATGTATCATGGCGAGCTACCGCCGCACCGTGCGGCGCTCGCCGCCGCCAAGGAGTTGGAGACCAGCGTCGACGACGGCGAATCCAGCCACTGGTACAAGGGACAGAAGTTCCACCAAGCGGTGCACGATGACCCGCGAATCACCCCGGTAGGCAAGTTCCTGCGTGGCACCAGCCTCGATGAGCTGCCCCAGTTCATCAACGTCCTGCTTGGTGACATGTCGATCGTCGGTCCGCGCCCGCATCCCATCGCGCTCAATCTGAACTTCGTCGACGACATCGCCGAGCTGATGCGCCGGCACTACGTCAAGCCGGGCATCACTGGCCTAGCGCAAATCAGCGGTGCGCGCGGTGAGACCAAGGCACTCGAGGACATGCGCCGCCGTGTCGAGTACGATCTCGAATACATCCGCAACTGGTCGCTGTGGCTTGATCTCAAGATCGTAGCCTTGACCGCGGTGCGCGGATGGATCAATCGGCAGCCGTGATCGTAGACGGAATCTGTTGGCAGGTCAGTGTGCCGCCTAATTGCTGGGAGGATGGAGATCCGTTGATGACGCAGGGCGAGGTGTTGCTTGGCATCATCTGAAGAACGTCCCGCCGCTTGCCCCGGTGAAATGGCAGCGGCGGTCGTACAGCTTGCTGGGTATAATCAGCAACGGCGATTGCTGACCAATGTCGTTGCGGGTGCAGGTCAGGCTCTGGTTTCAGGTGTCGTCCTCTTCGTACTCTACCGCGTTTTGTTAGACCGTCTGGGTGCTGAACAGATCGGGGCCTGGTCCTTGCTGATGGCATGGTTCGCACTGCCCCGTCTGGCGGATCTGGGACTACCTGGAGGCATGGTCCGGTTGGGAGCTGCGGCTTCGGCTGCTGGCGATATGCAGAGGGTCCTCGCTGTGCTGACGCGCGGGGTGTTGTTGGCTTGTGTTTTGACCGCGATCGGTAGTGGCATCACGGCTATTGCCCTGGGCGCGTATGCTCCTGCATTCTTGGCTCGGCAACCTGATGTCGGGTGTTTGCTGTTACTGGGTGGACTGGTTGCGTGGCTGTCGTGCATTGCAGTGGCTGTCCGTGCAGGGCTCGACGCCTTGCAGCGCGTCGATCTGCGTCATGGCACACTCGTGTTTCAAAATGTGCTGCTGCTGGGTGGCGTCTGCCTTCTCGTCGATGGGAAGGGGTTTGAAGGGCTGTTGTTGGCTCAGGCACTCGCCTCCGGAGCAGCCCTAGCAGTGACCACCTGGATGCTGCTGCATGAACTGCGCCGACGTCGCCATCAGGCGGTTCTATGCACAAAAATCGAATCGCAGGGTAGTGTGATGCGCCCGTTGCTGGTTTACGGATTTCCATTCCAGGTAACGACCATCACCGGATTCCTGATCGAACCGGTGGTCAAGCTGATGCTCGGCCAGATTGCGGGGCTAACATCGGTTGCCTGGTACGAGATGGCATCCCGCATGATTGGCCAGGCGCGCGCAGTGGCGGTAAATGCGCTGGAGGCACTTGTGCCCCATGTCGCAGCCTTGAGCGATGCCGAGCGCCGATCAAAGCTCGTCGATGATTACCGCCGTTCCTTCATCCTTAATTTGGCATTTGCTACTCTGGGGATCTCGCTGTTCCTAGCTAATTTGCCACTCATTGGCTGGTTGTGGATCGGGTATGATGAGCCGCTTTTTCTCAGTTTCGCCGCTCTGCTCACCCTGGGCTGGTGGGTGACCGCCCTAGCGGTTCCGGCCTATTTTGTCGCCCAAGGGATTGGTGTGCAGCGCTGGAATGTGCTGGCCCATGTGATTATCGCGCTTGCGAATATCTTGTTCGCCGCGGTGCTGGGAGCTTGGTGGGGAAGCATTGGTGTCATTGCTGGGTGTGTGCTGGCCACGGTCATCGGCAATGCAGTGGTAATCATAGGTCTGCAGCGGGAGATGCGCGGGATCACAGGGCAGTCTGTCATTGCCGTGATCCCCTCGGGCTACCTGCTTGTGGCTGGGCTAGCCATCTTGCCATTGGTCTACGTATGGCAGTGGTCTCCCTCTCGACCTGTGCTGTTGCTCATCTCGTTCGCAGCGACTTTCCTGGTAGTTGTGGCGAACGGTTTGGTCGGGGGTGGCTGGCGTCACTTCGTATGGATCCTGGACCGTTTGCGGATGAGGTCGACAGGCCGTCGAGTCGATGCAGAGTCCTGAAATGGGAGTGCGTGGAGACATGTTGGCGATGGCGCATGACCAGGAACGGAACCGGTCGCAGTTTGGCAGTGGGAGAAAACAATGAACGATCTGCAATGCCCGTCATGCGGCAGCTCGGCGTTGCGTGACCGGGGGCGGATCCCCGACGCCCGCCAGTTTGCCGGCACTCTACTCGACCATGTGCTTCCAGGTGGGCGTTTATATCACTGCACCACCTGTCATCTCTACTTCCGGCATCCACGGCTTGGACAGTCGGAGATGGATCACTGGTATCGCCAAGCCCGACCTGACCACTGGTCGGCGCCGTTGTCGTTGCGCGCCGATTGCGGCATCGCTGCTCGTTGGATCCATGGTGCAATGAGTGCCGGCAAGGTGTTGGATATCGGCTGTTATCGAGGTGACTTCCTCGCCTCGCTGGGGGCGGGCTTTGAGCTATGTGGCATCGAGATCAACACCGTCGCCGCCAACATAGGTCGTTCGCGTGGGATCAAGGTGATTGGCCGAGACTTTAGCGATCTTGCTGATCATGCGGGAGTATTTGATGTGATCACGGCGATTGATGTAGTCGAACATGTGCCGGATCCGTTAGCGATGCTGAGAGCTATGCGCCAAGCTCTGCGTCCTGGCGGAATGGCCATCATATCGACCGGCAATGCCAGTTCGTGGTCCTGGCGGATGATGGGTAGCGGTTACTGGTATTGTGCTATCGCTGAACATATCGCCTTCATTAATCCACAGTGGTGTCGTCGGGCGGCGGACAGTCTGGGGCTAACAGTCGAGCGCATCCAATTATTCGCCTATGCGGGACGGCCTGTGTTGCCGACCATTTCCGATGTGGCTAAGAATCTCGTTTACCGCTGTTCCCCCGGGTTGATGGCTTGGACACGACGGCGGTTCAAGGCCAAGACGGGAAACGCACAGGTGAGCGGATCCGAGGATCATCCGCCGTGTTGGATGACAGCCCGCGACCACATGATCGTACAGTTTCGTCGACCAGCAGCTGCGCTGCCGTAGAGCGAAGTAAGGAGTTAGGCCGGCTTTTGGTCGGAATTCGCGGTAGAGCCACCTGTCAATGGCTCGGGATCAGATCCCAGCTTCACCTGCAAGATAGCGCAACCGAGAGATCCGAGAGCCATGCTTCAAGCGTGCTCATTTCCTGGAGATCGACGATATTCTCTTTGTGCAGTGCGCGATACGCATCCAGAAGGTCATCTGCCATGGAGCGACTTCCGTTAAAGGCCGAGGCGACAATTTCCGGAATTCTCTCACAATGCAAATACATCGATACTTCCTGGATAAAATCCTTCATGTAGTCGTGGGGATTTCTTTTCTGAGTCACGGTCGCCCCCGTGAAACCCAGTTGGTATCCATGGCGCCAAAGAATGGGTTGGGCGACCAGCCCGCGCAAAATATCGGTGAAGCGGAATGAGACAAATGCCGGCAGATAAAGAAGCGCAAAGACATCCCGTGAGAATGCCGTGTTCTGCGAATTGAACGGACTGATCGTTCCTGGCTTCAAGACATGTGGGACGTTGGCTGTGAAGGTGCATGGCTGATTTCCGATCAAGCGGTAGATCGCGTCGACATCGGGATCCTCATCTGCCAGTCCTTGCCAGACTCCGACTCGACAGGGGTGCTGTGCAATGCCGTTTTTCCAATCTGAGCTATCACCGATATGCCGCAGCGGGAATCCTCGCGGCCAAATTTTCTGCTCGCTGAAAAGAGAGTAGACGTTAATGAATCCTCGGTTCTCTGGAATGCATGCGTAGGTAGAATGGAAATCAGGGAATCTCCACCCAACGTGCGGGATATTGTCGTCGTCGGTATCGATGATGACGTCATTCCCCGCCTTGATCGCGTACAGATATCCGATCATTTTTCTGCAGTAGTGGTTGTATGGGATGTGCCTTTTTATTGAGAAGGGAGACAGTTCTTGGTCAGCGACAGACAGGAAGGTGCAATGGTCTTGTTGCCAATCAGGGGGCGACTTGCGGTCTCCGACAACAATCAGCGTGTGATCCTGCATCTCCGAAAACTTCTTCACTGCCTCGGTGGGTGGGGAAATGCTGGTTATGACGATAGCGGCCTTGGTCATCATTTATCCTTCAGCTGATATTCTACCGAGCGTCGATTCTAGCGATGATCGAGTCGACTGTCTTCTCCCAAGAGAAGTTCTTGGCACAGAACAGGCTTCCAGCTGAACCCATGTTTTCCAGGCGCTCGGGATCGCGAAAAGCATCCACTAATCCTTGTGCGATCGTGCCCGCATCCGGAAGATCAAACCCGAGGCCATGCGCTCCATTTCCTGAGATTTCAGGGAATGCGCAGCGATTCAGCCCGAGTATCGGCATCCGGCACTTCAGCGCCTCAAGGTAGACGAGCCCCCAGGGCTCGCTTAACGCAGGCATGGCGTAGAGGCTATGCGTATTGAACAATCCCTGCAATTGTTCCCAGGGAATGAAGCCCAATACGGTGATCCCAGGGTGATCCGGGATGGCGCCGACTGCGCCAGCTCCGCCGACTATCGTCAGGCGAAGTTCTGGGTCGATTGCGTGGGCTTGGCGGAATGCGTTGATGAGAAGGTGGCCGCCTTTCTCTGCGAATCGTTCCTTGGCGATGAAGAGGATCTTCTTGTTCCGGTAATCCTTTATGCCTTCGTAAGGGGTTATTTTCCCGAGTCCGGTCCCAACCACAGTAATGTTATTCTCGGGTATGCGATAGTGTTCCACCAAGTTTTCTTTGACATATTTACCTGTTGTGAAGATGTGGGTTACATGCGAGAGGCACCTGCCTTCTATTGCGTCTATCTTCCTTCGTAGGTGATCTGAAATGTCGGTAGAATGGCTGGCCCAGATGTCCCAGGTAGAATCGCACAGCATGTAGTGGGAAGTGTCTGTTGATTCGCGTTCTTGCGGTAGGGTAAACGAGCCGAAGTGTAGCAGGTGCCGGATATGCCCTGCTCGCATCGCGTTGCGCGTTTTCTTGACGTACAGGTTTCGCACCAGGGGCGACCGGCTGAGGTGAGCCCTACTGTAGGCAGGAATGACGATGGGGGCCAATGCCAGCTTCTGCCAACGTAGAATTGCGGCATCAATAGCGATGCCGCATCGCCCTCTGCGCTGGAGTTCATTGGCTATGTTCGATGGCGTCCCTGACCAAGTTTTGGGATCGCTAGGATGACCAACGGAGCAGATCCCAATGTCAGATGCAGTCATTTGTTGCCCAGAGGTTCACGCGGGCCGGCAACCGACCATGCTCAGAACCTCGTCTCCCCATACCCCCAAGCCAGCAATCTGCGGAACCATCCGGGATTAGACCCAGTGACCATCACCTTCACGCCCTGGCCAACGGTGATTTGACCAGAAGTCGGATCAGGCTGGATGCGCAACTTGAAGTGGTTCGGGAGCAGCGTCGACACGGTAGTCGCCATGCCTTGCGCGGGATCTGTGAGCGGGCGGAGGTCCTTGACCGTGCCACGCACACGACGGCGTTCGCCGGTGAGTTCGATCTCGACCTGGTCACCGGGCTGGATCTCGCTGAGGTAACGTTCATGCATCACCGCCTCGACCAGGATGGTGGCGGGGTCGGCGATCTGGGCGATTTCCTCTCCGGATTTCAGCCACTGCTGATCGCCGGCCTTGCGCGACCACAGAATGCCGGCGGCTTGGCTCTGGACCTGGGCTTCGGTCAGGGACGCGATCTTGGCGCGTTCGCGGGCGATGTCGGCGGTCAGAGTTTCGGCGGTGTGCGCTAGGACGGTGTCCTCGTCGGCCAGGTCGACGAGTTTCTGGACCGCTTCATCACGACGGCGGGTGGCAGTCGGCTGGTCAGCTTCGGCGAATTGGCCGGAGCGTAGGGCTTGCAGCCGGGCGCCGAGACCATCGACCAGCGTCGATTGTGCGTCGAGGGTGGCGCGTATTCCCGGGAGTGTGGTGGGGGTCGCCAGGGCCAGGGCTTCTTTACGAGCGATGAGCTGACGTTCTTCATCAACCAGTCGACGGGCCAGATCGTCGATCAGCCCTTTGCGGTAGGTGTCGATTTGTTGGTCGAGTTGGTTGCGCTCTTGGGTTAGTGAGGTGATGCGTTCTGCGATGTCACTGCGCTTGACCTTGGTGGTACCGAGCTTGGCCAGGGCGGCCTCGAGACTGGTGCTGTCGACGTGGTCGTTATGGATCACGCCGAGAGCTTGATCGCGGACAATGCCTTCGCCCAGGGCCGGAGTCGCGGCGGAGAAGCGGCCTTCGATCGGGGCGGTGATGGCGTTGATGCGCGCGTTGATGATGCCTTGGCTGCTGATCGGGATCAGCGGTGGGGCGAGGAAGAATGTGGCGATGGTCGCTGCAGTGGCGACCACGGCGGTCAGGCGCCAGGGGCGTCCCTTAAGGGTGGGTAGGAAGGCCCACCCATTAGTGTGGCGTCGCGGCTCCAGGACCAAGGTGCCATGGGGCGCGGTCGTCATCCCAATTGGGCCTTCGGTGCCGGCGCCGGGAATCGCCGGCTTGCCGTACGCCGAGGTGAAGCCGAGCCCGCCGTTGGCGTTGGGCGGGGTTTCGCTGAAGACACGGCGGGTCGCCTGGCGCGGTTGCAGTGGCGATGCGTGGCCGGGAATGGCTGGAGTGGCGCCGCTGCCCATGCCGGAAATGGTGGGCTTGCTAAAAGCAGAGGTGAAGCCGCCGCCCATCGCCGCGATGCGCTGGGTGACTGCTTTGGGGACGTGGGTCGGTGCGGTATTGCCGCCAGCGAGTGGTTGCATGAGCGGTTGGACCGCAGCAGCAAGATGTCCGGTGGTGAAGCCGTGTTGGTCTGGCGGCAGCTGCAGACCGAGTGCCTCCGCTGCTGTGCGCTGTGCGCTCTTCATGCGGTCGATCTGGCCGGTGAGTTCGTGTAGATTGGTCGCGGATTTCTGGCGCTCGGCAAGAGCCTCGTCACGTTCACGCCGCAGACGCTTGATCATGCGCTTGGCGCGGATCAAACGCCGGCGCAGCATTTTCAGTTCGACGCTTTGATCCGG
Organism: Planctomycetota bacterium; assembly: GCA_031426335.1. Classification (GTDB taxonomy): domain Bacteria; phylum Planctomycetota; class UBA11346; order UBA11346; family UBA11346; genus BOG-1363. The sequence continues at coordinate 27,468 of JANPLC010000050.1, forward strand.
GCGCGATTTGAGTTCGGCGAGTTCGGCGGCGAGGCGGTCGCGTTCGCTGGAGACCTGCACCAGGCGGGCGCGGGCTTCGTTGAACATCTGCTGGCGCTGGTCGTTTTCGTTGCGCAGGTGTTCGAGTTCGGCTTCCAGGGTGCGGATGCGGGCGTGTTCGTTGCCCAGTTTTTCCAGCGTGCTGCTGGTGCGGGCGCTGTCGTTCAGGCGGGCGCGGGTTTCGGCCAGTTCTTTGCGGACTTGGGCGAGTTCGGCGAGGGTCTGGTCGCGTTTGTTCAGCTCGGCTTGGACCACGTCTTGTGACGACGAACCGCTGCCGACCCCCAGGTGCAGGTTGGTCAGTTCGGCGCGTTGGCGGTCGAGTTCCTGCTGCAGTTGGTCGCGTTCAGTGGTGCGGCGGTCGAGGGCGTCCTGCAATTCAAGCGTGCGGCCGCGGGCGCTGTCGGCTTGCTGGAGCGTCTCCATCAGGCTGCGGGTAAGGATCAGGACTTTTTCCTGTTCGCCCGCGAGTTGCTGGCTGGCCTTGGCTAGGCCGATGATCTGCTGGTCGCGATCCGCTGGCACGGTGGCGTTGAGGCGCGCCAGTTCGCTGGCGAGGCGTTGGACTTCGCGGCTCAGGCGTTCCTGTTCGACCAGCGAGTGGTCGAGGTGTCCGCGCAGGGCTTGGCCATCGCGTTCGCCGGCGGCGTGCTCTTGCAGCTGGCGCTCCAGCACGGCCACCCGTTCCTGTGATTCCACCAGACGATCGCGCGCGGATTTCAGAGCGGTACGGTGTTCAACGGCGGCGGATTCACGTTCGCCTTTGAGGCGTTCGGCTTCGCGCCGCAGGCGATCGCGTTCGGCGACGGCCTGGGCATGACGTTCGTCGAGGGCGGTGATCTCGTACTTGGCCTTGGTCAGTTCGCGTTCGAGTTCGACCAGCCGCTGGGCAACGTTCTCCGGGATCTCCAGGCCGCGGTTGGAGCCAGCGGTGCGGATGGTTTGCAATTCGGCCAGCACCTGATCGCGTTCGCGTGCGACTTGCTGCAACTCGGTACGCAGGTGTTCCTGTTCGACACTTTCCAGGGCGTTGCCGTGGTTGGCGATGCGCGAGGTGGTGGGGTCGAGGCCTTCGCCATCGGTGCCCTTGCGGGCGCTGGCGAGTCGCCCTTCGAGAGCTGCGATGCGGTTCTGCAGTTCACGCAGACGGCGTTCGGATTCGATCGCGGCCTGAGTCGACACGGCGATGGCGGCGGTGTGGCGCGCGTGATCGTTGAAATGCTCCTGCTGCAGGCCGTCGAATTTACGCCGCAGGTCTTCGCGCTCGGCCACCAGTTCGCTGACGCGGTTTTCCAGGTTCTGGCGGGTCTCGGCGAGCTGTTCCGCCTGCCGCCGTTCGGCAGTCAGCTGGCGCTGCAGCAGCGCGCTTTCGTGTTCCAGTCGGCTGATGTGCTCGGTCTGGTGCTGATCGACACCCGACTGCTTGTGGATGGTGTCGGTGCTCTTGCGCTGATGCAGCTCAGTGTGCAGCGCCTCGCGTTCGGATTCCAGGCGGGCATAAGCCTGATTCAGCTCATCGAGGCGGTGTTTGGCGGCGCTGAGCGAGCCGCGGGCTTCGCCGAGTTCGCTGCTAAGCAGGTCACCGCGTCCACGTAGCTCCTCGGCTTCGCGGCGGCTGGCTTCCAGGTCGCGCGCCAAGCGTTCGGCATTGGCTTCTTGATCACGTAGACGGTTGGTGGTCGCTTCGTAGGTGGTGCGCAGCTGCGTAACCTTGGCCGCCAAGGCTTCGGCCAGGGAGGCGTCCTCCTGCGAGGTCTGTGCTTTCGCGAGTTCGTCCTCGGCGGTCTTGAGGCTTTCCGACAGCTCGTTGGAACGCACTTCGAGCATGGCCTTCATCTCGACCATGCGCTGCATCTCGTGCTGGATCGCCTTGCCACGTGCTTCCACCGTGCCGCTGGAATCCTTCATCTCGCCGCGCACGCTGGCGAGGTCGCGTTCCATTTGTTCGACGCGGCTCTGGGCGGTCTGCAGCTGGCTCTTGAGATCCTCCATCACCTCGGTGTGCAGTTCCTTGGTCACTTCCAAGGCGGTGACGGTGGAACGCAGACGGTGTTCGCGATCCTTGGCGCGTTCGCTGGCTTTTTCTGCAGCAAGACGGCTTTGTTCGTATTGCACGCGCAAGGAGTCGCGTTCGCTGGTCAGCTGCGCGACCTGGGTATGGGCCTGGGTCAGGCTTTCACGGGCGAGGGCGAGTTCCGCCCGCAGCGGTCCGATGTCACCACCGCTACCAGAGCTGGCGAGGTGGCGCAGCTCGTTGATCATGCGGATGAGCACGTCTTCGGCGATGTAGGCGAGGGTCGACGCGTCGGCGGTCTTGAGTTCCTCGCCCAGGCGCGCGACCTGATCGGCAAGATCGCGGTCCGAACCGCCGGCGATGTCGGGTTCGTTGGCCAGACGCTGGATCTCGGCGGCAAGATTGCGCACCTCGGCGGCGGTCTGGCGCGCGGTGTGGCGTTCCTCAGCGCGGGCGGCCTCGGCTTTTTCCAGCAATTTCCGGGCTTTTTCCAGGTCCTTGGCGTGCTGATCTTGAAGATCGCTGTACTTCTCCTGGATCGCATCCATGTCGCGTTTGGTGCTGGCCACTTCGCTGCGAGCCGACAGCAGGATCTTGCGCGTGATGACGCTGTCCGCCTCGTCATCGAGTCCACCGAGGTCGAGCAGCACGCTGCTGCTGCTGCCGCTTTCACTGCCGGCTTTGGTCTCGGCTTGGCCGACCAGGGTTGCGAGCACGGCGCGCGCAGAATCCACGCCGTCATTCGCATGGGTGCGCAGATCGACCTTCTCCATTTCCGACAACAGCTGCCAGAGCTGGGTCAGCTGGTGACGATTGGCGAGGTAATCGCCGACTTCATCGATCTCGTTGATGATGCGCGAGAGCGCGTTGACGTCGCCATGCCGGTGCTCGAGTTCCTGGATCAGTCCTTGGTGCGCGGCGTGCAGGCTCTTGAGCGCCTGCTGCGGTTCGGCGGTGTGTTCCGTCAGTCCCAGGTACGCGGCATAGAGCGCCTTGAGATCAGGCAGGACATTGTCGAACGCGGCTGCGCTGTGCGGCGCCATCTCGAGGATTTCATCGAACAGGGCGGGCATTCCCTGGGTGATGCTGCCGGAGTTGGTTTCGGGAACGCTCGCCTGGGCAGGATGGTTGGCAGCGAGCAGTTCTTCGACGGTGTAGTGACGCTGATGGGCCGCCGCATAGGCGTAGGTGTCCGCGGCCTGGATGGTGCCCTGCGCCACTTGGTCGCGGATCTGGGCGACTTGATAGGGTCCGGCCCACTCGTTGTTCACGTAGAGGTAGTACAGCGCGTCCTGATCGATGGCGGCGTTGGAGCTCATGGCACTCTCATGGCACTACTTGGGGAGGTGTCTCGGGCTGGAACGGAAGCGCAGAAAGAAGCGAAACGGAAGGCGGCGAGAGCAGATGGCGATACCACCTGAGAAGAAAATCAACGGTACGCTCCGCGGTTTCTTCCTAAATTCAAGACCGTGCTGGGTTTCCTTCCCGCCATTGGGTTGTTCCAGGCACTTGGGACTTCGCCACGAACGAGTGCAATGATGCAGACGCAGCAGTGACTTTCTCGGTCGTTGAAGGCCGGTGCTCAGGGCGTCGTTGGGCTGGTGCCGGGTGCGTTTCCGCCGGTCACCGAGGCCGGCGCGGACCAGCGGTTGAGCAGCAGCTGATGTTCTGCGAGTGCCGCCCAGGGACCATTCCCAGGCGCGTCCGCTGCCACCGACAAGGGATCGAGTCGCAACAAGAAGGCGGTGAGCGACTGACGCACCACCGCATCGGGATCCTTGGCGGCGCGTTCAGCCAGATCGTTGATCGCCACCGCGGAGTCCCACAGGAGCGTGGTTCCGAGCGCGGTCGCCGCGGTGGTGGCCACCGCCCGCTCGCCGTGCACCACCAGGGCCATCAGGGTCTGCACCAGAGCTGCGTCGGCGTGCCCACGCAGGACGCCGATCGCCAGCACCAGGCCCTGTTTGCCTTGCGGATCGGCGACGTTGGCGCGGTATTCCTGCGCCAGCTTGTAAACCGCTGCCACCATCAAGTCCGGCGCTTGGCCTGGGCTCAGCAGACGCAGCGCATGATTGCGTTCAACGCCCGTCACCCGCAACAGGGCCCAGTCGAGCGCTTGGCGCGTTTCCTCGGCATCCAGACCACGGGTATCAATGAGGAAGTGCAAAGCTTGTTGGCGCACGTTCGCCGAGGCCGACCCAGGCAAGTGCTGCGGCGAACGTGGATCCGCCAGACGATACGCCCAGGCCTGCGCCGCCGCGGGATCGATCAACGCCAAGCTCACCAGCGCGGAAATCACCAGCGATGGTTCGTCCTCGATCGTCAAGTAGCGGCACAGGTGATCGGCTACCACCGGTTCGCGGTAGGCGCGCAAGGCGCGCAGGATGGTATGACGGGCTTCCAAGGTGTCTTGGCGCCAACGCCACGCGCCGACGTTGTTGTTGTCTCGTCGGGTCCACGGCTCGCCGCGGTAGAGCAGGCGCGCGAGCAACAGGCTCAGGCGCATCTCACTCTGGCGGGTCTCCAAGAAGGCGACCTGGCGGGCGATCCACGCGGGATTGGCGCGGAACAAGGCCTGCCAACGACCGGTCGACGAGCGATCGAGCGTGACGCTTTCGGGATTGGCGATGATCGCGGGATCGACGTTGGCGGCGTGCAAGCTGCTGCCCATGCACAACAACAACATCAATACGCACCCCACGAATGCGCACTGGCTCGGTAGCCTGTGGGCTGTGGCCTGTGGTCTGTGTTTCATGGCTTCACCTCTACCCACGTCACCCGCTGCTGCGGGAAACGCTGACTAAGGGAACGGATCACCGCTGGATCGCGATCGTAGTACGGCCCCACCAACACCGACAGCGTCGGGCCTTGGGCCGCGAGGTAGGCGCGGAAACCCTGGGCAATGAGGTTGTCGACGAAGCGCTGAGCGTCGCTGCGCAGCTCCGCCGGACCGCTGACGAGGTGCACCGACCACAATCCCTGCGGACCGCTTGGCGCCCGTGGTCGCGGGCCATTGCGGATCTCACCCAGCAGCACCTGCGTCAGCGCGCGTAGGCGCGGGTCCTGGAGCGACGCTGACGTCAGACGTTGGCTGATGGCGGCCAAGCGTTCCTTGCGTCCGGCGGCGAGCGCGCTGTGTGCTTCGATGCCGGCAATCGCCCAATCGCGTACCTGGCCGGGATCGTCGCTGATGCGCCCGAGCGAGACCAAGGTGAGTGTCATCCGCAGCTTGTGGCGCCGCCGGCCTTCCGGTCGTTCATAGCCGGCGACGCAGCGGATGACGGCTTCTTCGATCACGCCTTTGCTGGTGTTGAAGCGGTATTGGCTGGTGAGGTCACGCACCTGGCGGTATCGCTGGTCGTCACCGATCCATTCGACACTGGTCGGCAGCTTGAGCTGGAATTCCGGACTGCTGCCCGACCGCGTGCGCCGCACCTTGCCTTGCAGGCTGCGTTTTCCTGGCGGCAGCACGGCGTAAGCCACGTCGACGTTCCACACCTGTTCGCTGCCGGGCGGCAGTGGCAGCAGGTTGAAGTCGAAGAAGCCGACCGCGCGACCACTGTCAGCCGGGCGCGACGCCGCATCGAGTTCACGGGTGGTGCCGTTGGCCGACATGGTCAGCAACGATACCTGGTCGCGACCATCGCTTTGTGCGAGCATGACCATGGTATTGTCCGGTCCGACACAGATCAGATGCACTTCGCTGTCCTGCACCAGCGGTGGCAGTTCCTGATCTTTGTGCTCCTGATTCTCGATCAGCTCGCTGATTTCCGTGCGCAAATGGTAGGTGATCAGCTGTCCGCTGACGAAGCTGAGCCGACTTGGCCGCAGGGCGAGCACGAAGGCGGTCACCCCCAGGGCTGCCACCAGCAGCGCCGCGATCACGGCCGCCGTGGCGGCGTGGTTTTTGATGCGCGCGGCGAAGGCCATGTGGCAGCGCATGCTGGCGGCGTGGCGAAGGGGGCAAGGAGAGGTCGCAAGTCCGGTCCGGACTTCCGGACTCCCGGACTTCCGGACCAGTGGCAATCCCATAACGTCCCCCCATGCAAGCCATCCGCTCGGTGAAAATCGCTCCCGGTGTCGTCATCGGTGGCAAGCTGCCAGTGTTGATCATGGGCCCATGTGTGATCGAAAGTGAACGTCACGCGCTGACCATGGCCAAGCTGGTGCAGGCCGCAGCCAAACGCGTCGGCTGGCCGGTGATCTTCAAAGCGAGCTACGACAAGGCCAACCGCACCAGCCACCAGAGCTTCCGCGGCAACGGCATGGAAGACGGCCTGCGCATCCTCGCGCGGGTGAAGGACGCCACTGGTCTGCCGGTCACCACCGACGTGCATGACGCGACCCAGGTGGAGGCGGTGTCGAAGGTCGTCGACCTCATCCAGGTGCCCGCGCTGCTCTGCCGTCAGACCGACTTGGTGGAGGCCTGCGCGCGTTCCGGCACGCCGACTAGCATCAAGAAGGGCCAGTTCCTCGCACCGCAGGATTGCGGCAATATCGTCGCCAAGTTCGAGGCCATTGCCGGCACGCACAAACTGGTGCTGATCGAACGCGGCACGTCGTTCGGCTACAATACCCTGGTGAGCGATTTCCGCGCCTTGCCGATCATGCGCGGGCTGGGCGTGCCGGTGGTGTTCGACGGCACCCACTCGGTGCAATCACCCGGTGGTCTGGGCACGAAAAGCGGCGGCTCCGGCCATTTTGCTCCGCTGCTCATGCGCGCCGCCATGGCGGTGGGCGTCGAAGGGCTGTTCCTGGAAACCCACGACGATTGGAAGAACGCCCTCAGCGACGGCCCCAACGTGGTGCCGTCCAAGGAACTGGCGGCCCTGCTCAAGGATTTGAAAGCGATCCACCAGGCTCTTGGCCGCCCCGCTCCGCCGTCTCCCCGCTGATCCTGCATGAGAAAGCGATGAGAAGCTGAGTGAATGGGCTGAGACGGTTCACAGGAGGTCGTCCGGGTCGCGTCTGGCGCAAGAGTCCGCCTTGTCACAGAATCCAAGCGATGACCGCTTTGTTCACAGGTACCAAGTCGCAGGTACTCCTCAGGTTCATCCGGCGGAGGTCGCCATGACCAGTTATGCAGTCGTCCGTTCGTTGCTCTTCGCGACCGCCATGATGGTGAGCAGCGGGGTGGTGTCGTTGATGCCAGCGGTCGACACCAAGCCGACACCGGCGCCCAAGGAAGCCGACCACAGGGCGCGCATGAAGTCGTTGGTGGCGGAGGCGCTCAAGGGCGGCGATCTGTGGACCGCGATCCAGGCGGATGCCTACGCCTCCCAGAAACTGGGTGTGCGTTCCGCGGGCCTGCTCGGCAGTTCCGAAGTGCTTGGTGATCCGCTGTTCGCCTTCCCCGCGCGCATCGCTGGCCAGCACCAACGTGGCGAGCAGGTCATCGTCATCGCCGGCCAGCGCATCTACCGGCTGGCCAGCGATGGTCGCCCGCTGGCGGTTTCGCAGCCGATCCCCTTCGTGGCGCACGCTACCGCGGTGACCAACGATGGCGTCTTCGTCGCCCTGGTCGAACGCACCCGTACGCCCGCCTGGACGCTCAAGGTCGTGGTTCGCAACCTCACCACCGGCAGCGAGGTCTTTTCAGCCTCGCTGCCGCTGGTCGCCAGCGACTACATCCATGGCGACATCCACATCGCCCCCGATGGCAGCGCGGTGATGGTCGGCGTGCTCAACGACGATGACAACGCCGGGCCGCGCACCGCAGTGATGCGCGCCGGGGGCAAACATGTGGTGGTGCCGGCTTACTACCGCCCGGTGGCGATCGGCTCCGATGGGGTGTGGGGTATCGCCGAACCCGCCAGCAACATCGGCGGGGATGACCGACACTATGCCCTCCTGCATGGCGGCACCTCGCTGCTCTGCCGTTCGGTTGCGGTCGGGTCCGGCGTCGCGGCGATGATCTCACTGGAGGATCGCGCCAACGTCCAGGTGATCGCTGGTGACGGCAAACGCTCCACGCTGCGCCTGCCGCATGCGCTGGGTACGTCAGCACGGGTGTTGTCTGCCGGCGAGTGGCTGGTGGTCGCCAGCGGTTGGCCGAAGCAGGGCCAAGCAGCGGTCGACCTGCTCGGCAATCCGGTCAGCAGCGCCGCAGAAGCGTACACCTCGTGGTTCTACCGTTGGAGTGAAGTAGCCACCGATGCCACCCAGGCGCAGCCGCTGCTCAGCGTGCCGGGCATTCCTGGGGTCAGCACCCTGGCGGCGACCACGGTGTTTGTCGGTGGCGAGGACGTCCAGGTGGTCGACCTGACGCAGGCCAAACCGCTGGCGAAAAAGCTGATGACGCCGGTCGGGCAGGTGCGTTATATCGAGTCCCGCCATGGACGCGTGCTGCTGTGGCTGCGCGAGGGAAAATACCAGGTCATCGATGAAAGCGGCGTTGACCTGTGGAACGGCGTCGCCGGCAACGGCGTGGACCTTCACGATCCTTGGTACGCCTCGACCTATCAGGAAGACGGCACCATCACCTGGGTACGTCTCGCGGCGCTGCCGGGGGAACGCCTCGCCACGCGTCTGGCGCTGCCGCCCGGTGGCGGCTACGAACTCGAACTCGATCGCTACCACCGTCACCTGCTGGCGGTGCGTACGCGCGCCGACTGGATGGAATTCGACCCGAGCACCGGCAAAGCGCTGAAGGGGGTGGGCATCCGTCCGCTCCGCCCGCAGGTCGTTGCTCCTGGGTCGGGGTCGGCCATCTCCGCCTTCACGGTGCAGTGGGCCCGGCTGCTGCCGCGCCTTGCCACGCCGGTGGTGGAAGATCCCGCGAGCCGCTGGAATCCGCTCGATGCGTGGCGGGTCAACGGCACGTTAGTGGTGCTCGATCACCACGGCCAAGTCCACGTGGCCGGGCGCAAACGCGGTAGCTACCAGACCCTCGGCAGCGTCGACTATCCGGCGATGTTCGCGCAGACCGCGATGGGCGACCTGATGATCGCCAGCGAAGAAAACGTCGGTCGCGCGCGCTTGGCCGCCGGGCCGATCCTGGCCACCGAAGGCCAGGGCATCGGTCAGCCGGCGCAGCCGTTGCTGGAAGGACCGTGGCGGGTGAAGAATCTGTTCTTCATGCCCCCACGTGGTGGCTCGTTGCTGTGGGACGCGACCCGCTGTGGTTTCACCCCGGCGCGTTTGCGCAGTCCGCCACCACCGGCCACCGGCATGCTGGTGATTACCGATTCGTTGGTGTTCGACCTGGATCCGGGGGTGGGAAAACAATTTGGCGTCTTGGACAAGGCCGGCTTGCGCGACGCGGACGAGTGACCCTGGCGCGGGGCTTTCCTCAGCCGAGCGGCGCGCGAGCATGCGCAGCATGAACATCGTCCTGGGCATCAGTGGCGGCATCGCCGCCTACAAAGCGCCGGAGATCGTGCGCGCATTGGTGAAACGCGGCCACACGGTGCGCTGTGTGCTCACCGCCGCGGCGACACGTTTGGTGACCGCCGAGGCGCTCGCCGCCGTCAGCCGTCAGCCGGTGTTCACCACGGCGTGGACCACTGATGGTTCGATGCCGCATATCGATCTCGCGCGCTGGGCCGACACCGTGCTGGTCGCACCGGCGACCGCCGATGTGCTCGCACGTTTCGCGCTTGGTCTGGCGGATGATCTGCTGACCACGTTGTTCCTCGCGCTCGAACCAAACAAACGTCTGCTGCTGGTACCGGCGATGAACACCGTGATGTGGAACAAGCCCATCGTGCAGGGTCACGTTGCGACGTTGCGCGCGGGTGGCGCGCAGATCTTGGCTCCGGTCGAGGGCAACCTCGCCTGTGGTGAGCAAGGCGTCGGGGCGATGGTCGAACCGGAGGTTATCGCGGGAGCGGTCGGATAAAGTCCGATGTCCGATGTCCGATGTCCGATGTCCTGAGACGCGTTTTCGCTGGCCGCAAGTGTGACGGAGTGAGAACCCTTTCGAGCGAAGTTGCCATCGTGCGACCTGACGGTCGTCCATTGTGGCGACGTCGTTGGCATGCCTCAAAGACATCGGACGTCGGACATCGGACATCGGACCACTCTCGTTGGTCTTGGCACCTCACCTTCTTCTGCGTGCTGCTGCTCATTGCGCTGCCGTTGGTCGCGCTGTTCCTCGCGTATCGTTTGTGGATCCGTCGCAAAGGCATGGTTGGCCTGCGCGAAAAACTCACCGGTCGCGGTCCGCGCCTGACACCAGGGCAGATCATGGTGCATGGTGTCAGTCTTGGCGAAGTGAATCTCATGCGCCCGGTAGTGCCAAAGTTGGAAGCCGCACTTGGCGCGCGTTGCTTGCTCACCACCACCACCGAAACCGGACGTGCGCGGCTGGATGAGATCTTCGCCGACCATGAGCGCGCTTTCTTGCCGCTCGATCTGCCGTGGGCGGTGTTGACCTTCCTGGCGCGTGCGAAACCGCGGATGGTGGTGTTGCTCGAACTCGAAGTGTGGCCGGTGCTGCTGCTGTGCTGTCATCTGCGTGGTATCCCGGTGGTGTTGCTCAACGCGCGCGTCAGCGAGCGCAGCTTTCGCGGTTACCAACGCGCGCGCTGGATCCTGCGGCCGTTATTCCGCGATCTCGCGCTGGCGCTCGGACAGAACGGTCCGTGGAGCGCACGTCTGGTCGGTCTCGGGGTGCGGCGTGAACGCGTGATCGTTAGCGGTTCGATGAAGGCCGACATGGTTGGACGGGCGAGCGATGAAGCGATGCAGCGCGAACGGGAGCGGCTTGGTCTGCGTGCTGGTCAGCCGGTGTTGTTGCTCGCTTCCACCAGTGCCGGTGCGCAGGTCGAGGAACAGGTCATCCTCACGCCACAGTTCCGTACCTGGATTGAACGCGGTTGGCAGATCGTGGTCTGTCCGCGCCATCCCGAACGTGGCCCAGAGCTCGCCACGCTGCTTGCTGCCTTGCCTGGTGCGCCACAGATTCGTCGTTCATCGCAAGGCGAACGTCTCGACGGCCACGGGCAGGTGCTGCTGGTCGACGAGATCGGCAAACTCTCCGCGCTCTACGCCTGGGTCGCATCAGTGAACGGCATCGCCGTGGTCGGCGGCAGTTATGGTTCAGGACGTGGCGGACAGAACATGTTGGAGGCGACCGCAGCTGGCTGCTGCACCGTGGTCGGCTGGGACACGCGGAATTTTCCCGACGCGATGGCACTGCTGAATCTCGCCGACGGCGTGGCCGAGGTTGATGCGGAGGAATGCCAGAGCGTGCTCACCGCGCTGGCGGCCGAACCTCATCGTCGGCTGCGCCTCGGTGCCAACGGACAGCGCGCGTGGGCAAGCGGTCGTGGCGCGGTGGAGCGCAGCATCACCCTCGTCCGGCAACACCTGCACCGCTGAGCGGATGGGGCATACCCCCGGGACCGCCGGGTTCCAACCGGCGAGAGATTCCGCCTAGCAAAGATGCTGCTGAACGCGCAGGCCACCGTGGTCAGAATATCGCCTCGCCGGTTGAAAACCGGCGGTCCCGGGTGTTGGTTGATGGGCGGAATCACTGGCGGGTTCGAAACCCTTCATCACCTCTTCTCATTGTCTGCCCATTATCGGTCCCACCATGCCGCCGCAGGAGACGACCCATGGCCGACCATTTACCTCTCATCACTGCGCTCGGTGGCCTGCTGACGGTGCCCTGCATCATCGCGATCACTCAGGGGACCGAGAAGGTCACCAAGATCTTCGCCGGAGTTTGCGCCCTGGTTGGGTTGTGGCTCGCCCTGCATCCGTATGTGGATTTCCTGCGGGATATCACCAGCGGCACGCTTTACGACGTGCTCGGAATTCTCGCGCTGGTGTTGGCGATCATCGTCGCGATCCGCCTCAAGCATCAGATTCTGGGCACGCTGATCGTCACCGCCGGGTCACTCATCGCGCTGCTGGCGCTCAATATCATTGGCTGATGTCGCGGGGGGCCCGACCGCCACTTTACTTCCCAGTCACCCCCACAAACTCCCGCCTCCTCACCACCATCCATCGTTCCATCAATATAGACCGATAGAAGGACCACGCATGGCTCGCTCCCTCTTCACTTCCGAATCCGTCTCCATGGGTCACCCCGACAAGGTGTCTGACCAGATCAGCGACGCGATCCTCGACGCGTTCCTGGAGCAGGACCCACGCAGCCGCGTGGCCTGTGAGACCCTCTGCACCACTGGCCAAGTCGTGGTTGCCGGTGAGATCACCAGCAAGGGCGTGATCGATGCGAACGACATCGTTCGCCGCACCCTGCGCGAGATCGGCTACGACAAGCCGGGCATCGGCTTCGACGCGGATTCCTGCGGCGTGATGGTCTGCATTCACAAGCAGTCGCCCGACATCGCCATGGGCGTTGACGAGAGCAAGAACAAGGAGCAGGGCGCTGGCGACCAGGGCCTGATGTTCGGTTACGCTTGCGACGAGACTCCGGAACTGATGCCGCTGCCGATCTTCCTCAGCCACCGCTTGGTCGAAGAACAGGCCCGCCTGCGCTCGACCGGCAAGCACAAATACCTGCGTCCGGATGCGAAGAGCCAGGTCACCATCGAATACGACGGCCACACGCCCGTGCGCATCCACACCGTCGTGCTGTCGACCCAGCACACCCCCGAAGTGAAGATGTCAGTCCTGTCCAAGGACATGATCAAGATGTGCACCGAGGTCATCAACAAGGCCTCGAAGCTTAAGGTCGATAAGAAGACCATCTTCCACATCAACCCCACCGGCCGTTTCGAAGTCGGCGGTCCGCACGGCGACACCGGCTTGACCGGTCGCAAGATCATCGTCGACACCTACGGCGGCATGGGCCGTCACGGCGGCGGCGCGTTCTCAGGCAAGGATCCCTCCAAGGTCGACCGCTCCGCCGCGTACGCCGCGCGCTGGGTGGCCAAGAACCTCGTCGCAGCCAAGCTCGCGACCCGCTGTGAAGTCCAGGTCGCCTACGCCATCGGCGTAGCCAAGCCGGTGTCGGTCAAGGTCGACACCTTCGGCACCGCCACCGTCGGTGACGACGTGTTGTCGGCCGCCGTGCAGGACGTGTTCGATCTGCGCCCCAAGGGCATCATCGAAGCGCTTGATCTGCTGCGTCCGATCTACCGCGAAACCGCTTACCACGGCCACTTCGGTCGTAAGCAGTTTTCGTGGGAGAAGACCAACAAGATCGAAGAGCTGTTGGCCTCGGTGAAGAAGCTCGCCGTGACCCACGGTGGCAAAGCCGCCAAGGGTTGAGCGTCGCGCGCCGCTGGCGCAGAAATGAAACGGGGTCGGCCAGATGGCCGGCCCCGTTTTTTCTTTCACGTCGGCACACGGAACCCGGCGATGAACACCGAGATCCTGAGTCGCATGTTGTCCGCGTCCCGCAGGGGCAGCCTGGAAATAGCCCGGCACTTCAGTGCCGGGACCAGCATGGGCCTCCTGGCCAGTCCCGGAGGGACGGCTGAACCTACATCCGGCGATAGATCGAACACAGAGCACCAGAGAACCAGAGCAGAACACGAGTTGGACTCACTCCTACAGTCACCCAATGGATGAGAGCACGAAATATCACAACTCTTTGGCAAATCCTCTGGTGCTCTGGTGCTCAGTGTTCTATCATCGCCTACGTAGTTCCCGGCACTGAAGTGCCGGGCTATTTCCACGGCGTCCCGCTGGGACGCGAGAGTGGCGTGGTTACGGCCGCCGCCGGAGTGCGTCGATCTCGGTCTGAAGTTTGGCCACTTTCTGTTCGGTATCGTCCAGCGCTTGTGGCGTCACGAGTTTCTCACGGTTGTAGCCGATGTGTTTCAGCCAACGGTCGGAGAGCAGCCCGCGTTTGTCCTGCACCAAGCGGTAGAGCGGATCGGCCAGGATGGTCGCGATGGGCTCATCTGGCACCTGCACGCCGAACCCGGCGAGGATGGTTTTGGCCATCACTAGGTGGCCGTCGTCGCCGGGATGGATCTTATCCTTGGAAAAGATCTCGCTGCGTTTTGCGCGCGCTTGGCGCATCGCGGTGTGCAGGTCGATGACTTGCACGCCCGGCGGCGTCAATGACATCTCCCACGCGGCGTAGGCCGTCAGCACGGTGTCGTAGTTGAAGCCGGGGGCGTCTGGCGGGGCGTCGAAGATCGGCGGCGTGACCAGCACTACCTGCGCGACGCCGGCGGCTTGGCAGTCGGTGATCAGGCGCGTGACGCCGGTCTTGAACGCAGCGAAACGTTCCGCATCAAGCGGCTGATAGATGCCATCGTTCATGCCGTAACAGGCGATGACCACGGCGGGCTTGATGCGTTCAAATAATCGACCGAGGCGTTCGAACAGGCTGGGCCGCGGAAATTTCCCGCCGGCATGGCCCTCTTCACTGAGCCCCGACAGTGTCTCGCTCGACAGCCCGAGTCCGTAGATCTGGAACTGCTGCTGCGGATGCAGTTTCTCCAAATAATAGGTCAGGAAGGTGACGTAGCGGCCGTCCTGCGTGATGCTGTCGCCCAGCACCACGACTTGGCGATTGGCGAGCGCGTCCACGGTCTGAGCCCGCACCGTCGCGGCGAGCGTGAGCAGCAGGAGGAGTGGTCGTAACAGGGTCATAGTGTTCATTCCTAGCCGATCCGGCCAGTGCTTGGTGTGATGACGACGGAGCGCTGGCCTCATACCAATCCTCCAGCGAACAAAACCAGAAGACTGATCAAACCGCAGAGGCGCAGAGGTTCTAGGAGGGCCGCAGAGACTAAACTTTCAAGTCTATCCGCTCTGCGGCCCTCTTCCTGCCTCTGCGTCTCTGCGGTTTTATTGGCTGTTGGCTGTGCGGAACGGCAGATGACTGATGGAGAATCGGTATCAGCGAACGTCCTGTGGTTTCACGCCGCGTTTGAAGGTGCCGCCAGGAACGATGTCGACCTTGGCTTTTTCCGGGATCTTGGCTTCCAGGCCGATGCACCAGTAGGTGGCGTTAACCAACAGGCGACGCAGGCCTTCGCTGTCCCAGTCGTGCGAGCCGCTCATCGCGCCACCCATCGTGGTGGTGAACACGCGCGAGGCTTTGCCTGACGGGCCGGTGTAGGTGCGCGTCCATGCGACCGGCATCATCGGGCTGTTCTTGTCGACCATCTGCTTGGTCTTGGGGTTCTCGGCCGCCGTCGCGGGCGGGTCTTCTGGTTTCATGCCGGCGAGCACTTGGCCCATGATCAGCGGCGTGGCGCCGACAAGCGGCAGGTTGACCGTATACACGTCAGTGGTGCCCCAGATGTCGCCGTCTTTGAGGCCACGCACGATGGGATTGTCCGAGGCACCAGGAGCGATCAGGCCGCGGGTGCTCTGCTTGCCGTGGCCACCGTGGTGGTTGACCCAGGTCTCGCCCAGCACCTGTTTGCCGAAGCCTTGTTTGAAGGCCGGGTCGCCGCTGTTGTAGCTGAAGTGTTTGTAGGTGCCCTCCTTCATGCTGAACGCGTGCGTCGCGGTACGCAGGCCCATCACTGCTTTGCCGGTGTCGAGGTAATCGGCGATCATTTTCATCTGCTCATCGGGCAGCGCACGGAAGCGCGTGAACATCACCATCACGTCGGCGGTGGCGAGGTTCTCCAGCCCAGGAATGTTGTCCTTGGTACCGACGTCGATCACGCCGGTCTCCTTGTTGATCGCGAACAAGACCGTGCAGGTGAAACCGTGGTGTTCCGCCAGGATGCGCGCCATCACTGGCATGCCTTCTTCGGAAAAATACTCGTCGTCACCAGTGACGAAGACCACGTGTTTGCCTTTGCCGGGGCCTTCTTTGCCTTCGAAGACCACCCATGACTTCGCGGTGTTCGCATCCTCTGCCAGCAGCGTTGCCGGCAGCGCCGCTGCCAGCAGTACGGCAGCGGTGAGTCCGAGGGTGATGCGGCGGGTGATCAGCTGGGAAAATCGGAGCATGGGCAGTTGCCTTGTTCGAGGTGCAGAGATGGGCCCTCTCCGCGTCGTCTGACGGACGCAGAGAGGAGGACGGTCATCGACTCACTGGACTCACTTGGCTTTCCACGTCTCCCATCCTGGAATCGGGTGTTCCTTCATCAGGTCTTCGACCAGATAGAAACTGGCCTTGGAGTCGGTGGCCTTGCGCACTTTAGCGACGGCATCGGCCTTGATCGGGTCGAGGTCGTTGCCGAATGACTGGCGCACGTAGGTCAGCACGGCGGCGACTTCTTCGTCTTTCAGCAAGGCCGAGAACCCCGTCATCGGCGGAACGCCCTTGGTCGGATCGAAGGCCTTGTCGCCCACCTTCATTGGTCCCCACAGGCCCTTGAGCACGATCTTGATCAAGCGCTCGTCGTCAGCGAGCCACTCTTTGTTGGTCAGCGGCGGGTAGAGGTTCGGCAGGCCCTTACCGTCCGCCTGATGGCAGGTGATGCAGTGCGCATCGCGATTGAAAACCTCTTTGCCGAGTTCGTAGGCCTTCTTGTCTTTGCCGTCGAGTTTCCGTTTCGGACCGTAACCTTTTTCTTTCGCCGCGGCCAAGGCCTGAGCCGCTTCCTTCGCCGACACGATGGCAGCGAATTCAGGATCCTTCGGCAGGTACGGATTCTTGTCCTGCAGGCGCAGTTGCTTCATGGTTTCCTGGTAGCAGTAGTCGAGGTAGTAGTCCGTGGGCTTCTTCAGGATGGTGTAGGCGATCTCGTTCGCCGCGGCCACCTCGGGCCCGGAGTAGAAGCTCGCACCGCGCACCGCTTCGAGACGCACGCGTGGGTGTTCATCCGCCGCGAGGGTCTTGAACAACGCCAGCGATTCGGGCACGCGATCGCGCCAGTAGCATAACACGCGGGCAGCAGCGGCACGGGCACGGTGGTCCGGCGAGGCGAGCACGCGCTTGAGCAGCGGCAGGTTCACCACGTTGTGCCACTGGTGTACCCACAGTCCTTCGAGCACGTGGTGTTCGTAGTTCGGATTCTTCTTGTCGAGTCCGTCAATCCACTTGGTGACGGCAGCGGTGACTTGCGAAGAATCGCGTTTGCCAAGTTCGAGCTTCGCGCGCAGGCGCTGGTTGTCTTCCGGAGCCTTCAATTCTTCGAGCAGCGCCGGGATCGGCTGGCCGTCGATCGGCGCCGCCTTCACCAGGTCGCGGCCTTCGTAGGTCATGCGGTAGATGCGTCCGTGGATCTTATCGCGGTTCGGATCGCGCAGGTGATGCTGCAAGTGACCGATGATCGCGTTGGCCCAGTCGATGATGTAGAGCGAGCCGTCCGGTGCGACGCTGGCGCCGACCGGGCGGAAATTTTTGTCGCTCGACTTCAGCAGGTCTTCTTGCGATTCGCCTTTCAGGCCGGAACCGTCTTCATTGACCTTCACTCGGAAGATGCCCTGGAAGCCGATGACGTTCAGGTTGAGGAACGAACCATTCCACTCGTCGGGGAAATGCCGGCTCGACAGGAAGGCGGTGCCTGCGCACGGCCGCGAGGGACGTTGCCAGAACTGTTTCATGCCTGGGTGTTTGTGCGGGAAGTCGATGCGTCCGCTGAACGCCGGTGCGAAGTAGTTCGAGTTGCCGGTGCCGTCGGTGATGATGTCGTTACCCCAGGCATCGAATGAACGGCCGTGTGGGTTGGCGAAGCCGTACGGCACGTAGCGTTCGAAGCGGTGGGTGCGTGGTTCGTAGCGGTAGATCGCGCCATCGATGTTGCGCACTGGACCAGCGGCGGTTTCCACCTGCGTGCGGTGGAACACCCCGTCGCTCAGGTAGGTCGCACCACCCGGATCGAGCACCATCGAGTTGGTTTCATGGTGCGAGTCGGCCGCGTCGAGGCCCATCAGCACGCGCTCCTTCCAGTCGGCCTTGCCGTCGCCGTTGGTGTCACGCATGAACCACAGGTCTGGCGATTTCATCACCAGCACGCCATCTTTGTAAAAATTAAAGCCGGTCGGGCAGTTCAGCTCATCGGTGAACGTCGTGCACTTGTCGGCTTTGCCGTCGTTGTTGGTGTCTTCCAGGATCAGCAGCTTGTCGCCGTCCTTGCTATCGGGCGTGCGGCTCGGGTAGTTCGGCCACGCGGCCACCCACAGACGACCCTTGGTATCCCACGCCATCTGCACCGGCTTGATCAACTCGGGGAATTGTTCTTCGCTGGCGAACAGCGTGACCTTGCACTTGTCCGGCACGGTCATCTTGCTGATGGCTTCCTCACCACTCAGGTAGACGTGCGAGCCGTCGGGATTCACACCTGGCAGGTTGGTGCCGACCTTGGGCACTTCCGGCAGATTGATTTCTTCGACCTTCAGGTCGCCGCCCTGGACGACCGACCACACGCGTTTGTCGCGGTTGGCGGTCATCACGTCACGGACTTCCATTTCGACGTGCATGACCTGAGCGTTGGTGATCTTCGGACCTGGTTTGCCGTCCTTGTCAGTGCCGGATTGGTAGCCGATCTTGGAGCGCTGTTGGTAGATGTTGTAGCTGTCGACCGTGCGGTAGCGGGCATGCCAGGTCTCGCTCTTGTCGACCACCGCGGCGCGCAATTTTTCCAGTGCTGGCGATGGCGCAGGTGGATTGGTGGCGAACAGCTCTCTGACGATCACCGGCGCCAGCGCCTGATTGCCGGCCTCGGTCAGATGGATGCCGTTGAAGGTGAGCGGCTGTTTGGCCGCGGCGTAGAGTTTCTGGGAGGCTGCGAACAGATCGACGAACGGCACGTTGTTGGCCTTGGCGACCTCGGCCATCGCCGCGCTGTAGAGCGCTAGGTTCTTGTTGTTCGCCGTCGGATCCGCGACGTTGGGATCAGTGTGTTTTTCTTGCGCGAGCGGGGAGAACAGCACCACGCGCGGTGGCTTGGCACCGTTGTAGTTGGCGGCGAGGGTCTTTTTAAGGAAGCCCGCGAGCTCTTCCTTGAATTTGGGCAGGCCGGCCTCGCCCGCGAAGGACTCGTTGAAGCCGTAGAACGCCAGCACCACATCGGTCTTGAGCGTAGCCAGCCATTCGTCGCGCGTCGCGCCGGTGTCGGTCTGCACCCGCACCACCACTTCATCGCAGGAATAAGCGATGTTGCGGATGGTCAGTTCGTGGGTCGGGAACGCTTGTTGGATGAGCGTCTCCAGCCAGCCGTCGTGTTGCAGCCGGTCGGCGACTTCCGAGCCCATAACCGACACATGGTCACCTTTGTTCAGCGCCAGCAGGGCGTCAGCGGCGGAGAGGCCGGCGAATGGGGTCAGGGCGGCGATCAGGGCGGGCAACAGGCGTCTGGGCATGGTGGAGTCCTTTGACTGGGAGCGGCTTCAATGGGGGGCGAGTAAGGGATGTCTAAAAGCGAGAATCAGCATCATCGACGAAGGATGAGGCAGCGGGTCGGGAACTGAATGCTTCGGCGGTTCAGCTCCAGTCATCATGATACTTCACAGGTGAACAAGCGTTGTCGGACATAAACACAGATTTTAAATGCCAAAGACTATAATAAGAGCGCTTTACGTCAGTGCGTTCGACTCGGCGGATGGAATGACTCATGTATATCCATATCCGACTTAATGGATGGCTGACGACGTGCCAGGTACCACTGCGGCTTTCCGATTCTCGTCTGATCGGGCGGCGATCTGCGGGTGGTAAGCAGAGTAGCTGATATGTCGGCCTCTCGTGCTTCATTACAGGATACCGGCGGCGCCATCCGGTCTCGTGGTGCGCGCGTGTTGGCGTGGTCGCCGCCAGGGAGGTGGACATTGGGCCGCCGGAAAATGCGGTAAAAACAGCGCGTCTCAGCTGTCCGGCGACAGCGATCCGCCCAAACTTGAACGACCGGTCCGCGTGTCGCAGATGATTTCCGCCCCGGATGTGTGAGGGACGGCGTTCACCCAGGATTGCCCACCCATCCCCTTGGAAATTGACAACAGCAGGGCCCGGTGTGTCATCCCGACCGCCACACGCACCGGAACTGGTGTGATCCACTGATAGGAAAGCAGGAAAGCCAAAATGGCCAAAGAGAAAGCCAGCCAGGAAGAGATCTACCGCGTGATGCGCCAGGACATCGAGGCGGGTTCCTACCCCGCATCGACCCGCTTGCCGTCGGTGCGCACCCTGGCCAAGCGGTTCTCCGCCAGCCCCAACACCATCTCCAAGGTCGTCAGCCGGTTGATGGAATCGGGCCTGTGCACGGCGCGTCGCGGTGTCGGCCTGTTCGTGCGTTCACTGCCCAACCGCAAGCTCACGCTGCTGGTCGGCAGCACCTCGGAGCAGCCGAAGGACGACCTCTTCGGCCACATTGAAAAGCGTATCCACGAGCGTTGCCAAGCCGACGGTATCGAGATCGAACGCTACCACATTACCCCGTCTGATCCGCCCTACGGCCCCGACGTCGATCGTATCCGCCGCCCAGGTCGCGTGATTCTGTGCATCGGCCTGACGCATGAGCCGCACCTGAAGCAACTCGCCGACCTGCGTCGTCCGATGCTGGTCATCGGCTGCGCGCCGAGCCGCTGCAACGCGTCGTCGATCGTGCCCAACAGCTTCCGCTCCGGTTACCTCGCAGCGCGTCACCTGATCCGCAAAGGATGCCGGCGCATTGCCTTCATCGGTCGCGTACGCGAAGTACGCGGCGTGACGTTGCCCGAGGCCGAGAGCCTCAAAGAACTCGCCGGCGTGCAGTGCGCGTTCATGGAGGACACCCTCCCGCTGCATCCTGAGTTCATCTTCAACGACATCGGCCAGGTGCCGAATCGCGCGGCGCAGCTGAAAGAGCTACCGGATGCGGTGATCATGCCCGATGGCGAAGGCATCGAGACCATCCAGGCGATGAAAGCGCTCGGCTCCAAGCTGGAGCGCGTGGTGCTGGGTGACGATCGTGTGCTCGAACGTCCGAAGCGTCCGGCCGCGGTGGTGATCAAGCGCGACGACATAGTCGAACTGTCGATCCTGGAACTGCATCGTCTGCTCGACGAACAGCGCACCTCGCATCGCGCGATGGTAGTCGACAGCGAACTGCACGAGGGCGCCGGCGGATAATTCCGTCCTGCGCTTGGCCTGCGTGCCAATTGCGTGCCAATGGCGTGATGGCGAGCCCGACCGGTATCAACGGTCGGGCTTGTCGTTGGTGGAGGTTACTAGTGCTTTGGCAAAGCAATCATGTCGGGTTGCCAAATTGGCGGGCCACAGGCTACAGGCTACAGACCACCGGATCGTGCTGCGACGTCCGGTACAAATCCGGTAGTCTGTAGCCTGTGGTCTGTAGCCCTCTCATGGGAACCCGACATTATTGCCCTCACGATGCACTAGGGCCTCGTCAATCGCCTTGGCCAGTTCATCCCGGCTGACTGGCTTTTGGATGAAGCCACGGGCGCCGAGATCGAGGATGGCCTGGATCTCGCCGTTGAGGCTGTGTCCTGAGGCAATGAGGACGCACACCTCGGGATGGGCAGCGCGCAGGGCGATGAAAGCCTCGCGTCCGCCGATTCGCGGCATGATCATGTCGAGGATGATCACGTCGAACGGGCAGTCAGGTTGGCATAGCTCCAGGGCCTCATCTGCGCCCGCACAGGTGGTGGCAACATGCCCTAAGCTGCGCAGGAGTTCGCCGGTGACCTCGCGGACCATCACCTCGTCATCGACCACCAGGATGCGGCGCGACTCTGGGGCTGCTGTTGTCAGAGTCAGAGTCAGAGTCGGAGCCGAAACCGAGGGATCGCAGAGCGTGGCGTCCTCATACAACGGAAGATGCAGCGTGAACGTGCTGCCTTGACCAAGCGTGCTCGCCACGGCGATCTGCCCGCCGTGGTTCCTGATCACCCCATAGACCGCCGCCAGCCCCAGGCCGGTGCCCTTGCCTGGTTCTTTGGTGGTGAAGAACGGTTCAAAGATGCGCCGCATGGTGTCGGCGTTCATGCCGCAACCGCTATCGCTGACCAGGATTTCGACGAAGTGGCCGGCTGCGATGCCAAGTCCGCTCTGAGCTTTGAGCTGGACGATGCGGGTGGAAAAAACCAGTTCTCCGCCACCAGGCATGGCATCCCGGGCGTTCACCGCGAGGTTGAGCAGAGCGCTGTGCAGTTGGCTAGGATCGCCCAGCGTCCGGCTTGGCGAATCGGCGTGCCGTTGGATGACGGCGATGCGCCGGTCGAGGTTAGGCTGCAGCAGTTCGACGACTTCAGTGATGACCTGGCAAAGATCCGTTGGCGTGCGCCGGGATTGCCCTTTGCGCGCGAAGGCCAGCAGTTGCCGGGTCAGTTCCGCTGAGCGCTGCGCGGCGCTCAGGATGGCTTCTGCCCACGTGCGCTGGCGACGGTCAACCAAGGCGCCGATCAGCAACTCGGCGTAGCCAGAAATCCCGGCCAGTTGGTTGTTGAAGTCATGGGCGACCCCGCCGGCGAGTTCGCCGATGGCGACCATTTTTTCTGCTTGATGGAGTTGTTCCTGCAGGCGCACCCGTTCGCGGATGTCGCGAAACAGGCCCATCACCAGTCGACGCCCGTCAGACAACGTGATCACGCTGCTGGTGATCTCGACCGGAATCGGGCGGCCACCCTGATGCAACACGGCGGTTTCCATCTGACCACCGTCGCCGGTGTGCTTGGCAAAGGCGACATGCAGGAAGTCGCGCAGCTCAGCCGGATGCAGCAGCGACTGGTGTATCCCGATGAGTTGCTGGCGCGATCGGCCCAGCAAGACTTCGGCCTGGTGATTGACGTCGATGACCGTGCCGCTCGTGGGATCAGTCAAAATGATAGCGTCACGCGCACCCTGGAACATCGCCTCCAAACGTCGTTGCGCTTCTTGGGTCTCCAACTCGGCGGTCTTGCGGGTACTCACGTCGCTGATCACGACGCGGTGTACCACGGTGCCATCGGCGTCATGCGCCACAGTGGCGCTGAGGTGCGCCCAGAAAGATGTCCCATCGGACTTGGTCAGGCGCAGCTCAAACGCTTGCGGCGCTCCGGTGGCGACCAGTTGCTGACGGTGCCGGTAGAAAAGATCTTGGTCGGCACGATCGATGAAGCGGGAAATCGCACGCGTCACCAGCATTGCCCGGGTCACGCCCAACAGGGTCGCCGCGGTCAGATTCGCCTCGCGGATCAAGCCCTCCACCGACAGGGTGCAATAACCCACGGGCGCCAGATCGAACAGGTCGAAGTAGCGCGTGCGGGCCACGCCCAGTTCGGCCTGCGCTCGGCGCAGTTCTTCGTTCTGCATCTCCAATTCAATCTGGTGCACGCGCAGTTCATGCAGCGTCCGCTGGATCTCGTGTGGCGACATCGTCGACAACTGATCCGCGGACGGTTCCGCTACCTGCCGGGACTGGGCCTCGGCCCGCTGGCGCAAGTCGGCGGCGTCGGCTGCTGGATCAGGTGGGGTCATCGGCTGGCACCTGGCGTTCGGTGGTCGAGATCGCGTATACCTCTCCAGCGGCATTGATCAGCGCGGTCGAGATCATCGCGATCTCGATCGTCGCCCCGGCCTTGGTCAGGCGCTGGGTGCGGTAGGGCGCCAAAATGCCGGCCAAGCCCAGGTCGTGGATCTTGACCAGCGCGTCTTTGCGCAACGCCGGCGGAATCCGCTCGCGAGCGTTCAGCAGCAACGCCTCCGCCTCGCTCCAACCATACATCCGCACCGCTCCCGGATTCCACGCGAGGATCCGCCCGGCCAGGTCCTGCACCGTGATGGCATCGTGGGCGTCGCGCACCACCACGGCCAAGCGCAGCAAGTCATTGGCTTTCAGCAGAGCGCTGCGGGCCAGCTTGGTCTCGGTGATGTCGACGAAGGTGAAGACCGCGCCCTCGATCTGATTCTCTTGGGTGCGGTAGGGCTGCATCCGCATGGTGTACCACCGGCCGTTCGCCGTCTGCACCTCAACCTCAATGGGGACCAGGGTAGTGAGCACCGCCTGCGCATCGACGATCAGGCGGTCGTAGCCGATCAGGTTGGTGACGGTGTGCGCCACCGGTCGGCCGACGTCGCTGGGGATCAGGTTGATGATCTGGCTGGCGCTTGGGGTGAAGCGCAGGATGTGCAGACGCAGATCGACGAAGATGGTCGCGATGCCGGTGCCGGCCAGCAGGTTGCTCATGTCGTTGTTGACCCGCGACAGGTCCGTCACCTTGCTCTGGAGTTCGCAGTTGACCGTGGCCAACTCCTCGTTGACCGATTGCTGCTCTTCCTTGGAGGTCTCCAGTTCTTCGTTGGTGGATTGCAGTTCCTCATTGACCGACTGCATCTCTTCGTTGGCTGACTTCAGTTCTTCCGCCGAGGACTCCAACTCTTCCTGGGTGGCGCGGACGAACTCATCTTTGCGGCGCATCTCGTCGATCAGCGCGGCGATGCGCGCCTCGGCATTCATCGGGGCTTTGTCGGTCAAAGAGTCGGTCAAAGAGTCGGTCAAAGAGTCGGTCGAAGAGTCGGATGCAGAGGCGGACTCGCGAGCGGCCGATGGCGCCACCGGCGGACTGCCGGACGCCGCTTCTTCCATGATGACCAGATACAGTGGCGACGACGGGGTTGGGCCCGGGCCAGAGGTCAGCGGCCTGACGGTCAGCGTGATGGTGGTGAAATGGCCGTTGGTCTTGACCCGCACGTCTGGTCGGCGCACCACGGTGTGCGCTGCCGCCGCTTGATGCAGGGCGGTGACCAGATCGGGACGCAGGCCTTCGCGGGCCATTTTCACCACGTTGTTGACCCCTGCCTCGCCTGGCGCCGGCTCCAGGTACATGCCGGTGCGTCCGTGTAGATAGAGGATGTCTCCCGTGGCGTTGACCAGCACGCTGACCAGGCCTGCGTGCTGCAGCAGCGCCTGTTCGGTCAACTCGCGCAGCGGCATCTTCATGGGATTTCCTAATTTTCCGGCACTGCGTGGCAGCGCCGCTTGAATGGCGGTGATGGGCGGAAGGGTGCTGCTGAGCGCCAGACGCTGAAGGTCGTAGCATGCGTCTTTGCGCTGATAGATCTTGGCCGCCCGGTCCTGGAGCGCGAACAGATCGTCAAAGTGGCCGACCCCTTCGGACGTCCCCAGGAACAACCTGCCACCAGGATTGAGCGCGTAGTGGAACATCGGCATGAGCTTCTTTTGCAGCTCGGTGTCGAAATAAATCAACAGGTTGCGGCAGCACAGCAGGTCGAGTCTGGAGAACGGCGGATCCTTGATCACGTCCTGCTCAGAGAACACCACCATATCGCGGATGGCCTTGTGGACGCGATAGAAAAGGCCATCGGCTTCGCGGATAAAAAACCGGGCCAGGCGTTCCGGTGTGATATCGGCGGCGATGCTGGCCGGATAGCGGCCGGTCCGGGCAGTGGCTATTGCTCGGCGGTCAAGGTCAGTGGCGAACACCTGCACGGCGTGGCCCTGCTTGAGCACCTCCATGCGTTCCAGTAACAAGATGGCGAGGGAATAGGCCTCTTCGCCGGTGGAGCATCCCACCGACCATGCCCGGATGATCGAGGCCGCCGGCTTGGCGACGAACAGCGCTGGGATGGTTTGGGTCTCAAGGGCTGCGAAGGCCGCAGGATCACGAAAGAAGTTGGTCACTCCGATCAATAGATCGCGAAACAATTCATCGGCCTCGACCGGAGTCACCTGCAGGAACTTGACGTAATCCTCGATCGCTTCGATTTTGTTGACGGCCATCCGTCGTTCAATCCGCCGGGTGATCGTGCTCAGCTTGTAGTGTGAGAAGTCATGTTTGGTCTGGGC
This sequence comes from Planctomycetota bacterium, assembly GCA_031426335.1. GTDB lineage: Bacteria > Planctomycetota > UBA11346 > UBA11346 > UBA11346 > BOG-1363. Next base: position 53,079 of record JANPLC010000050.1, read on the forward strand.
GCGCAGCAGGGCGAAGATCTTCTTCAGTGCGTTTTCGCTCGTCGGCGTCGGCACGAACATCGGGCCGGTGGGCCGTGTAGAGATCTCGGCAGCATAGGTGATGAGCCGCGCGGGCATCTCGGCGGGTGGCAGTTCGTAGTCCACCAGGCCGGTGGCGATGGCGCTGCGCGGCATGCCATCGAACTCACACGACGCTGGGTGTTGGGCCAACACCAGACCCCCCGCGGCCTTGATCGTCCGCACCCCGCGGCTGCCGTCGCTGCCCGTGCCCGAGAGCACGATGGCGACCGCACGCTTGCCCTGGTCATCGGCCAGCGCGTTGAAGAAAAAATCGATCGGCAGGCGGTGCCCGCGCGACTCGGTGGGCGCCAGTAGTTGCAGCCTGCCGTGCAGGATGGTCAGGGTGTAATTGGGCGGGATGATGTAGACGCAGTTCGGCTTCACCGCCATTCCGTCTTCGATCTCAAAAACGGCCATGGGCGTGAAGCGCCGCACGAGTTCGGCCAGCAGGCTTTTATGCTCAGGGTCAAGGTGCTGAACCAGGACGAAGGCCATGCCCGGATCGCGGTTGGCGGGCATGCCGGAAAAAAAAGCCTCAAACGCCGCCAAGCCACCGGCTGAGGCGCCGATGCCGACGATGAAAAAATTGGGCTTGTCCGGCGTGAGCGCATCCTCAGCAGGCAGCGCCTGCACTGGTTGAGCGGCGATCTTCCCAGATGGTCTGGCCTTACGCGTCATGGGCGGCTTCCGATCAGCGTGACGCGAACAGCCGGCGCTGGCGAGGCTTCTCAATCCGACCACTTTCGCTAGCGCCCGCGTGAGCGCTGAAGTGCAACCGTACCAAGAGCGCGGAGGGCGGGCCCGTCCGTGGATTTTCGGCCCAACCTACGCAACCCACTCATTTTCACTACAGCATAAAGTGGTGCCGCTAATACCTTGCTGCGCGGTGTCCTCTTCGACTTCAGCGTCACTTCACCTGGGCGGGCCGCATCAAGATCGGCAGCCGAAGCCCGCCATGCGCGGTGAAGACGTCCCATGTATCGCGGAGGGGGCGCACAAGCGCGCAATACTGATCTTTTTGAAATAGGTTGTCGCCGTGGGTCAACCATCCTGGACATCCAACGCCAAGA